>DATHQG010000063.1:0-22710 GCA_035483075.1 Edaphobacter sp. | reverse complement strand
AACGACATCGCCGAGTTCAAGACCAAGACTGACCGCCAGATCATGATCTGGTGCGGTTCCACAGAAATCTTCCTCGAACAAACCGCCGTCCACAAAACACTCGAAGCGTTCGAAAAGGGACTAGTAGACAACGACCCCGGCATCTCCCCATCCATGATGTATGCCTGGGCCGCGCTCAAAGAAGGCGTCCCCTTCGCCAACGGAGCACCCAACCTTACCGTCGACATCCCCGCTCTCAACGAGCTCTCCCGCAAGATGAACGCACCCATCTGCGGCAAGGACTTCAAGACCGGCCAGACCTTTATCAAAACTGTCCTTGCCCCTGCCTTCAAGACCCGCATGCTCGGCGTCAGCGGCTGGTACTCGACCAACATCCTTGGCAACCGCGACGGCGAGGTTCTCGACGACCCCGAGTCCTTCAAGACCAAAGAAGAATCCAAGCTCGGCGTCCTCGACGTCATCTTCCAGCCCGATCTCTACCCCGACCTCTACAAGGACCTCTACCACAAGGTCCGCATCAACTATTACCCGCCCCGCGGTGATAACAAAGAGGGTTGGGACAACATCGACATCTTCGGTTGGCTGGGCTACCCGATGCAGCTCAAAGTAGACTTCCTCTGCCGCGACTCCATCCTCGCCGCCCCTCTCGCTCTCGACCTCATCCTCTTCATGGATCTCGCGGCCCGCACGCCAAGCCTTCGCGGTCTCGGTATTCAGGAGTGGCTCAGCTTCTACTTCAAAGCTCCCGACAGCGCCCCTGGTGTCTATCCCGAGCACGACCTTTTCATCCAGTCAATGAAGTTGAAAAACACCCTCCGTCACATCATGGGCGAAGACCTCATCACCCACCTCGGCCTCGACTACTACGGCGAATAGTCAGAGAAATTCAAACACACTGAATGAAAGGGCAGCTGCGAGCATAGAACTCGCAGCCGCTCTTTTCTTTTTCAAGCCAGAACGCGCATCACCGAAGGCGCCCTTTCAGCGACCCTAAGGTTCAACCAGCGGGACCTCCGATACCACTTGAAGATCAACAAGCATGGTAAGCCGCCGGTCCAACTGGAAGAACAAGGCAGTCTTCTTACCGGAGATCACTTTGCTGAATATAGGCACATACTTCAAGCGCAGCTGCCCCACCGATTCATCAAGCCCGACGATCTGTCGGGTCAACGCCAACGCCTTGTCGTCGGTCAGGGTCGAATAGTTTGCCGCATAGTCCTTAATGGCCGCAATCTTCGTATCGTTGATCTTGGCGAGATCCGCTGTGTACTGGTCGTAGACGGGCCAGAACTTCGGTGCCTCGGCATCAGTCAGTTGCAGATTGGCTGCGATGATCTGCTTCTTGTCCGAACGGATGTCCTTCCGCAGCAGCGCGATGTCCTGGTCCACGCTGCTCTGACCCGAAGTTGCTTGCGCCTGACCGTGACCCACTGAGATGTTCGTGAATATCACGACTGTAGCCATAGTCATCGATAGAAGATATTTTCTGATCACAGAACTCCTCCTCATTTCCGAGTTGTTGTTTAAAAGTCGATCGCAAGACCGATCGATCGAATACGGATTTCTGGGGGACCGGTTTGATATTCAGGCAAATGAACGCAGAGCCACTCTCACAGTTTTGCCGGAGGCTCGATTGTACTCCGGTAAAACGCAATAGTCCGTCCCTCGGCGAGCCATCTCTCCGTTGTTCCCTCTAGGGCTGGACCATAGGAATGGCCGCTGCCAACTGCAGGTCAATCAACATCACTAGCCGCCGGTCAAGCTGGAAAAATAAGGCCGTCTTCTTACCGGAAATTGCCTTACCAATTATCGGCACATACTTGAGCCGCAACTGTGCCACCGATTGATCGACACCGAGGACCTGACCCGTCAGGTTAATGGCCTTATCATCAGTGAGCGTGTCGTAGTTGGTCGCATATTCCTTGATCGCCCCATACTTCGCGTCGTTGATTTTGACCAGCTCCGCAGTGTACTGGTCATAGATTGGCCAGAACTTCACCGCCTCTGCGTCCGTAAGCTGCAGGTTGGCAGCTATGATTTGCTTCTTTTGCGAGCGAATGTCCTTCCGCAGTAAGTCGATGTCCTGGTCCGTGCTGCTCTGGGCAGAGGTGTTCGAAGGCGTTTGCGCCGAGCTCCGCCCCAGTGAGGCACCAGTCAAAATCAAGATCGCTGCCATGCCGACCGATAGAACTTTTTTCCTGATCACAGAACTCCTCCTCATCACTTCCGCGTTGTTTAAAGTCGACTCGCGACCGATCAGGGACGCGATGCCTGTAGCAACAGTCTGATATCACTGACTCAACGACGGCCACGCAACTGTCAACCCTGACAGGTTTTTGGCAAAAGACCCGAGGTCACTGTGGGAGGTTCTTATAGATCTTCCCACCCTTCATCACAAACCGCACCTTCTGCACCGCCGTAATATCGCTGAGCGGGTCCCCCTCAACACCGACCAGGTCCGCCTCGAATCCAGGAGCAACCGTCCCAATCTCTTGGCCCAAACCAAGCGACTCCGCCGACACAGAAGTAGCACTGACAATCGCATCCATCGGCCTCTCTCCGCCCTCCTTCACGCGATACACAAACTCCTCGGCATTGCGTCCGTGCGATCCGGCCACCGCGTCGGTCCCAAACGCAATCTTAACGCCCTTTCCGCGCGCCCGCTTCAGAACGTCGATCGTAGGCGCGATCCCATCCTGAAGGACCTTCAGTTGCGCCTCCGTAAACGTAAAACTCGCCCGGTTATCCAGATAGTTATGCAGCACCAGCAAGTTCGGATCGAAGTAGGTCCCGTGCTTCACCATCAGATCGAGCGTCTCGTCCTTGAGAAATGTGCCATGCTCAATCGACGTGCAACCGGCCAACACAGCGACCCTCGCTCCGGCATCGCCAATCGCATGGACCACCGATCGCAACCCCACCGCCTTCGCCTCTGAGCAGACAGTCTGGATCTGTTCATTCGTCATGCTCTGTCCACCACCCGCGCCCAGGCCGGTGGTTGCAAACAGCTTGATGACGTCCGCGCCATCGGCTTTGTTCTTTCGAACTATCTCGCGAAGTTCGTCGTCCGTCCACGCATGCCGCTTCTCACCTTCGCCACCCATGCCCTGTATCTGGATCAACGACGTAAGCACGCGCGGGCCGGGAAGCACTCCTTGACGAATTACGTCGCGCACCGGCCCATCGAAGGTCGAGCCGACGCTCTGCACCGTCGTAAAGCCGGCCTCGAACTCCATCCACGCGTCCGCCGCAGTGTAAAGCGCCATCTCCTCTGGTTTAACACCGCCGCTCACCGACTTGTGGTTCGCATCCATGTGCCACTGCAGATGAACATGCGTGTCGATCCACCCCGGCATCACCGTCAGTCCCGTGAGATCGTAATCAACCTTGGCCTTGCCTGGACCAACCGACACGATCCGGCCGCCCTCTACGACGATCTGCTGGTTCTTGAGGACCGCGCCCTTACCGTCGAGCAGCACACTTGTCTGCAGAACGAGCCGGTCCTGCGCAAAAGCAACGATGGAGAACAGAAATACGATGACGAAGCGCATGAGCGAATTGTATTGCCAAACAAGTCCGTGGAGTGTTCGCGATAAACGATGCCCTTACTCCGCTACTTCCATCAGCTTCGCCCACAGCGCCTTCGTCCCTGCATCGGTCTTCGCCGACAAAGACAAAATCTCCTCCACCCCATGCGCCTTCTTCAGCGCAGCCAGTGACTTCGCCAACTGATTATTCGACAGCTTGTCCGCCTTCGTCCCCACAACTAAAAAAGGCCTCTGCGTCTGCTTCAAATATGTAATCAATTGAGTATCATTTTCCTGCGGCGGAATGTTCGTGTCCACCAGGCAAATGCAAAGCGCCAGCGTCTCCCGCTCCGCAAGATACGGCTCAATAAACTTCGGCCACTCCGCCGAAATCGACTTCGAAATCTTCGCGTACCCATACCCGGGCAGATCGGCAAAGATCAGCGTCGGTCTCACCTTCATCTTCTCGCCCGCACCCTCATGCAGCGAAAAAAAATTAATCGCCCGCGTCCGCCCCGGTGTCGAAGAAACCTTGGCTTCGCGCGACCCAAGCAGAGAATTGATCAGCGAAGACTTGCCCACATTCGATCGCCCCAGAAACGCCACCTCCGGCGCTCCAAACGTCTTCGCTTCAGAAGGGAAGTGCGCGACATCGGTCGCAGACAATAAGAAAACCGGATTCAACCGCATGGATCCAGTCTACCGCCGACACCCTTCTTTCTCCGCGAAGTCATTCACTAGCCGCCACTGTCACAAAAAAAAGCACCTGTCCACAAAAGAACGGACAGGTGCTGGTCTTTCAATATATTGCGGAAGCTATCACTGTGGCGGAACAGTGTTCTTAGGCATTACCGTAATCGTCACCGGCGCGGTCAAGTGAAAGCTGATGGTTGACTCCGACGGAATCACAACGTCCTTATTTCCCGTGAACGCTGCGCCGGCAGTACCCGCACCCGCGCCAATCAGGCCGCCGATCAATGCACCCTTGCCGCCGCCCGCCAGGCCGCCAATTAACGCGCCGCCCCCCGCGCCGCCCCCGATGAATCCCGCCGTGCGCTTTCCTTTACCCTTCTGTTCCTTCTCATAAGAGCTCACACTCACCGGAGTCCCGGAGATTGACGTTACCTGGATTCCCAGCGCACCGGATCCCTTGAACTTCCCCTGTCCCTTTGCGGCAACCACGGTTCCAACCACATGTGCTCCGCGAGGGAAGACCACCCCACCACCTGAAGCCCTGACCGATTGCGCGAGAACGCCGGTAAATCCGTCTCCAACATTATTATGGCTGGCACTCAGTTGTTCGGTAACGGTCACCACCACGGAAGCACCCACCGGGGCAGTCAACCTCACAGGTTCTGGCGGCGGTGGCGGTGGCGACGGAACAGGAGCAGCGGCCGCTTCTGCGGGCGGTGCAGCTCCTGGCGTCGCAGGTGTGGCGGCAGGGGCCGCACTCGGGGCCATAGCCGGAGCCGCCGCAGGACCAGCTGGTGCACCTGCAGGGGGCGCCGCCGGCGCGGAGCTTTGGTCGGGCGCGGCACCCGGGGCTGGTGCGGGGGCCGAGCTCTTGCATCCGCTCAAAATTAGCGTCGCTGAAAGCGTCAGGCTTGCTGCAAGAGCAATGAATTTCTCGTGCATGGGTCGTCTCCGATGAAGAAGATTGTGATCGAAAGCAATCTACTGCATAGATTAGTCTTCTGCAACCGAAGTTGCCCATTCCGACCGAAGGCCTTGTAATTCCGCTTGTTTTAGACGCTCAGACTCCGCGGCGGCGGCGAGAAAAGTACCAGCCAAAGGCGGGAAATCCACAGCTTGGAACAAAGTTGGGTAACAGGTGGGCAGGCAGATCCGACTCACGTCATGCGGCGACTGGAATCAGTTTTTCCCGAGGGGGCCGGCGCCCGTTCGCCGAAACAGACCTAGTCGCCGTTCTAATTGGTCCTATCTAAATCAAGCAGAATCAATAGCTATAGTTCTTAGCATCGTTTTGCGCTCAAAGACGAAATCCATCCGGCACCGCGAGCTTTCACTCAGGTACAACAAATTGTGCTGCCATAAATGACCCAAAAGTATCATGAGCAATTAAGCAACAGATTGGCCAACCTCGGGTATGCTCCATCATAAGACGTTCAAGTTTTGCCTTTGTCCTGTAATTAGCTTCCCGGAACGGGCTATTACATCCAAGGGGACTCAGATGCAACCTGCGGTCGTAGTGCGTTCGTTCGATAAGCTTTTTACATTCGACTTGCAATCAGGTACCTTTTTCCGAAACCCGTCTTATCTTTATGACTGCGATTTCCCCCTGGTCTCCACAACCTGTCGCCACGGCAACAACCTTGCGTAGCAAACCGCACCACTACCTTTCGGAGGGAACACCCATGATTGGCAATCATTTTGCCCGGCTGACGGGCTCAAAGCGAAATCTGCTCGTGCTGTTGGCATCGAGCGTTGTACTCACTGCTGGCTGCTCGAGTATGTCATCTACGGCCCCGAGCGCAAACCCATTCAGTTCGCCCGCCGCCCTCAGCGGGAAGATTCATGGTGGCAATCAGCCTGTTATAGGCGCTGCCGTCACTCTGTGGTTCGCTGGCCAAGGTGCTCCCGCCATCAAGGCGGCCATCACCACCACCGACGGCTCAGGCTCCTTTAGCTTCACCAAAGGCTCGGGCGGCAACGGCACCACAAACGTTTACACCTGTCCCGGCTCTGGCGGATCGCCATTGGTGTATGTGACCTCTCAAGGTGGCAATACGCAGAACAACGGTGTCGTCGGACAGACCAACACGGCAGCGGCATTCATCGCACTCTATGGCGACTGCGCCACGCTTGGCGCTTCCAACTTTGTCTACATGAGCGAAGTGACCACCGTCGCCACGATGGCTGCAGTGCAGCAATACTTCAATCCGGGGGCTGATGCCAACAACAACATCGACACCCTCAGCGCCGACAGTATAGGCGAAGAGCGACTCATCGTGCTCAATCTACCCAACACCGTTGCGCTTCTGGCCAACGCGGCGAGCGGTCTCGCTGTCTCCTCCACCACGATTCCGGCGGCGAGCAACGGCAATATTGCTTCGTCCGTAACGCTTACCGCAACTCCGGAGTCCGCGAAGATCAACACGCTTGCGAACATCATCTCCACCTGCATCAACGGCGCGACCTCGACGGCGCCGGCCTGTGCCACCTTGTTCTCGTCGGCAGTTCCCCCTCCACCGAATGTAACCAACCTCAACCCAGGGAGCTTCAGTCCGGCTAAGGATACGCTCCAGGCACTCTTCTATATCTTCACCAATCCGAGCAACGGCAGCACAACGAACCTCGGGAATCTCTTTGCGCTGGCTCCTGCACTTGGCGCGCCCTACCAGCCCGCCCTCGCCGTCCAGCCAACTGACTGGACCGTCGGCGTCAGCTATTCAAGCACCAGCAGCTGCGGCACTCCCACGGGCGGTACCGGCAGCTTCATCTTTTCACCCACCGACATTAACATCGATGGCCAGAACAACGTGTGGTTCAACAACGCGCAGGCCGGAGGCAATCTTTCCTCCATCTCGTCGACGGGCGCACCCTTTCACTGCGTCAATTTTGACGCAGGCCTCACATCGTCTGGCGGAACGCTCGATTCAGCGGGCAACGTATGGTCGGCTGGCGGTACCACCATGTATCGTTACAACCCGACTAGTCACGCGAGCCTCGCCTTCCCAGTCGCCGTCGCGCCTCTCGCCATTACGGCAGACGGCGTAGGCAACGTGTACTTCACCGCGGTCGCCGGCTCTACTGGCTCCCTCTATCAGTTGCCTGTGGCAGCGACCGCTACCTCTGCGGTAGCGCCTGTCCAGATATCCAACACCGTTGGCGCCGGCCCTCTTCGTCTGATGCCTGACTTCAAGGCACCCGCGACGCAGGGCAACATCTGGGTCTCCTCCGGTTCAACGTTCATCTCTCAGGTGGCGCCCAGCACCGCCGTTGGTAATATGAATGGCTTCATCACCACCCCGTTCCCCACATCCGGTAATTCCTACGGGCTGTCCGTTGGTCGCAGTGGCATCTTCACCTCTGCGCTCGATACCGGTGCTATAACCCAGCTCTTCAACAATGGAACTACTTATCCTGATGCCGGCGGCTTCCCCTTCCCAGCAGCATCGGCGGGGATCAACGCACCGAAAGGATTGTCCGTCGATGGCCGTGCGAACGCCTGGATTCCCAACAGCGGCGCCCCGAGTCTCAGTGAGATCACGGAATTTGGTACCAATGAGGCTTCGCCGCTTACACCGCCGACCGGTTTCCAGAAGGGTGTAACTTACCTGAACGCCAGCCAAGCCGTTGCCGTAGACTGGGCTGGAAACGTCTGGGTCGCAGGCGGTAGTGTTAATACCTTCGTCACCGAGATCATCGGTGCTGCCGTTCCCCTGTACCAGCCATACGCTGTAGGTCTTGCAAATGGCCGCTTCCAGACCATCCCCTAATTCAACTTAACATCCAATAACTGAAGGCCCCGGGGGAATGTTTCCCGGGGCCTTCTGCTTTTCGTCCTGCGGCTCCACTCGATCGCCGCTCTACTGTTCGTCCAGGCTGAATACGCGCTCCATGACCATCCAATATTGGTCGGCTCGCGCCCCAGGCAGTTGTTGTTGAAACCCGTGCATAATCGTCTCCCACTCCTGCACCTTCGCATTCGCCAGGTCCTTGGCCGCCTTCGCCGACAGCGAAAATGAAGCGTCCACTTCCATAATCATGAACATCCTCGTTCCCAGCAGATAGATCTCCATCGCGACCACTCCCGCGTCGAACAGGCTCTGCTTAACCTCTGGCCAAATCTTCACGTGATACCGCTTGTACTCCGAGATCGCAGTCTCATCGTCCTTCAAATCCAACGTTAAGCAATGACGTGGCATTCTCCCTCCGCACCCTTTTCTTCGATTGACTCAGCGATACCGGCAAAAGTCAATCGAAGACTATCATCCTTGCGGTAAAGTTAGGCATAGGCCCGTAAGCCGCATAACGAGCCAAACTGATCCCAAAAAACATCGGGCCAACTCCTCATGGGTACGCAGAGCATCACACACCCTCCTCGCTCCAGCCGCGCTCCACTTCGGACCGCACTCCTCCTCATACTCTCCCTCGCTTCTTCTCTCACAGTCGCTGCGCAGATCTCCGCACTGACCGTGCCTCTCATCCTTCCTACGGCGATCGTCTTCGACCCAGCCGGCAACCTCTATCTTGCCGAGACCGCGAACCACGTCATACGCAAGGTCGACACCGTCGGCCGCATCACCACCATCGCCGGCACCGGCGCACAAGGGTTCTCCGGCGACGCAGGCCCTGCCACCGCAGCCACACTAGACTCGCCTCAGGGTCTCGCTCTCGACGCCGCAGGCAACCTCTACATCGCCGACACCCACAACCACCGCATCCGCAAACTCGACCTCACCTCCGGCCTCATCACCACCATCGCGGGTTCCACTCCCGGCTTCTCCGGCGACAACGCCCCTGCCACCGCCTCCCAACTCGACCTCCCCACGGCCCTCGCCCTCGATCCTGCAAACGACCTATACGTAGCCGACACCGGCAACCATCGCATCCGCAAGATCGCCGCCTCCGGCCTCATCACCACCATTGCCGGCAACGGCACCCAGGGTTTCTCCGGCGACGCCGGCCCCGCGATCTCTGCCGCCATCGACTCACCCGCCGGCATCGCCCTCGACTCCGCCAGCAACCTCTACCTCGCCGACACTCACAATCACCGTATCCGCCGCATCGATGCCACTACTGGCGTCATCGCCACCATCGCAGGAACCGGCACTCTGGGCTACTCAGGCGATATCGCTCCCGCAATCGCCGCCACCCTCGCCCTCCCGCACGGCCTCACCATCGACACCAATGGCGACCTGTACCTGGCCGACACTGCGAACCACCGCATCCGCCGGATCGCCGCTGCCACCGGCATCATCACCACCGTAGCCGGCGACGGCACTCAGGCCTTCTCCGGCGACGGAGACCCTGCCATCGCCGCCTCGCTCGACAGTCCGAGCAACGCCGCCATCTCTCCCTCCGCCGTCATCACCCTCGCCGACACCGGCAACCAGCGCATTCGCCAACTCACAGCGGCCCCGGCGCCAGCAACCACTATCCAAACCGTCGCCGGCCTCGGCCTCACCACTCCGGGAGCTCTCACCCTCACCGCCCCCTCCGTCATCGCCTACGGCACCGGCCAACTCACCGCTACCATGTCCTCCGCGACCCCAGCCACCGGCGGCATCACCTTCTTCGACACCACCTCCATCGCGACGACCACCCTTGGCACATTCACCCTCGCAGCCAACACCGCCACCCTCTCTACCACCAACCTCTCCGTTGGCATCCACAACCTCATCGCCACCTACGTCGGAGACCAGACCCACGGGGCCGCCCAAAGCTCCACCTTTGTCCTCACCATCGCACCCCAACAACTAACCGCGACTATCGCGCCAATCACCCTCCTCTACGGCCAACCTGTCCCCAGCATCAGCGGTACCCTTACCGGAGTCCTCCCGCAAGATACATCGAACCTCTCCGCCGCCTTCACAACCACAGCCACCACGCTCTCGCCATCCGGCACCTACCCCATCACCGCGACGTTGACCGGTTCGGCAGCAGGGAACTACGCCATCGCATCACCCGCCACGACCCTCACCATCAATCCCGCTCCCACCCTTATCACGCTAAGCAATCTCGGCGCGACCGCCAGCACTGGCTCTTCCATAAACATCACCGCCTACGTCACCAGCACGACTAGCGGCACACCCGCTGGCCCAGTCACTCTCCTCGACAGCGCCAGCCCAATCTCCACCACGCTGCTCTCCGCCACAGGGGCGGCCGTCTTCACTATCACCTCCATCACCCAGGGCCAACACTCCTTCAACGCCGTTTACAGTGGAAGCTCCAACTTCACCCCCAGCGCCTCCACCTCTCAACTCATCACCGTCGGCACCGGCCCCACCGCCAACCCCGACTTCACACTCACCCCCACAGGCGCCACTACCCAAACCGTCCCCTCCGGCAGCTCCGCCAGCTTCACCTTTACCGTGCAGCCTCAGGGAGCCATCTCCAGCTCAATCACGCTCGCGGCCACTGGCCTGCCAAATCTCGCCACCGCCTCCTTCAACCCTCCCACTCTTCCGCCCGGCAGTACAAACAACACCTTCACCCTCACCATCGCCACCCCGAACACCGCCGCGCTAGAAAGCGCCCCAACCCATCCATCCCTGAGGTGGGCGTTTCTGTTGTTACCAGTCGCAACTCTTGTCGTTCGTCCCCGTAGCAGTCTCATCCCAACAAAGTTCTTCACCCTCACCCTCCTAAGCCTCACCCTCCTGCTCTCCACCGGCTGCGGAGACCGCATCAGCACCGCCGACGCTCTCGCCATCGCCGCCAAGAGTTACACCATCACCGTCACTGGCACAGCCACCGCCTCAACCGGCAGCGTCCTCCAGCACTCCGCCACCGTGACGCTACTCATCGAGCAGTCTCAGTAGATTCAAAATACTGGTTTAGGAAAGCGAAACGACCCGCTATCCCGGCCCCAGCAGCCGAAGCAGAAAAAACACCACCACCCCCACAAAAAACACGAGCGCCATCTTGATCCCCGGCTCCCGATTCACCTCCGGCACCAGGTCCGTCGCTGCAACATAGATCGTCACCCCCGCCGAAAGCGGCAGCCCGACCCGTACCCAGCTCGGCTCCAGATTAATCACCAACACCCCTACCACCGTCATCGCCCCCAGAAACAGCGCAGAATTCAGCGCCATCGCCCGACCGCGTCCTCCAGCCAGCATCACGCTCGCCATCGTAAAACCCTCGGGGATCTTATGCAGAAACACTGCGAAGAACAGGACCCACCCCAGCCAGTGCGACAGCACAAACCCCGAACCGATTGCCACCCCGTCGAAAAAAGTATGCGTCGCCAGCCCCAGCATCACCGAGTAGCTTGTCTTCGCCGAAAGAAACTCATGAGCGTGCGTCTCTTCGCCAAAATGAAAGTGCGGCACCAGCGTATGCTCCAACAGATGCACCCCGCAGTATCCACCAAGCACCAGCAGCGGCGCCCACTGCGGATTCACATGCATCCCCTCCGGGACCATCTCCAGCACCGCCGCCGCTAACATGAAACCCGCGCCCAGCGCGACGAAATAGCGGAGGGCCTTTGCCGAAGGCGACCTGCGCACCAGCAGAAATCCGCCGAGATAGTCCGCCAACCCAGCGACCAGTCCCAGCACCAGGCTCAACCAAAGCGCAGACACGGCTAGTCGTTCCGGCAGATGTTCAACACATCGCCGATCGCTTTAGAAATAGAAGTCCCACCGCACCGCAAACCATTCGCTTCAGTTCTCATGGTCTAACGATTTTATCTGTCTTCGGCTTCCCCGTCTCCGGCCACTGCGACTCACGCGACAGAACAAACACCACCCCCAGCCCGCACAGCAGCACCAACCCCTCCAGCCGCTCCGACAGAGCATGCAACCGCTCGAAGTCAACTCGTCCCGCATTGTCCAGCGAAGCGGTCTCCACCTCGCCCCCTGCGAGTGTGCGGTCCACCTCCATCGCCGGCAGCACTCTGAACTGCGAGTAAGCCGTCACCACCAGCATCATCCCCGTCAGCGCCAGCTGCCGCACAAACCCCACCCTCGCCGGCACCTCGGCCCCAAGCCAAAGCCATCCCGTCGCCAGACAGAAAGCCCCTCCACCAATCAATCCAATCCAGTGCAACACTCGCAGCGTCCCACCCACTACAACTCCCGCCTCATGCGCGCTTGCCAAGCTGTGAAAGGCGACCGGCGCAACCACAAAAGCAAAGAAACCGAGTCCTCCCACCCACGCAACCATCGCATACAGCCGCAGGGCCCGCAAAAAAGTCTGCATGCTAGACGTGGTCCCTTCCAATCAGCCGCTGTATCCGCTCCTTCATCGGCGGATGCGTCGAAAACAAACTCGCAATCCCTCCACTACTCAATAGCGGCGCCACGATAAATAAGTGCGCATTCGAAGGCGAAGCCTCCATCGGGACCCTCTTCGAATAAGCGTCCAGCTTCTGTAGCGCCCGCGCCAGAGCATACGGATTGCCTGTTGTCGCCGCCCCTGTAGCGTCCGCCTCATACTCCCGCGACCGCGAGATCGCCAACTGAATCAGAGTCGCAGCGATCGGCGCGACGATAATCATTAACAGCGCGCCCAGCCCACCGCCCCCTCGCTCGCGGCTCCGCCCGCCACCACCGCCGTAGCCGCCAAACAACGAAGCCCAGTACCCCATCCGCGCAATCATCGTGATCGCCCCGGCCAGAGTCGCTGCAATCGAACTCGTCAAAATGTCGCGGTTCTTCACATGTCCTAGCTCATGCGCCAGCACGCCCTCTAGCTCCTCATCGTCCAGTAGCTGAAGGATCCCATGCGTCACCGCCACCGAAGCATGTTGCGGGTTCCTTCCCGTCGCAAACGCATTTGGCGACTCGGTCGGCAGCACATAAATCTTCGGCATCGGCAGCCCCTGCTTCGTCGTCAGGCGTTCCACCGCCGCATACGCCCGCGGCAACTGCTCCCGCGTCACCGGTTGCGCGTTGTACATCTTCAGCGCGATCTTGTCGGAAAAGAAGTAGGTCCCAAAGTTGAACACGACTGAAAGAAGAAACGCCAGCACCATCCCGTTCCGCCCGCCGAAGTGCTCCCCAAGAAAAAGAAGAAGCAGCGTCAGCATGACAAGCAGCAAGGTCGACTTGAAAGTATTCATCTGCAGCACCTCATACGACCGGTCCCGCTACATTAGACGCGTCCGCCGCACGATCGCCGCGCAACAGCGCTCGCCGCAGCACCACCTCCAGCGCGGCCTTCTGCTCCGCATACTCGCTCTCGCTCAATCGTCCTTGCAACTTGTCCGTCTCCAACGCAAATAACTCTTCCTTCATCGCCGAGAGCAGGGAATCAGGCCCAGACACAGCGCCACTCCCCGCAACGGCCGTAGCCACAGTCGGAGCAGGCCCATTCTTCAACATAGTTCCAGCTCCCACCGCCATCACCAGCCCCAGCCCGCCCAGGATCCACCACTTATACTTCGCCCACGGATCATTCGTCCCCTCCGGATCAAGCGGCACACCCAACCCGCCACCTGGCCGCGTGTCGCTGGCCGCAGAACTCGCCGCACCGCCAGCGCCGGTCTGCGGCGAAGTGTCTGTCGCACCTTCCGTACCTGCGTCCCGAGGCATCTGTCCTATTCCCGAAACCGTAAAATCCAGCGCCTGCGAGGGCTGCACATTTCTCGCTACATACGTCTGCGCCGTCGTCTCCTCCGTCACAGGGTCGTACCCCGCGGACGGTCCCGGCTTGAACGTCATGCTCTTTGGCATCATGATCGCGACCGTGTCCGTGGGCGACGCCACCCGCGGCGCAAACTTCAAGCTCCCGCTATACGGCAGCCTGTAACTAATCTGAAACCGTGTCTCGCCCGGCCTGATCGGAAAAATAAAGGCATAGTGGTTCGGATCACCCAAAGGCACCGGCGAAGCCTGCACCGGCATCCCACCCGGTGCCAGCGCCGCCGATCCCTCCACCACCGCACCCTCCGGCAGATAGAACTCGAACGGCCTGTCGCTGAACTGTGTCAGTGGAGGGTTCGACTCGTTCTTCACAAAAAAATTCTCGACAATACGCAGCGCCTTCCCGCTCTCGTCCGTCTGCAGCCGCATCACGTCGGCCTCGTTCGTCACGCCCTTCACCTTCGCCGCGGCGTTAAAGACCTCGACCTCAACGGACTGCGTTCCCGGCGGCGCAGGTCGAAAATAATTCGCCTTATCATGCGTTACCCGCACCAGGTGGACCCCGTTATCGCCAGCGGGGACGTCCAGCGTAAAATGGCCCTTCGCATCGGTCTTCGTGCGACTCGACTCCTGCATCCCTTGTTGCAGGCGAATCAGTACAACATCGTCTCCGGCTGCAGGTTTATTTGTTGTCTTATTCGTAACAATGCCGGTGATCGAATCGGCAAGCGCAAAACTGGAAAGCGCCGCCGCCATTGCAGCGGCCACAACAACACGTCGGATATTTAAGAAGAAAGAAGTCACACCTAAAGTCTACGTCAAACGGACCAGGATCAGCGCACTTCCGGCTGGCTTCGCATCGCCTGCAAATCGGTGTGACGCGGTGCGATCGGCGAAGCCTTGGCCGATGATTGCCCACTCTGCATCGCCGCCCATGCAGATAGCTGCTCCTTCGACTGGATCTTCTGCGCCAACACCGCATCAAACAGCCTCCGCGTATTCAACGCGGCAAAAGGCGCATCGATGCGGTCACCCGTGTGTTGTCCAGGCAGCTTCACAATGTAGGCGGGTCGATCGTCGAACTGCCCGCCTCCGCTTGCAATCTGCTCCTCCTTGGTCCACTCGGGCATTGCTTCCCATATCAACTTTGTGCGCCACGAATGGTCCGCCATCACGATGATCGTGGACGCGTCCCATTGCCCACTCTGCTCAAGCTCCGATCGGACGTGTTGAAGAAACCTATCGGCCAGCGCAATATTATCCAGGTAGTTGGAATTTGTCAGCGAAAACCTGCTGTTCCTTCGGTCGTAGATTCCGCATGGATGAGGGATTGGCATATGAATCAGAACGAAGCTGGCCGACGGGTCTTTCAGCATTCGGTCTGCCGCATCCGCAAGGGCCACATAGTCGGCAAGGTGCTGCTCTGCGGTGATGTCCTCCGGCACGGAATAGTTCAGTAGTGATGAGGCAACGCGCTTACCCAGCCCGTCGCCGAAAAAGCGCATCCATGGATTGAATAGGTTCGATCGCAACGAAGCTCGAGGCGCCATCGTGTTGTCAGCCGGGTAAGCGAACGTCCAGAAGCAGCGATCCAGGACGTCCGGCAGAATGCGGCAATAGGGGTTATACCAACCCGCGACCGCGGTGCTGTAGTTCAGATTCAACGCGTCCTGAAAGACCGTGTCATGCTCGTCGAACCCTTGCCAGGCATCGGTATGCGAATTATGTATGGAGAGCTGCCTCCCATCGGATGAAGCGCGAATCCGGTCCACAGGCTCACCCGTCAGCAAGGAGGGGATGACCTCTTCGGTCTGGATCCCAGCTGGGACCGTGTGAGTGAACACTGTTGCCTGCGCCGCCAATGCATCGAAGGCCGGGAGTTGAAGTCCTGGAAGCCGGCGTTCATACACCTGCTGGTAAGAGAGTTCATCGAGCAGGATCCAGATGACCCGCGGTCTACCAGCCTCTGCAGGTCTCTCACGCACCGCGTTGTGCAACGGCAGCTCTGTGTTCAGCGAGCGGGCCTGCCAGCCCAGCCAGGCGTACTGAGACAGAATCACGACCCCATAGAAACCCGCGAAGATAAACAAGGTCGCTGCAAATTTTTCGAGCTGTTCGAACCTCTCGGCGAACTTCGATCGCCACAGCGCCAGCAGGACTGGAAAGACAGCCAGACCTAGACCCAATACCAGAAGGCTCAGCCAATGAGGAATATACGAATGCGTTACGTAGTACCAGTTCTTAAGGTAAACCCATGGCGTCAAGCCGATGAGCGCAAACCATATCGCGATTCGTAGCCTTCCGCGCGCAAAAATCAACACCAGCGAAAGCAGCAGCCAGAAAGCGCAGAAGTCCAAAATGGGAGCGACGAAGAGCTGCGAAGGCGAACCGTCCCAATGATAGATCGACTCATGCGTCGAAGTGACAAGAGGGCCCAGGAGCCAAAGTAGGTAAATCGAAGTGACGCCCAGCGCGACACCGATCGCCCGTAAATATTTTAATCCCTGAGTCGCCAATATGGACCCTGCTTGGCAATTGAGTTACATGTTTCTCGGTTATGGTAAGGCAGACGGATTGATGCTCTCCTTGCTTAATCTCTTAGGAATGTATCTATATAGGATACTCTAAGCGTTCCTTCTCCGCCCAAGGTCCCCGCGCGCCTGCAGCATCTCCATCTCCGCGATCACCCGTGCGGCTTCGTCCTCCAGCCCCACCCGCTGTTCCATATAGTCCTGCTCGGGATACTTCCCGGCCTGATACTCGAAGCTCAGGTCTCGCAGGTTTTCATAGATCACGTCCTTGCGTTCCCTCAGATAATCCACCCGTGTCTTGTCCGCCTGCACAAACGGGTCCTTCTCCGGCCAGAACATGTAAACAAACACCGCGAACGTCAGCACCACACCTGCAATCATGCCCATGTCAGTACTCCGTCTCCCGGCGAATCCGTTCCCTCATCGCGTCGCCGCCAACACCAGGACCCACCGCACTCGCCGCCACACGCCGCCCCGACCGCAGCGTCCACATCCGAATCAAAAATCCCACACCCACCGTAGCCAATAAAAAGACCGCTAACGGCGCAATCCACGCGACGTTGTCAAACCCGCCACGAATCGGCGCCGCCAGCACCGTAGCCCCATACTTCGCTGCAAACCAGTTCATTATCGAAGTGTTCGACCCGCCCGCATCCATCAGCGTATGCAGTTCGCCGATCATCACGGGCGAGACTGGACATCCGACATGGTTGCACTCAAGCAGGATCTGCCCGCACCCGCAGGTGCAGATCATCTCATGCCCCACTTTGTTAAACCGCGCCGAAGGGTCCGCGCCCAGCATCACCACCGCCAGCAAACAAACCACACAAGCCTGCATCCATCGTCGGGGCCGCAAACTAAACATGATGGGCCTCAGCTTCTACCAGCCTCGGTTCCACCACCGCGAGCCGTACCGGCGCGCGTGTCATATTCGGCACCAGCGCAAGGAACGTCCCCGCCACAACAATCAACACCCCGATCCATATCCAGTTCATCAGCGGATTCAGAAACGCCTTGATGATCGGCTTGTCCGAATCCGGGTCCCGGCCCTCATAGATCACATACAGATCGCTCGCCAGCGTCGAATGCAGTGCAACCATCGTCGACGGCTGCGCATGGTCCGTGTTGGGGAAATAAATCCGCTTCTCAGGCGCTAGTTGCAGCAGTTTCTTCTGGCCCCTGTAAACATCCAGCAACGCATACTCGGTATCGAACTCCGGCTTCGAGTCCTGCGTGAAGCTCTGGCACACCAACCGGTACTGTCCCAAAGTCAACGTATCGCCAAACCCCATCTCCTGCTCATGCGACTGGTTGAAAGCCCCGCCCGCAATGCCAATAAACATCACCACAATGCCGAAGTGGACGATATACCCGCCATACCGCCGCGTATTTCTCCGCACCAGCAGCACCGTAGAAGCCGGCAGGCTCTTCCCCGTCTGCGTCCTCACCACCGAAGCCCCACGCAGAAACTCCGCCGTAATTGCCGTAATCACACCCGCCGCCAGCGTAAACGTCACCAGCGAAAATAGCGTACCCTGCCAATCGTCTCCGGCCTCCCAGGGCCTCACGCCAACAATCAGCAACACCACCAGCGCCACACCCATTGCAATACTCGGCAAAATAAAATTCCGCCGAATCGACCGCAGCGAAGTCGACCGCCACGCCAGCAACGGCCCAATCCCTGTCAGAAACAGCAGAAACAATCCGATCGGCAGATTCACCCGGTTATAAAACGGAGCACCCATCGTGACCTTCGTCCCCTGCACGTACTCACTCAGCACCGGGAACAGCGTCCCCCACAACACCGTAAAGCAAGCCGCCAGCAGAATCAGGTTATTGAACAGAAAGCTTGACTCGCGGCTCACCAGCGACTCCAGCCTGTTCTCCGACTTCAAGTGGTCCTTCTGCTTGAAGAACGTAAACAGGCAAACCGCAAACACAATCAGGATGAACCCATAGAACCAGTCGCCAATATTAGAAGACGCAAACGCGTGCACCGAGCTCACAATTCCCGACCGCGTCAGCAACGTCCCCAGAATCGTCAGCAGAAAGGTCGAGAAGATGAGCCACACGTTCCAGCTCTTCATCATCCCGCGCTTCTCCTGCATCATCACCGAGTGCAGAAACGCCGTCCCCGTCAGCCATGGCATCAGGCTCGCGTTCTCGACCGGGTCCCATCCCCAGTACCCGCCCCAACCCAGCACGCTATAGGCCCAGTGCGCCCCCAGAAAAATCCCGCACGTCAAAAACAGCCAAGTTACCATCGTCCATCGCCGAGTGATATGGATCCACTTCTCTCCCGGATACCGCATCATCAGCGCGCCCAGCGCAAAAGCAAACGGCACTGAAAATCCGACATAGCCCAAATACAGCATCGGCGGATGGATCACCATCTCCGGATACTGCAGCAACGGGTTCAATCCAAACCCATCCGTCGCCACCGGCCCCGGCTGGATCGCAAACGGGGGCGCGGCAAAATTCAGCAGCATCAGAAAGAAAACCTGGATCCCCGCAAGGATCGTAGAAGCAAACGCCGTCAGCCGCACATCAACCTTGTGCCGCATCCGCAGCACAAACCCATATGCACTCAACAGCCACGCCCACAGCAGCAGCGAGCCCTCCTGCCCCGACCAAAGCGCAGAGAACTTATAAGCCGTATTTAATGCTCTGTTCGTGTGATGAAGAATGTACGAGACCGAGTAGTCATTCGTAAACGAGGCCCACACCAACGCAAACGCTGCGCAACTTAGAGCAATAAAACTCGAAATCCCAGCCCGCCGCGCCGTCTCACCCAGTCGTCCCGCCGCACCATCTGCCCCAGCAGTCGCGCCTCGCGAATGCCAGAGCGCCACTCCACCCATCACCAGCGTATAGACGCTCAGCGCCAAAGCAAGCAACAGCACAAAACTACCAAACTCCGGCATCGGGTGTAATCGCATTGGTCCCTCTACCCATTCTCTCAAGGGCAGCGCGGAACAGCAATAAACCGCCGTTTACCGGACGCGACTCAGATAGGCCAAAAGACGAAAAAACTAAGAAACGGCCGACAACCGCGTATCGGCCCCACCCTCTTCAACCAGCACCCGCACCGTCTCCAGCAGTTGATCTGGCAGCAGGGGCTTCATCCGGAAGGTGACATCCAGGCCCGCATACTCCCGCTCGGCCTCTTCCAGTCCGCTGATCACCAGCACCGGCATCTGCGGATGCGTCTTACGCAGGGCCCGAACGAACTCCGAGCCGCTCATCCCCGGCATCAGGTGGTCCGTAATCACCAACCCAATGTCCTCCGGAAACTCGCCGCCCTGAAACTGCTCCAGGGCCCGGACAGGGTTGAGCGCCGCAATCACAAAATACCCGGCTCGCCTTAGAATTGTCTGCCGCGTCGCCGCCTGAACAGCGTTATCGTCGATGAGAAGAAGATTGGCTGTCATGCGCGATTTCGCTTGCTCCGAGAGAAAAGATACAACAGCATTCATCGCAGACCCTCTCGTTTTATCATTACTCTGTACAACCGGGGAGGCGATCTGTCTCATTGGTTGCTAATTGCGATGCAAAATCTCCTGCTCGCGTTGGCGTCCAACGAAAACTATTTCGCAATTTGTGCGCCTTACCGCGCCTCTTACATGGTTTTCACTTGCAATTCGGATGCCACAACCATCCCGCACCGCATAATCTGGACGGATATACCCAAATCACCCGCAACGCCGTCGACGTCTACGAAAAATCGATGGGCATCGACCTCGACCTTACCTGGGCCGTCATGTTCCTCGTAGGCCGCCGCCAGAAGTGGTAGGGAGACCCATCAACCCCGCCCCTGGGAAAAAGGCGATCCGGCCGTCACTAATGTGCATCGAGCATCAAATGGCAGCGACTCAATCATGGGCCGCGGCCATCGTCATTAGTCGGCCCATGTAACAATCGGTTGGTGAAGCCGCCCTGGGCGCTGGCGAAACATGAACACTGCAATAGGGAGTGAGAAGCCAATGAGCGCGTCGCACGACGTCGCATCCAATCTGGAGAGTCAGCCGTAGATGAGGACCCAGAATTCGCCCGCGATCCGTACGTCTTTCCTCGCTACTTTCCTGATTTGCAGCACAATCGCGCTGTTCCTCTGGCGGCTCGCTCGATTCTTCATCTACCCCATCGCGCCTGACCAGATCTCCTATCTCGTCGAGGCGCAGCGGCTCCTCTCCGGAGTCAAGCCGTACGGTCCACATTTGGCCGAGGTCAGTCCACCCCTGATCATCTGGTTCTCCGCGCTCCCTGTCCTGCTAGGCCGTTGGATGCACGGATCTCCTGTCCTCTACCTGCGCCTGCTGGTTACCGCGATGATCTTCGGCAGCATCGCATGGTGTGTCAGGATAATGCGTCACAGTGCTGTGTTGGCCGGTCCCGTCGCCGCCGGCCTCCTCGGCTGCGCGGTCCTGTGGATCGAATTCATGATCGGACCATTCGACTTCGGCCAACGTGAACATCTCCTCATCGTCCTGATACTGCCTTACGTTCTAGCTACCGCAACCGGCGCAGTCGACCGTCTTCCCCGGGCCGAGCGTTGCGCTTTGGGTGTGGCCGCAGGCATGGCCATCTGGTTCAAGCCTCAAGACACCCTTATTCTTGTCGGACTCGAGTTGGTCCTCGCTCTCCGTGTCCGCAGCCTCCGCCGGGTCAGAGCTCCGGAATTCCTGGCCATGGTCTCAGCCAGTTCGTTCGTTCTAGCGCTTGCGTATTTGACGACCGGCTACGTAAAGACGGCACTCCCGCTCCTTGTCGATACGTACTGGGCCTTCGGAACCATAAATACCGTTGCGTTGGCCCTTAGCCTCCGCGACTACATGCTGATCGTCGCCGTAATGCTGTTGGCAATTCTCCTCCTTCGCAGATCTTTGCGCGATCCGGCGACCCCCGTCACGTTGTTGATGTGCAGCATCGCCGCCTCCTTTGCATACGACATACAACACACGGATTGGCCGTATCACGCCTATCCGCACCAGGCGTTGCTCGAACTCGCGCTTGCGTATCTCCTCATCGACCTCCTCAGTCCCGTCATCAGCAAACTCAGCTCTGACTCGCGCCTCCTCAACCGGATGGCCCTCATTGCCTCTACCCTCATGGCGGTCTTGCTTTGTTTCATCGCAATCCACCCTCGTATCCTGCACGCCAATCCCAAGAGGCTTGAGGGCAATGAACTCGACCGATTTCTCGCTCAACAAACGCCTTCAACGACGGTGTATGTCTTTTCAACCAGCGAGCCGGCCCAGGCCAGCGCCTACAACCACGGCTTGAATTGGGGAAGCCGTTTCGCGCATCTGTGGATGCTTCCCGCGATCATCCAGAACGAACTAGGGCCGACGGGCGCTCCCGCTCCCTTCAA
Organism: Edaphobacter sp.; assembly: GCA_035483075.1. Lineage (GTDB taxonomy): Bacteria > Acidobacteriota > Terriglobia > Terriglobales > Acidobacteriaceae > Edaphobacter. Next base: position 1,004 of record DATHQG010000063.1, on the reverse strand, counting down.
GCAGCTCTCTCCCGAAAAGCTCGCAAGTCTCGCCTCCCTTCAACGCACGCAGTCAGCCGAGGACCTGGACTACTGGCGGCCTTCTGTCGTCCTCGTCCAGCAATGCACAGTCGAGCGTCCGTGCCAGGGCCTGGACGGAAAAAACTTCAATATGATCTCCTGGTTTCAGCAGGGCCCTCAGTTTGCCGCCGCCTGGTCGCACTATCAGCGGCAAACAGCGATCGATGGCTATGATGTCTATCAGCTAATGCAATAGAACTCCTCTCCTTCTCGCCCAAGGAAAAGGTATCCTCTTCGGTGGCAAATATTTTCCCTCGCCTCTGCGGTCCGTTCTCCCTTTCATCATCCACACCCTCACACTTGCAATAATGGATCCATGAAGCGCCGCGAGATCAAGCAATACGAGTTCGTCCGCAAGATCGGAGCCGGCGGCAGTGGCGTCGTCTATCTCGCCAACGACACCCTCCTCCAACGCCCCGTCGTCCTCAAGCTCCTCAAGCGCGGCAACCTCACCACCGAGCAGATGCGGGCCACCCAGCTTCGCGAGGCCCGTCTCGCCTCCGCCATCGACCACCCCAACGTCTGCGCCATCTACGACGTCGGCGAAGCCCCGGCCGAAGGAGGTGCCGGCGAAGAAGCCTACATCGTCATGCAGTACATCCCCGGCAAGAGCCTCGACAAGCTCATCGCCGAAGGCCCCGCCAGCCTCCAACTCATCCTCTCCGCCGGCATCCAGACCTCCGACGGTCTCTCCGCCGCCCATAACCTCGGCATCTTCCACCGTGACCTCAAGCCCGCCAACGTCATGCTCACCGACGGTGGCCTCATCAAGATCCTCGACTTCGGCCTCGCCCGCCGACTCCGTCCCGACCAGGCAGAGTTCGACCCCGGCGGCCCCGTCAACAAGCGCAAAGTCGGCAGTCCACAAGCTGTGCCCGGCCCCACCTACACCGCCCGCGGCGGCACCATCGCCTACATGGCGCCTGAGCAGTTCGTCACCGGTC
>DATHQG010000062.1:0-17359 GCA_035483075.1 Edaphobacter sp. | reverse complement strand
GACCGGCGTTGTCGCCTGCCAGACCTTCATCGAGCTGCTTCTTGAACATCTCGACTCCGGTGACAACCGTCTTGCGCGTCTCGCGGAAGCCGACGATCTCGGACTCTTCGCCAACCTTCACCTTGCCGCGCTCGATACGGCCCGTCACCACAGTGCCGCGGCCTGAGATCGAAAAGATGTCTTCGATCGGCATCAGGAACGGCTGGTCGACGGCACGCTCCGGCTGCGGAATGTACTTGTCCACTGCCGCCATCAGCTCGTCGATCTTCGCCTCCCACTTGGCTTCGCCGTTGAGCGCGCCGAGGGCAGAGCCGCGGATGATCGGGGTGTCGTCGCCAGGATAGTCGTACTTCGAGAGGAGTTCACGAACTTCCATCTCGACCAGCTCGATCAGCTCTTCGTCCTCGACCGCATCGCACTTGTTCAGGAACACCACGATAAACGGAACGCCAACCTGGCGCGCGAGCAGAACGTGCTCCTTGGTCTGCGGCATCGGGCCGTCAGTGGCAGCGACGACGAGAATCGCGCCGTCCATCTGCGCCGCGCCGGTGATCATGTTCTTGATGTAGTCGGCGTGGCCAGGGCAGTCGACGTGCGCATAGTGGCGGTTCGGCGTCTCGTACTCCACGTGCGAGGTCGCAATCGTAATGCCGCGCTCACGCTCCTCTGGAGCGTTGTCGATCGTGTCAAACGAACGGAAGCTGTTCTTCGGGTTGTGCTTCGACAATACCTTCGTGATCGCCGCCGTCAGCGTCGTCTTGCCGTGATCGATGTGCCCGATCGTCCCGATGTTTACGTGCGGCTTTGACCGGTCAAACTTTTCCTTGCCCATGACTGCTCGTCTCCTCGTGTTGGCCGGCGCATGCACCGGGTTCAGGTGAATACTTCAAACGAACTTAGCTGTGAAACTAAACCTGGGGTGCCCGCAAACGCTCAGTAGTATGCGTACAGCTTGAAGAACTTCTCCCGCAGCTCCGGTGCGACATGCTCCAGGCTTGCGAGATACAGTTCGCGGATCTGGCCCTGGTCGGCGTTGCCCAGCCGGCCGTACTCCGCGGCAGTGTTGGCTCCCAGGTTGCCCTTGCCGAGGACTTCTTCGAAGTCGCGGATACGCAGCTTCGAACGCTCCAGCGACTTCAGGAACTCTGCTACACGGCCCGCGGAAAACGAGGCCTCGATTGCACTCTTCACCGCGTTGAAGGTCAACGGATCGGAGATGGGAAGTACGGGCTGCTGATACATACTGCTCAACACACTCTCCTGCGATCTGCTAGCGCCGGACCGCGATGAAAATCTTTGGAGCGGGAGACGGGAATCGGACCCGCGACCAACAGCTTGGAAGGCTGTGACTCTACCACTGAGTTACTCCCGCATGCCTCAGGGGCTAAAGCCCCATTTGCTTCACTCTACTCGGCACGGCTAAAGCCATGCCCTTCCAAATCTGGAGCTGACGGAGAGGCTTGAACTCTCGACCTCTCCCTTACCAAGGGAGTGCTCTACCACTGAGCTACGCCAGCCTGCTGCGAAACTTTCAAAACAAATCTTCTAAAATCTTTTTTACCTAACAATCCTACCGCGAACGCAGCCGTCCGAGTATGACGCGGAAGGCAAAAAAACCTAACAGTATCCAGGTCAGCGACTGAAACTTGCCTGGCTCCATCGTCCGCCAGACCAGAATCGCCAACAACCCAAACGCGGACAGCGCGATCCACATCCTTCCGCTGCCTGCCGGGCTTAAATCCACTACGCTCACCACTCACTACCTCAAAACTAATGGTGCACAGGGGAGGATTCGAACCTCCGTAGCGCATAACGCGGCAGATTTACAGTCTGCTGCCATTAACCACTCGGCCACCTGTGCACATTCTGCTTGAAAGTTCCAACACGCAGCACCCATCTCAGCCCATCAAGCCCGTCGTCGATTCAAATTGCGAATCGAGCGGGTACACACCCTTGAAGGAATGACCGGAGGTCTGCAGACCAGAACGGTCGAGCAGTACAACCAAATCCGTCTTTCTTTTCCTGCTGCGAGGAACTGGAGCTGGCGAAGGGACTTGAACCCCCGACCCTCTGATTACAAATCAGATGCTCTACCAGCTGAGCTACGCCAGCCCACACAGCAATTTGCCCTCTGTTAGCCCAGCCGCACGACGCGCAGCAGAGCCCGCGCAGAGTGCGCCGCAGAGCTAACTTTAGCATAGCCATGACCCCCAAGCAATGGTCCTCGCCGTGGCTTACGGGGGCTTCGCGAGAACCGTCCAAAATCGCAGCTATGCTAGCCTATCGACGACCCGGATCCGTCTATCCTATGCCCCTGTCGAAGACACTGCTGCGCTCCTTCCTCTTCGTCCTCAGCTTCTGCTTTTTTTCGGTCGTCTCAGTCGCACAACATACTGAGGGTGCGCCACAAACAGTCGACGGTCCGCTGACCTCGACCAAGGCCCCGGCGATGGACAACGAGTCCGTAATGAAGATGGCGAAGGCGGGCCTGGGCGACGACCTGATCATCGAGACAATCAACACCCAGCCTGGCCATTACGCTACCGATGCTGACGCGCTGGTTGCGCTCAAAGGCGCGGGAGTCTCCGACCGCGTCATCACTGCGATGATCAACAAGGGCCGGCGGCAGCTTACGAACGTCGCCGAGAGGCCGATCGAACTCTCGGACGTCAATGAGATCGGCGTCTACTACAAAGACCACAGCGGCAAATGGACCGCCATTGAACCGGAGATCGTCCACATCAAGTCCGGTGGATTCATCAAATCGACCGTCACCCACGGCATCATCAAGGAAGACCGCAATGGCCACCTCAACGGCCGTGAGTCGAAGCTCGCGCTCCAATGCCCCATCGAAGTCCTCATCTACGTGCCCGAGGGCGTGGCGGCAAACGAGTACGACTTCCTCCGCTTCCGGATCAACTCGGACAACCGCGAGTTCCGCGTTCTCACTGGCGGGGTCTTTCACTCGACCGGCGGCGCCGATCGCGACGAAGTCAAATTCAACCCCGTCAAAACTGCTCCGCACACCTACCAGTTCACCGTCGACAAAGACACCGGCGGCGGCGAATACGGCATCCTCCCACCCGGTACCGGCAACGTCACTAACGGCGGCAAGATCTATACCTTCGCGATCGTTGAATAGCGGCGCAGACTAAGGCGCGACACCCGGCATGGCGCGAAGATGGTCTATGCTTATCATCGAAGGCGTGGAAGTCGCGCGGCTTCGTAACAACTATGCAGACACCTTGCCCGACCGGCCATGTCCCTGATGCGGTTCCAGATGCGTAAGCGCACACGCTACTCCCTGCTGCTGATGCTGGCGCTGATGGTCGCGCTGGTGGTTGTGCTGGTGCTGCGAAAGGCCGCTCCGCCAGAGGCCGCGCGACTATTGCCGGAGTCGGACGCGATCATCTACGCCAACCTGAAGCCACTGCGTGCTGCGACCCGCTTCGACCGCACGCAAGTGACGCGAAGTCCGGACTACGAGCGCTTTATCGACGCCACCGGCATCGTGCCGGAGCGCGACCTTGACGTCGTCGCCTTTGCGTTGCACCGCATGGACGATCCCAATGGGCCGAACGGGCCAGTCGGCTACTCCGAGGTGTTTGAAGGGCGCTTCGATGGCGAACGCCTCGCACGCTATCTTGCGACGATCGCCACAGCGAAGGAGACCTACGCAGATCACGACATCTTCATCGTGCCAGTTGGCGATGGCAAGGAGATGCGGCCGTTGCGGATCGCGCAGGTCGGTTACGACACCATCGCCGCGTCGAACATGCCGACGCCGGAGCAGATCCACTCCATCCTTGACCGGCACCGTGCCGCAGCATCGCCGTTTGCAGGTTCGTCGCTGCTGTCGGCCCGCTACGGCGACGTACCTGCGTTCTCAAGCGCGTGGGCGATCGGCCACATCGGACTTCCCTTCTCTGACCGTGGCTATATCAGCATCTTCGGCCTGCAGCTTCCACTTTCGGAGGACACGACCTTCGTTGCGAGCCTGCGCTATCTCGGAACGATCCATCTTCGCATCGAGCAGATCGCTCCGACCGACGCTGACGCAGTCCATGCGACCGAGACGTTGAGTTCACTGCTGGGGCTTGTGAGGTCAGTACAGCAGACACAGGCGCTGATGCATCCGACGGCCGCCCCCGATGCAGAGGTTCGCGAGCTATTAGAGTCGGCGAAGGTCGAACAGCATAAAGACCGGGCCGTGCTGACGGCGAACATTCCGCTGGACCTGATCAAGAGGCTCGCTACACCCTCCTCCGAGGGCAAACCTTGACCGAACCCGCATCGCCGGCAGTCACGAGGGTCATCCTGGTTCGGCATGGCGAGAGTTTAACCAACGCCGGAGGCAAGGCAGCAGACCACATCAGCAATCCCCTGACTGACCTTGGCCATCTGCAGGCCAGGAACTTCGCCGAGCGGCTCCTCTGTAATCCAACGCTCTTCGTTGTCTCACCATTCCTGCGCGCACAGCAGACCGCCGAACCGCTGCGACAGCGCTTCCCCAATGTTCCGGTCGAGGAGTGGCCCATCGAGGAGTTCACCTTTCTCGATCCTGCGCGTCACAGGGGCACCAGCGAAGAGGACCGCCACCCGTACGTACTGGCTTATTGGCAGCGGCGAGACCCTGCGTTCATTGACGGACCGGGCGCCGAGTCGCTTACTCAATTCTTCGACCGTGCGCGTGAAGCGAAACGTCGATTGGAAGGCGCGGACCCTGGCGGCTGCGTCGTCCTTTTCACTCATGGATATTTCATGCAGGCCTTCCGGCTGGTGCTTCTTTTTCCCAACGCGACCGATGCCGAACTGATGGCAAACTTTCAGCGCTTTCATCTCGTCAACCTTATTCAGAACGCCGATTCACTCGAATTTGAGGTCTGCGACGGTAAAATTCGTTCTATCGGACAGCCGCGAATGATGGGCTTCACGCTTCAAGGAGAGACTTCTCATGCATAAATTGACCACCTCTGTTGTTCGGGCGCTGGCCCTGGCAGTTGCCGCTTCGGCCCTGCCCATTTCGCTCTTCGCACAATCGGGCACCACAATCACCGGCCAGGCCGCCTTCACCGACTACACCCAGGAGCACCCCGGCGTGCGCCGCAAGCTCACGGTGGCTGACCTACCGGATCCGAAGCCGGACGAGTCTGTCGACAATGGGCCCAGCGTCGTTCCGCGACCCGAGGGTGCGTGGCCGCAAGCGCCTAAGGGATTCAAGGTCGAGATGTACGCGCAGGGGTTCAAAGAACCACGGTTGATCCGCACCGCTCCCAACGGCGATATCTTCCTTGCCGACTCACATGGCGACAAGATCTGGGTCCTCCGAGGCGTTGGCCCCGACGGCAAAGCGCAGACGGTCTCGACCTTTGCCTCGTCCGGCCTCAACCTTCCCTTCGGGATCGCGTTCTATCCAAGCGGACCGAACCCCAAGTGGATTTATATCGGGAACACCGACTCCGTTGTGCGCATCCCCTACAAGTCCGGCGATCTTGTCGCGACAGGCGCGCCAGAGAAGGTCATTCCACAACTTCCGGGTTTCGCCCAACTCCGCGGCGGTGGCCATTGGACACGCGACATCGTCTTCACACCCGATGGGACGAAGATGCTTGTCTCTGTCGGCTCGGCCTCTAACGTGGACGACCCTGATACGCACCCCAACGAGTTTCACCGTGCAGACGTTCTTGAGTTCACCCCAGAAGGCAAGTTCGTGAAGGTGTATGCCTATGGTCTGCGCAACTGTGTCGGCGAGGCAATCAACCCAACCACCGGCCAGCTATGGTGCTCCACCAACGAGCGCGACCGCCTGGGCGACAACCTCGTCCCCGACTACATCACCAGTGTGAAGGAAGACGGCTTCTACGGCTGGCCCTGGTGGTACATGGGCGGCCATCAGGACCCCCGCTTGATGGGGACGCACCCCGAACTGAAGGACAAGGTCATCACTCCCGACGTTATCCTGCAGCCGCACTTTGCTTCGCTCGAGATGGTCTTCTACACCGGCAACCAGTTTCCCTCTGAGTACAACGGCGACGGCTTCGCGGCAGAGCACGGCTCCTGGAACCGCGCCCACCGCAGCGGCTACGAGGTCATCCGCGTCCCAATGCGTGACGGCCACGCCACTGGAGAGTACGAAGACTTCCTGACTGGCTTCGTTACGCCGGACGGCAAGGTCTGGGGACGGCCTGTCGGCGTCGCAGTAGCGAAGGACGGCTCGCTGTTTGTCACCGATGACGGCACAAAGACGGTCTGGCACGTCAGCTACACCGGGAAGTAGACGATCCAGAGAAGATGGCGGCCGATATTCTCCCGGCCGCCATTTTTATTGCAGGACCTTCGCGGCTACCAGGTCAGATCGCTGGCTCCAGCGCATATTCCAACGGGGAAGTCGCAGCGAGCGGAACCGGGAAAAACGTCACATCGTGCTCGCTCGAGACCCGGGAGACCAGCGCGTCGAAACAATCTCCGTCGAGTTGATGAGGGGCAAACCTCTTCATGATCGAGAAGGTGTCCTCCAGTTTGAGGCCTGCACGGTACGGGCGGTCTTCGGACAACGCTCCAAAGACATCAGCGACGGCGATGATCCGCGATTCCCGCGAGAGATCGCGCCCAGTTAGCCGATCCGGATAGCCGGAGCCGTCCAGCTTTTCGTGGTGCTCACCCGCGATGACAGCCATTTCCCAAAAGGAGCGGACGCGTTCGAGGATCAGGCGCGAGATTCGAGGATGTTGGTGGACCGCCTTCCACTCGCTCGCGCTCAGACGGGTGCTTTTGTCGAGGATCGTATTGGAGACGCTGAGCTTCCCGATATCGTGCAGCAGGGCGGCCCGACGAACCAGCTGCACGCGGTCCGCACGGAGGCCCATCGTTTCGGCGATGCCAAACGCCGTGTCCGCGACCCCCACGGAGTGGCGGAAGGTGAAGTGTGACTTAGCATCGACGACATCAGCAAACGCCTCGCAGATCTGATCGATCTGGCCCGACTCCAATGTGTGTTTTGTGCCCGCGTCAAGATCGAGGACCGCCTGTCGCGTGTCCTCTTCGCGATCGCCGTGCAAGCAGTTCGCCCATAGCGTGCCCTGCCGGTGCAGCGACAGCGCGATGCGGACAAGCTGAGGATCGAACCATGTGCCACTGCGCTCTTGCAGCGTATCGATTGCGTTCGGCGCGCCGCGACCGGCGGAGAAGATGTCGAGATGTTGCGCGACGGCGGAGATGCGGGCCAACAGCGGGATCTGCTCGCCTTTGATGCTGTCTGGATAGCCGCTGCCGTCCCAGTGTTCATCAAGGCTGCGGACGGCAGCGGCGGCGTTCTCGCCCATGCCGAGTTTCCTGACTATGTTCGCGCCGCGATCGCAGCGAAGGCCGATCATCTCTTGATTGTTCTTGTGCTGCCTTAGGCCGACATGAAGGACCCTGCCGATCTTTGCCGCGGCGCCGGCGCTGGGAAGGACGTTCTTCCGGAGCAGTTTGAGCATCGGAAGGTTCGGTTTATTCGGCTTGATCCAGTCTTCGAATTTGACCCCGGCCTTGACGGCACGGTCGTCGCCGCCGACAATCTGGCACATGCGGCTCGCATTGCTGCTGCACCCGATGTCTTTGAGCAGGAGCGCAAAGTAAAGGGCGCTGGTCTGGTCCGATGGAAGCCTTGCCTCCGCCGCGATCCGCATACCCAGGAGACAGCTGCGCAGAGCATGACCATGCACGGCCCCTTCGGTCAGATCCAACGCATAAGAGAGCGCCGAGATGATCTCCGACAGCGAGATCTGGCCCTCGGCATCTTGCGTGCCCCTTCGAAAAGAGGCAGAAGTCTGAACCATGCAAATCTCCTCCCCATGTAATTACGGGCCGGGGGACCCTCGTCGCTGCAAGGCAATTACGGCGTGCCTGCACTGCTCCTCGGTGAGGATATCGGCCATGCATGGCACTGGATATGACCAAAAAGATGTACGAGAGCCATGGAAAATGTTTATTTTCAGCGGGATCGGAGAGGGTTTTCGGGCATTCAGTTGCCCAGCATCGCCAACGCGTGGCGGAGGGCGCGCGGAACGGGGGCCTTCATTGCGAGCGGCCCTAGGTTTGCGATCAGTCCATGGACTTGCGAAGGGCGATCAGGGCTTTGTCAGTGTCAGTGAGGCGAATGAGCCCTTCACGGGGATATTCGATCTCAAGCGTGGCATATATCGTCAACGTAACTGCCAGTGTCAGCGCGAACATGTGGAACCAGCTTCGACTCCGAAGATTCATGCTGTAGCCGGCGAGAAAAGCGGACCCACCGCTAAAGGCAAAGAGCAGAAGGGAGACGATGACCGGTGGATGCAGGTAGAAGGCGACCTGCCGGGTGGCCGTGATGTCGATCATCGCATTGATGGCAGGTAGAAGTAACTTCCCGGCGTCGGGATTCGCTCCTGGAGCGGCGGATGCAGCGACCGACTTCTGCCAAATCTCGCGCTGCAGACGCTCCGTAACCGGGGAGATCTCTGGCGAGACTGTGTCGTAGAGATGGAGGCGCGAGGTAGTGTAGTCGCGGAAGAGTTGACGGAGCGCTGGTTGAGTCGTCGAGGGCAGCAGATCGAGGCGGAGGTAAGCGACCCCGATATCATTGCTCTCTTCGACGACCAGCTGACGATGCGCGTCGTAGCGCGCGACTGCGCCGGAGAAGGTAAAAGCCAGCAGCAACCCAAAGAGCGCAAAGATGGCGTTTTCGATCGCCGGGCTCTCCACCGGGGCCTTGTGAACAAGATGGAACCGCCGCCCAAACTCGAGCAGAAGGAGCATGACTGGAAGCAAGAGCCAGGCGCTGAGCGGATGGAAGGTCATAAAGGTAGAGCCACGATAACAAAATCGGGCAGGCGACGGACGATATCGACGCAAAAACGGCAGGGCTGACTTTTTACGTCAGCCCTGCCGTCTTCTATCCGGAAGAAGCGGTTAGCCCTTCGTTGCCTCGGTGCCGAGGTCCGCCAGCGTCGTCCGCAGATACTTGTGCGGGTTGACCGGCGTGTTGCGGATACGGACTTCGTAGTGCAGATGCGACCCCGTGGTGCGTCCGCTGTGCCCGACGTAGCCGATTACCTGGCCGCGGAGCACCGTCTGGCCTGCGATAACCGCAAAGCCGGACATATGTCCATAGACGGTCTCGACGCCGTGACCATGGTCGATAACCACCTCGCGACCGTAGCCGCTGGACATCTCGGCCTCCTTCACTATGCCGTCGCCGGTGGCGCGAATGGGAACGCCGGTGGGGGCGGAGATGTCGATTCCGGTGTGGAACTCGCCCTCGCCGTTCCCCAGGATCGGGTCCTCACGCTGACCAAAGCTGCTGGTGATCGGCCCCATGATGGGCCACAGCGTCGGGACAAACGACGCAAGGTCCCCGCTGCCGAAACCACCGCCGAAGAGATCGGTCGAGGAGTATCCGGGGGCGCCAAGGTTCGAGATAGGCCGAATCACTGCGCCGTTCATTGCCGAGTTGCGCAATGCATTGAAGGCATCGATCGACTTGTAATAGCTCTCGTCGGAGAGGTCTGTAGCGCCTGCCAGGGGCGCGGTAGCGATGGAGTCAGCCACACCAGCGGACTTAGCACGGTGATTGTCGGCGAGTTTGCCCATGGGGACCGCCGCCATCTTGCTCGTCGTCAGGCCGTAGAGGGCAGAGACCTCGCTTGCCAGAGAGCCCAGCGAAGCCGCCTCGATGTCCTTCTCATGCGCCGCCTTCTCGAGGTGCGCGTAGTCCTTCTGGAGCGAGTTGTGGTCCTGCCGGAGTTGGTTGAAGCGGGCAGTCTTGATCAGCATTCGCGAGTAAGACCCGGCGAGCCCCGTGATGGTAAACATGCCGATGGCCGCGGCCGCTATAAAAACATATGCATATCGAAGGGGGATTGGAACCTTATTCAGGTTGCCGTCTTCGTCGCGGCTGACGAGCATGATGTAATAACGCTTTTTAAGCTTCAAGCAGAAACCTTGGCCCAGAATTTGTCCGCGAAGCAAAGCCGCGGCTCGGAGAGGCCTGCAATCGTTGAAATGACACAAGGCAAATGAAATTCACCAATCGTCATTTCCAGTACTGCAATACTCTCATGAGCGTCCTCTGTGAGGGTAACAAACTGGGTACCCTCGCGCAACCAGACTGTCACCATCGGGTCATCGCGTAACTCCCACAAAAGTAGCACCCGAGGCCGACCATATATCCTGCTTTAAGATGACAAAACTGCTCAATCCGTTGGGAGAGCTGGGCCTGATCGAGCAGATTCGCCGCAATTTCATTACCGGCAACAAAGCAGTCACCCTGGGCATCGGCGACGATTGTGCGATTCTGCGTCCGCCTGCTGGCTGTGAAGTGCTTGTCACCACCGACTTTACCCTCGAGGGCCGACACTTCCGCCGCGACCTGCATCCTCCCGAGTCGGTCGGCCACCGCTGCCTGGCGCGTGGATTGAGCGATCTCGCTGCAATGGGCGCGACGCCTCTGGCTGCCTTTCTCTCCCTCGCACTGCCGGGTGCGATGCTCACGGAAGCGGCAGGGCGCGCCTGGGTAGAACGCTTTTTCAGCGGGCTTCGCGCATTGAGTGAAATGCATCGTGTGCCGCTTGCAGGCGGGGACACATGCGAATCTCCGGGTGGGAAAAATGGCCATATCCTCGCTGACATCGTGTTGATTGGCGCGGCCCCTAAGGACGAGGCGCTGCGGCGCACTGGAGCGGTCGCTGGCAATGTCCTGTATGTAACAGGACAGCTTGGCGGCGCGGCGGCGGAGTTGTCGGCCATGCTGCGACGAAAGAGGCGCATCCTCAAAGTAGCAACGACTGAAGGTCACCCCCAGCTGTTCCCTGAGCCGCGTTTGGACGTTGGAGACTCTCTGCTGCGACGAAAGCTGGCGACCGCGTGCATCGACCTAAGTGATGGCCTTTCGACCGACCTGGCCCACCTCTGCCGCGCCTCCGGCGTGTGCGCAGAGATTGAGCAAACGGCGCTACCGATCGACCCACTGGCACGCAGACTCGGGACAGATGCCGTCCTCAAGACAGTGCTGCATGGTGGCGAGGACTACGAGCTATTATTTGCTGCGTCAGCTTCGACCTTGATGCCAACCTCGCTAGCGGGCGTGCCGATTACACGGATTGGAAGCATCAAGCGCCGGCGATCCGGACGCCCTCTAATGACGATACTTACGCCTGAGGGCAGGCATATAGAGTTGAAGCCCGGTGGTTGGGAGCACTTCTCTGATACGGCGAAGGGCCGAAAGAAGAGGCCACGCTGACCCTGCTACCATCAATCGATTCAACGCTGATCTTGACCCTTATAAGAACTTATGCGCGACGCCACAAAGATCGTTCGTTCAACATTGACGCGGCCAGTCCCCGGCGAACCGCTGCACTCGGGTCCTGTCTTCGCGGCCCCGTACCATACACCAGGCGATCCGTCGGACATGCCCTACACCTACGCGCGGTCGCACAACCCGACGTGGACCTCGCTCGAGAAGGCCATCGGGGAGATGGAGTCGGGCGAAGGCTATAGAGCGAGCGCGCTGGTCTTTGCGTCTGGCATGGCAGCGTGCGCAGCGGTCTTTGGAGCGGTGTTGCGACCCGGGGACATCGTCGTGCTACCATCCAACGCTTACTACACTGCACGAGTGTTAATGCAGGAGTATTTCACTCAGATGGGTGTCGTGTTGCGCATGGCTCCTACCGCAGGTAACGCGCAGGCAGAGCAGCTGGACGGTGCTCGGCTGCTCTGGCTGGAGTCGCCAAGCAACCCCGGCATGGAGATCTGCGACATTGCAATGCTAAGTGAGGCAGCGCATCGGGCAGGAGCGCTGGTCGCAGTCGACAACACGACACCGACGCCAATGGGACAGCTCCCACTGGCCCTGGAAGCGGATTTTTCGGTTGCGTCGGACACGAAGGCGATGACCGGACACAGCGATCTTCTGCTGGGCCACGTGGCTGTGCGCGACCCCGAACTCAAAGCAAAGATCGACCAGTGGCGAACGCTGACCGGTGGCGTGCTGGGTCCGATGGAGGCATGGCTCGCGCTTCGTTCGATTGCTACGCTGCCCCTGCGGCTCGAACGTTCCTGCGAGAACGCTCAGCGTATCGCAGAGTTTCTTGCTACGCGCGACGAGGTCGTCACTGTGATGTATCCGGGACTGCCGGACCACCCTGGACATACGATTGCCAAGAAGCAGATGCGCTACTTTGGGCCGGTTTTGAGCTTCGTGTTGCGCGATAGGTCGGCGGCCGAAACCTTTCTGGCGAAGTCGACGCTTTTGACAGAGGCCACAAGCTTCGGCGGCGTAACTACAACCGCGGAACGCCGCGCGCGATGGGGTGGGGACACCGTGGCCGAAGGGTTCATCCGCATGAGCGCGGGCTGCGAGGCGGTCGAAGATCTGATCGAGGACATGACGCAGGCGTTGGACGCCGCCAAGTGATGTTGGACGCGTCGAATGACACGCAGGAGTTTCCGCACTATTGGAGTGTCGAGGTCCTGAAGACGCCACCACTGATCGCACCTGCACAGCAGTTCATCTACCCCCAGCAGGTTGCCGGAGAAGAGGACGCGCTGGCGCGAGGAGCACTGCAGTTGATGGTGCGACCGGCTAGCGGCGGAACGTTTCTTGCGACGTGCGCTCTCGGGTTTACCGATCCAGCGATGCCCACCGGAGTCTTCGCCTGCCCAAATCCACAGGAGATGTGCGCAATCGCGGGTGGCTATGCCTACGTGATCGACACCACCCAGCCGGAGCGTTCCACCCATGTCGCGCTGAAGCCTGTGGTCGAGGTACGAACGCTTGTGGCGCAAGACCTCCTGCTGTTCGTCGGCTTTCATTCGATCGTGGCATGGGGGCCGCGCGGCCTCGCGTGGGAATCTGCGCGACTGAGTTGGGAAGGAGTTCGCATCACCAGCATCGATGGCGATGTGCTCCATGGCATGGGGTGGAACCTGATGACGGACCAAGAGGTGGTCTTCTCGCTCGACCTGCTCACCGGCGAGCACCAGGGTGGCGGCTTCACTCCGCCGCAAGGGAAAAAAAACTAAGCGCAGCATCGCCCTGTTTCAACAGTCGCGTGTGTTCGAGCGCGCCGTAGCGCGTAGCGAGTTTTCCCTTGCTGCTGTGCTCGGCAACAACCAGGGCGTGTGGAGCAAGGACGGCCGGGCCACGGACACCGCCAAGAAAATTCAGCGTACCGGAGTATTCGTCCTCGGCCCCGTATGGAGGGTCGAGAAAGACAAGATCGATCGGCTGCTGCAACTTGCTAAGCCGTTGCAGCATGGCTCCGACGCCACGGTCCTCCAGCGTAAATCCCTGGCTGATCTTAAGCGCGGCCAGGTTGTGCCTGAGAGCAACCAACGCCGGCTCTGCATTTTCCGCGAACCAGACGTGGGCCGCACCACGGCTTAGAGCTTCGATTCCCACCGCTCCGGTACCAGCATAAAGATCGACGAAGCGGCAACCATCGAGCCTGGGCGCAAGAATATTGAAGAGGGTCTCGCGCAGGCGATCGCTGGTCGGACGGGTCCGCATACCGCGCGGGGCGAGCAGCTGACGGGAGCGGTAGATACCGGCGATGACACGCATCTTTAACCATGGTATGCCGTTGACGCTCGGAGTGGACACCCGCAGCGCATACAATGGGACATATGCGTGGGTGGTCTTTTCCGATCGGCAGATTTCTCGGCGTGGATGTTCGCATCCATACCTTCTTCCTGCTTCTCCTTGGGTTGTCGATCAGCTACGCCTCCATGACGGGGGCCACGGGTGCGCGAGGGTTTGTTCTTTGGCTGCTGTTGCTGCTCGCCGTCTTCGTGCGAGAGATCGCGCGGGCCCTGGGCGCCGCGTGGTACGGGCTGGAGTTGCGCAGCGTTCTGCTGCTGCCCATAGGCGGCCTGCTGAGTTACGCGACCCCCGAGGCGACGGAACTTGCAGCGACCCCCGAGATGCAGAAGCGTATGGCCGTAATCGGCCCTGTTGCGAATATCGGATTTGGCCTGCTGCTGGGCGCAATCGCGTTGACGTTCTCACCCGACATCAATCTCTACGAACGGCCCTGGATGTCGCCGTCCCATCTGCTGCGGGCCGCGGTTTGGATGAATCTTTTGCTGGGAGCAGTAAATTTGCTGCCGGCCTCGCCGCTCGATGGCGGGCGCGTCTTTCGCGGCGAGTTTGCGAAGACAAAAGGCGGAATCAAGGGCTCGCGAGCAGCAACCGGGCTGGGTCAGGCGATCGCCATCGGGCTGATGATCGCCGGCTTTCTGATGCCAAATATGTGGCTGATCATGATCGGTGGATTTGTCCTGATCGGCGCACATATGGAGGACCAGGGCCTGCTGCTGCAGACCGACGTTGACGCTGTGCGCATGCGTGACGTGATGCTGACTCAGTTCAGCATGCTCTCCGCCTCGGACACTCTTGAGGACGCGTTGCAGCGATCGGTCCATACACTGCAGGACGTCTTTCCTGTCGTTCGGGGTGCAAATCTGGTGGGCGCGGTCTCGCGGCAGAGCATCGTCGAGGCGCTCCATACCGACGGCAACGGCTATGTGCAAGGCGTGATGACACGTTCGTTCCAGACAGCCCAGCCCGATGATTCACTTGTAAAGACGCTGCGCCGCATCATGGCCGGCCAGGGCGCGCAGATGGTGCCGGTGCTTGAAGGAGACCGGATCGTCGGCATCATTACGCCGCAGAACCTCGCCCACTCGATGGGCCTGTTGAACCAGCGCCGCAAGATGCGGCCGCAGGAATAAATGTTCGCCGATTACGAAACGGGTCAAGACAAGCCGCTTGCACCGGGCCTGTACCTTGTAGCGACGCCCATAGGCAATCTTGAAGACATCACCCTGCGGGCACTGCGCGTCCTGCGTAGTGTGGACCGCATCGCCTGTGAAGACACGCGGCAGACCCAGAAGCTGCTCAATCACTTCGAGATCCACACGCCGACGGTGAGCTACCACATGCACAACGAGGGCGCGCGTTCGGAGGAGCTTACGACAGAGTTGAAGCTGGGGGCCCGGATCGCCGTGGTCAGCGATGCCGGAACACCTGGAATCGCCGACCCCGGCGGACAGATCGCCGCCGCAGCCATCGCCGCCGGAATCAATGTCTTCCCTGTTCCTGGAGCGAACGCTGCCGTCAGCGGTTTGATAGCGAGTGGTCTCCCAACTGACCGATTCATCTTCCATGGCTTTCTCCCAGCCAAAGCAGGCCAGCGGAAGACGGCCCTCGAAGAACTTGGCCGTGGCGACGTGACGCATGTCTTTTACGAAGCTCCCCACCGCATCCTGGAGACGCTTGCGGACGTCGAGACGGTCTTTGGGGCCGCACAGCACGTGGTCATCGCACGCGAGCTGACGAAGCTGCACGAGGAGTTTCTCCGGGGGCCAGTCAGTGAGTTGCAGTCACAACTTGCCGCACGGGCAAGCGTTCGCGGCGAGATCGTCCTGATGTTGGCGCCAGCACCGACCGAGAATTCCTCTGAAAAAAAGAAATCAAGCCTTGCAATCGAGGTGGCCGCGTTGACGAAGTCAGAAGGAATCAGCGAGATGGACGCTCTGAAACGTGTCGCCCGCGACCGCGGCATTGGCAAAAGCGAGGCCTACCGCGAACTCCAGCGTGAACAGAACCGTCTACGCTAAGCAGCTTCCGGCCGCTCCTTGCGCAAGCCTTTACTCCCGTCCTTGAACGCGATCGTAGTTGTAGACATTACTGGTCGTTCCCAGGGCCTGGTTGTACAGGCTCGTAGCTCCGATCGCTTCGTTGAGCTCCTCGGTGAACTCGTGGATCGCGCGTAGATGGTCGGCCGTGGCGGGAATCTCCATCTTGCTCGTCTTGAGGAACTTCTGGTAGCCGCGATCCAGCAGGCGAGTTATCTCGCCATTCAGCAGCCAGCCGGGGCGGGCCAGTATCTCAACCGAGCCATCCGGAGCGGCCGCAATTTCGGCGGCACACCCGTATTTCCTTACCTGCACAGCATTTGGGGTGCGTTTTGCACCGTCTTGCGCAGGTGCGACATCGAATCTCTGGCCGCCTAGCAGGGCGAGAACGTCGTTGAAGGTGCGGTGTGGGGTCTTCTTTGCCATAAGTGCAATACGTTAGACTTCTTATAACTGTCGCACATTCGCGGACGTCGATCAATCGAAGCGGCCGCGAACGATACCAATGAAGACGAAAGCCGCATGATCACTACTGTCAAATCGCTCGGAACCAACATCCTCGAACGCATCGGGAACACTCCGTTGGTGCGGCTGGATGTGCTGACTGCCCATCTGCCTGGAGTCCAAATTCTAGGCAAGGCGGAATGGACGAACCCCGGAGGATCAGTCAAAGACCGCGCGGCGTCATCCATCGTCACCGACGCGCGCGGGCGCGGCTTGCTCAGCAAGAGCCGAGGCCTCCTCGATGCAACCAGCGGCAATACCGGCATCGCCTATGCCATGTTGGGCGCGGCGATGGGCTTTCCCGTGACATTGTGCATGCCGTCGAACGTCTCCGAGGCCCGCAAGAGATACCTCAGGGCGTACGGCGCGGAGATGGTGTGGACCAACCCGGCGGACGGATCGGACGGGGCGATCCGCAAGGCGCGCGAGATGATCGCAGCGGATCCGGAGCGGTACTATTACGCCGACCAGTATTCGAATGACGAAAACTGGCGCGCGCACTACCGGACAACCGGCAACGAAATATGGGAGCAGACCGAAGGCCAGGTGACGCACTTCGTCGCTGCCCTCGGGACCAGCGGGACCTTTATGGGGACCACGCGCCGGTTGAAGGAGTTGAACCCGAAGATCCAGTGCGTCTCCATGCAGCCGGACTCGCCGTTCAACGGACTTGAGGGGCTGAAGCACATGGCGACCGCGATCGTGCCGAAGATCTACGATCCCGAACTCGCCGACCAGAACATCGAAATGGCGACCGAGCGCGCGTATGCAATGGCGAAATATTTGGGACGTCATCAGGGCGTGCTGGTAGGCGTCTCTGCAGCTGCCGCGACCGCAGCCGCGTTGCAACTCGCCGAGGAAGAGGCAGCGAAGGGACGCGAGGCCGTGATCGTCACCATCCTGTGCGATGGCGCTGACAAGTACATGGGCGAACGTTTCTGGACAGAGGAGTAACTATGCTCCGCATTCACTACGCCGACTACGAAGCCCTTCGCGCGCACGGCGAAGAGACCTACCCGAATGAGTGCTGCGGCGTGCTGCTCGGCAAGAAAATTGCGGGTGAAGGCAATAGCGAGGCGGCCATGAATCACGTCCAACAGATCGTCCGCGCCGGCAATACTCGCACCGACTCTGCGCACAACCGCTACAACATCGCACCTCAGGAGCTGGTGAAGATCCAACGGCAGGCACGTGGTCT
>DATHQG010000061.1:0-7704 GCA_035483075.1 Edaphobacter sp. | reverse complement strand
AGATTCGGAACGTTTCCAGTTGATGAGGTCGCCGAGCGTGGTGCTGCTGCTGTTGCTCGAAGAGGAGGACGAAGACGAACCCGCGTTGTTGTTGCCCTTCGGGGACCGTTCACGCTCCTTGTAGCTCTCGACTTCTGCGCGGCTGGCCTCTTCGCCAACGGCACGGATGCTCAAGCCGACCTTCTTCTCTTCCTGGTTCATCTTGACGATCTTGAACTCGTGCTCCGAGTCCACATCCATCGCCACTGGCTTCCCGTCGGGGCCGACCGCTTCAGAGACGTGGCACAGGCCCTCGACCCCTTCTGCGATTTCAACGAAGGCCCCAAACTGCGCGGTACGCAGGATCTTGCCCTTGATGACGTCGCCAACGCGATGCTGGGCGAAGAACGTGTCCCAGACATCCGGCTGCAGCTGCTTGACGCCCAGCGACAGACGGCGGTTTTCGGGTTCGACGCCGAGGACGATCGCCCGGACCTTCTCGCCCTTCTTCAGGACCTCGGAGGGGTGCTTGATGCGCTTGGTCCAGCTCAGGTTGGAGACATGGACGAGGCCATCGATGCCGTCTTCGATCTCGATGAAGGCACCGAAGTCGGTGAGGTTGCGAACGCGGCCTTCGATGATAGCGCCGGTCGGGTACTTGTCCTCGAGCTGCTCCCAGGGGTTTTCCTGGAGCTGCTTCATGCCGAGCGAGATGCGGCGGTCGTTCGGGTTGACGCTGAGGATGATGGTGTCGACCTCATCGCCGGGCTTGACCATCTTCGACGGATGCTTCATCCGCTTGGACCAGGTCATCTCGGAGACGTGGACGAGGCCTTCGATACCTTGCTCGAGCTCGATGAAGGCACCATAGTCGGTGACCGAGAGAACGCGACCGCGGACCTGTGCGCCAATTGGATAGCGCTCGGTCGCGTCGAGCCATGGGTCAGGCGTCAGCTGCTTGAAGCCGAGGGAGACGCGCTGCTTCTCCTTGTCGAACTTCAGCACCTTCACCTGGATCTCATCGCCAACGTTGACGAGGTCGCGGGGGTGTGTCAGCCGGCCCCAGCTCATGTCGGTGATGTGGAGCAGGCCGTCGAGGCCGCCCAGATCGACGAATGCGCCGTAGTCGGTGAGGTTCTTCACGGTACCGGTGAGGACGCTGCCCTCTTCGAGGGTGGAGAGCGTAACGGCCTTCTTGGCGTTCTGGTCCTCTTCAAGGAGCTCTTTGCGGCTGATAACGACGTTGCCGCGCTTCTTGTTCAGCTTGATGACGCGAACTTCGATCTCAGTGCCGATATAGCCATCGAGGTTGCGGACCGGACGGACCTCGACCTGGGAACCGGGCAGAAACGCCTTGATGCCGATGTCGACGGTGAGACCACCCTTGACGCGGCCGAGAACCATGCCCTTGACGGGAGTCTTGTCGTTCGCCGCCTGCTCCAGCTTGTCCCAGACCTTGTGACGGAGGGCCTTGTCGTAACTGACCAGGTAGCCGCCCTCGGGCTCTTCACGCTCAACCACAACCTCAACCGAATCGCCGGTCTTGAACTTGGACACACCATGGATGTCCAGGACCTGCTCCAGGGGAATGAGGCCTTCCGACTTGAGCCCAATGTCGACAACAACATGCTTGTCGGTGATCTTGACTACAGTGCCGGTGACGATGACCTCTTCAACGGTCAGGTTCTGGGCAGCAGCGGACTCGGCGGCCTGTTCGCGATCAAAGTTCGCGAGGGCAGCAGCAAAATCGGCCGCGTCGTAGTTCAAATCATCGTCGGATTCGTCGGCTGCAGTCGCGGTCACCGTAGCAACGGTCCCGTGGTCTGCTGCTGCGCGGGCCGTGGCTGCTGAGGCAACCTGCTGCACAGCTGCACTTGACGTTTCGTGGGCGGTCTCATGCAGTTGGGTTGAGGCCTCATGCGGTTGGGTTGAGGTGGATTCAGAAGACAGTTGGGTATGATCCGCTGTCGCTTCGGGCGCTAGGACTTCCGTTTCGGTGGTCAGGGGTTTGCTCTCGTTGTCAGGATTATGGTTTTCTACCATGGTGAATGCGGACTCCGGGATCCAAGGATTCGTTCCCTCTCAGGCGGCGCAAGCTGCGGGAACAATCAGCATTCCAGGGGCGGATGCCGGCTGCTCTTTCACTCCCCGCGATTGCTTCGGCAGGATGGAAGGAATCAGGTCTTGCAGAGGAGCTATTGCACTTGGGTCCCACACGCAATAGCTCACTATATAAAGAATAGAACTTTGCATACAGTCCGTCAACAAAAGCAAGCTGTGCGCCCTGCATATTCATCACCATGTCATCCATGCAGACAGGAATCCTTGTGGATCGTATGACACTTTGATGCAGCGGGACGCCTGGGAGAACCAGATCGCAACGAAAATAAATTACATCCCACGGGTCGCGGCTCCCGGCCTGCCTTCGGCTTGCCCGTTATACTCGGCCAATGGATCGCCTCTGGACGCCCTGGCGCTATAGCTACGTGACCCACACAGACCCGCAGGCCCGCACCGGCGTCCCCACCGCATTGAATGCCTGGCCGCCAACCGAGGCCGAGGACAAGCACTGCGTGTTTTGCAACATGATCGCTGCCGTCGACTACGCCATTGCACACGGAATGGAGCGAGAGACGGCCGAAAAGGCAGCAAACATCGTCCATCGCGATGTGCACTGCTTTGTGTGCCTGAACGCGTACCCCTACACGACAGGTCACGTGATGATCGTTCCATACCAGCACCTTGCCTCGCTCGCAGCCGTTCCAACCGACGCAGCGAATGAGGTGATGCTGCTCGCCCAGCGCGCCGAAGTGGCCCTGCGCGAGGTTTACAGCCCTGGCGGACTGAACATGGGTCTCAACCTGGGCGAGGCCGCAGGCGCCGGAATTGCAGACCACATTCACCTGCACGTACTGCCGCGCTGGGTTGGTGACACAAATTTTATGACAGTTACAGCAGAAACTCGTGTACTTCCCGAGCCATTGGATGTAACATGTGCAAAACTCCGGCCCATCTTCGGAAAATAAGTACAACCCTGATTTCGCCATAACCATCAAAAGCCGTATAGCAGACTCTAGGCGTGAGCCTCGTCACTAAACGAGCTATCGAGGGCTTCCCCATGGCAATCTTTCAACAGAACCTTCCCGCGTCCCTCCGCCTCGGCCCCCCGGGTACACCCGAAAATCGCAGCGTCCCCGCAACCGATCGTCGTCCTTACCTGGTCACTGTTCCTCCTCGCAGGACCGTAGCTCCCACCCGGCAGACCGTAGCCTCTACCCGTCAGTTTCTTGCGCTTTACCCACACGAGTCGGAAGATGCACGCCTCACTGGCGCGACTCGCTCCCTTTACCGCCGCCTGTTGGCACTGAATCTTCCTAAGCCTGCAGTCCGAACGGACGTCGCCCCAGAGCTTCGCGACGGCACCGACGCGCGGTTTACGGGCAATTCCAGAATTGCCTGACAAAGCCTGCAGATTCAGTCGTTAGGCCTGCAGCACCCGACGATCGCAGAAAATCTGAGACCTTGCTCTGAGGAGCAAGGTCTTTTTGTTTCGGTCGTCGACGGCGTATTGGGAGTTCTAAGGCGGCCCCGGCGCCGGCGGCACACTCGCCGTTGCCTTAGGTGGAGCGTCGCGATTGCGATTGCGCTGATCGTTTGGGTCTCTCGGTCCAGGTACCCGTGTTGCTTCAAAGCTTGTGATCTTCCATATCCCGGGAGGCAAACGTTGATAGACGCGGGTATAGCGGTAGGTGCCCTTCACGGGGGCGCCATCGTTGGTCCCTTCCACCTCCGCGCGTGAGGTCACGATTGCGATGGATCCAATCAACTTCACCTGGCGGTCGCCCAGATCAAGTCTGGTTAGCGCGATCTTGTGCATTCGCATCCGGTCAAGCTGCTGCATCTTTGTATTCACCTGGCCGGTCATGGATATGCCGATGTAATCGTCCGACAGCAGCTTGTCCATAGTGGCCACGTCGCCTGCAAGCTGGGCCTGGCGCCACTGCTCTTCGAGGGCCTCGACCTGTTGTTTGGCGGCATGTTTCTTCTCGTGCAGGGGCTGGTTCCAACCTGCGCACCGGGCCGGCACAGACCAGCCCATCACCACTGCCGTCACCAAGACAATGGTGGGTGTAAGCCCGTAGCGAATTGGACGACCACTTAGTCGCATTTGCGTACCGGATACTAGACGGATTTATTGTGCACAGTCAAAACCACTTTAGTCGTATGCGCCTCTAGTCCTATAAGACGCGGAAACCGCCTGAAAAGTCCAGACAAAACCCTCAGCAGACAGCCGATAGGTTTTCCAGCTGACGCTCTTTCATCATCTGATACAGTCCACCGATTGCATATTGATGAAAATGCGGGGAGCCCCGATGGTGCTCCAGCGCGGCCTCATTCACGTACTGCTCGTAAATCAGGACGGTGCAACCCTCCCCCTCGACAAAGTGGGGAATATAGCTCACACACCCCGGCTCCCTCCGGGTGGACGCGGTGAGGTGGCGGAGGACCTCGTCAACGGCGTCACGGTCTGCCTGGTCAAACGTCATTCGCACGGTAAAACTCAACATAATTGGCCTTTTCTTACGCCTTCAGCGCTTCGTCAAACGCCGGAAGCGTCATCGTCTGGTCGCGATCAGGCCCGGTGGAAACCATTCCAATCTTCGCACCCGATTCCTTCTCCACAAACTTTAAATAGTCTTGCGCCAGTTGCGGCAGCTTATCGAACTCGGTAATTCCCTCGGTCGAGCTATTCCACCCCTTCAGCCTGGTGTACACCGGCTCGATCGCGTTGTAGCCGGGCATATCGGCGGGAACCACGTCCGTCAGCTTGCCGTTGATCTTATAGCCGGTGCATACAGGAATCTCCGCGCACTCGTCCATTACGTCCATCTTCGTGACCACGAGCCACTCGGTGCCGTTGATCATATTGCTGTAGCGCAGCAGTGGCAGGTCCAGCCAACCGCAGCGCCGGGGTCGTCCGGTCACTGCCCCATACTCCTGCCCGCGCGCCCGCAGCAGGTCGCTGGTGGAGTCGTGGATCTCCGTCGGGAAGGGTCCTTCGCCCACCCGCGTCACATAGGCCTTGGTGACGCCGATCACAGTGCCGATGCGGGTCGGGCCGACGCCCGTGCCGGTGACCGCGCCGCCTGCCGTCGAAGAGGACGATGTCACAAACGGGTAGGTCCCGTGGTCGATGTCCAGCAGCGCGCCCTGTGCACCTTCGAACATCACTTTTTCGCCGTTGTCGATGGCGTGATTCAGCATCACGGCGGTGTCTGTGACAAAGGGAGCGACCTGCTCCGCCGCCCGCGAGTACTCCTCGTACATCGTCTTCGGATCGAGCGGCTCGGTGCCGAACAGCGCATGGGCGATGGTGTTCTTCTCATGGCAGGCGTTCTCGATGTGGGTCCGCAGCAGCGCGGAGTTCAGAAGGTCCACCACGCGCAGCCCGCTGCGGTGCATCTTGTCCTCATACGCGGGTCCGATTCCGCGGCTCGTCGTGCCGATCTTCGTGCGGCCCGGCGCGTTCTCCGCCGCCAGCTCGATCATGCGGTGATAGGGCAGGATCACCTGCGCCCGGTTCGACACAAAAAGCTGGCCATCGACTCGCAGCCCGGCGTCCTTCAGCTTCTTCACCTCGTTCAAAAATGCCATCGGGTCCAGCACGACGCCGTTGCCGATCACCCCTTTGCA
Organism: Edaphobacter sp.; assembly: GCA_035483075.1. Classification (GTDB taxonomy): domain Bacteria; phylum Acidobacteriota; class Terriglobia; order Terriglobales; family Acidobacteriaceae; genus Edaphobacter. The sequence continues at coordinate 2,031 of DATHQG010000061.1, read as the reverse complement.
CTCCGGCCGCAGCACACCGCAGGGAATCAGTTGCAGGACAAACTTCTTGCCGTGAATGATGACGGTGTGCCCTGCGTTGTGGCCTCCCGCGTACCGCGCCACCACGGAGAACCTCTCCGAGAGCACGTCCACGATCTTGCCTTTGCCTTCATCGCCCCACTGGGCACCCAAAATGACCGCTGATTTGCGTTGATTCACGACGGATATGTTCTCCAAGGAATGTTATAGGCCGGTTGGCGCGCTCGACTCTTGAAACCGCGCCAGTTTCCATCATATCGTGTCGCGCCGTCTGAGTTTCGTGCGGGGACCAAGGATTTAGGGCTGCGCGTAGTAGCCATTCCGCGTCCGCACTGTAAGACCAGGCGTCGCGACCTTCACCTCGATCGCGTGATATTCATTCGGTCTGTCGGCGGCGGTGGTATCCACTGTTAACGTATAGAAAGTGTCAGAATCCGCGACGCATTGAGCGATCTGTCCTGCTATGTCGTTGCTTGCGGTAAGCGCCAGTCCGCCGGTCTGCACCGCGAGCACCTGCAACGCGAGATTTGCGGGGACCACAATCCTAGCTGACGTTACCGGCTTCAAAAAATCCTTGTAATAGAAGTTCCGTGCCCCGCCGGCGGACTCTGCGCCTTGCGGGTCGACACTGTACAGCGTCATGCGCGCCTCGCGGAGCGCGTTAGATACCGCAACGATCGATGCAAACAGCCTCGCCTCGTCCTTCGCGCCCAACTCTACGTTTGGGCCCGAGAGGAGCGGCCAGCCCGGGCTGATCCAGACGACCATCTTTCTTCCCGGCACCTGCGCCTCCTTCGCCGTCAGCGACTGCAACGTAGTCAAAGAGAGCTGAAACTTCTCGACTGCGCCATAAAATCCCTCCGAACGCCGGACCGAGCGCAGCGCTGTCTCATGCTGATCAAACGAAGCCAACAATGCGTTGCCGTCGCGCGAAGAATTATTTTGTATTTCGGTGCCCTTGTCTGAGAAGAAGGCCATCGAAACAGGATGGTCCAGTACACCCTCATTCCGCAGCAGAAACGTCTTGATCTGTTCCCGCTCATACGCCACTCGAGTGAAGTTCGTATTGACCTCGTCCACCAGCAGGATGATCTTCACCGGGGGGCCTGCGGGCTGAACGTTCGTCGTAGATACTCCGCCACCCGAGGCCTCGAAGGAGAGGATGTCCTGCGGATGTCCGTTGGTGAGCACCGTAAAATCCTTTTCGGTGAGGCCCTTTACGGTCTTTCCAGCGTGGTCCGTCACGGCAACGTCCAACGTTAGACGAGTCTTGGCGGCGGGTAGCGATGCAGGGCCGGTCGGTTGTTGTGCGGACACTTGAAAAACGAAGCACGAAACACAGAGGAGAGACATCCCAGCCCGAGACAACCCATTCATACCTGGCCCCTTCGAAGATCTCCTCCAATTTACTCGCATCGCGACAACAGTGAAACTATTGTGCGTAAATGCCCCCAGCTTTTTGATGGCGCGAGCGACGGGTCTATCGTTATCCTCCTCCTGCATCTAGGTATCTCCAAAACGGGTAACGCAACGCCATGTCCGGATCCCGCCTGCTCTACGGCACCACCGTCTTCCTCGGCGCATTTCTGCTCTTCCTGGTCGAGCCGATGGCCGCCAAACAGCTTCTCCCCGCTCTGGGCGGCTCCTCCGCGGTCTGGCTGACGTGTCTGGTCTTCTTCCAGGTCACACTGCTGCTCGGATACCTCTATGCGCACTGGCTCACGCGGGGCACCGCGGCGGTCTGGCGGCGCCATCTTTATCTCGTCTCCCTTGCCGCTGCCGTCGTTCTGCTGGCCGCCCAAAGGCTATTTCCCGGCAGCCTCAGCCAAGGCTCCGATCACCCCGTTACCACTATCTTCGCCACCCTTACCCTCACCATTGGACTGCCTTTCCTTCTTCTCGGCGCAACCAGCCCTCTACTGCAGCTATGGTTTCTTTGCACCGAAGGCGGCAGCGTTCCCTACCGACTCTTTGCTCTCTCGAACGCAGGCTCGCTCCTGGCGTTGATCGCCT
>DATHQG010000060.1:0-1757 GCA_035483075.1 Edaphobacter sp. | reverse complement strand
ACTTCGACGACCACATCGAGCAGGTTGAGTTTCAAGATCCCTCCGTCTTGGAACACTTTGACGTCAGGACTGCACGGAGTTTCGACTACTTGCGAACTTTGGTGAGGATCAAGAATCCACAGGCGGCGATGATTACGCTGGATGTTCGAATGGGAACCTTCGAGTCCGACGAGCGGGATGTCCTGGCCGACACCACAGCCATTTTCCTGATGCTCGATTCTCCTCTTCTAACGATTCAGGTTCTTCTGCCCTACACGCGTTGTGGCGGGAGGACCGCCGTGTCAAATGTTCACTACACGGAGATGCCCGGCGACGAGGGCGATACGCCGTGCCCGCTTTTCAAGATTTTCTCGGATGTGCCTGTGGCCGTGTGCTGAACGGGCTCATCGCCTACTGCTGCGATGATTCCGCAATCGCTCAGACCACCTGCAGCTTGAACCGATTAATAACGAGGTCCGCTCCTTCTACAGTCCTTTCGAGATTCAGCGCCTGCTTGATTGCCTCCAACTCCACCGTTGTCTCCTGCTTGCGGATGCTGGATAGAACAGCTTTCCGAAGCTCCTCTTCGCTGCCTGCGAGAAGTTCTTGCCATTGAGGCAGCAGTAGCGTTACGGTGATGTGTTTGAATTCGGCGGGAACCTTGGCGTCGTCAATGATCTTGACCGAGGGCGGGCACTTCCTCTTTTTAAGAGTGTTCGTTCGGCCCTCCAACTTCTTCACTCCGAGGTAGTCCAGGACGCGCAGCACCATGGCGCTCACGCGCTCGGCTGTCGCTTCGAAGTGTTTCTGCCGGGCTTGCAGCCTCTTGCCTTCGGCCTTGGCCAACTCGGCCATCCCTTCGCAGAAGTGGATGAAGTCGGCCACGCGGTCGCGTTTTTCCGCCGCTCCCTCCAGGTAAACGGTCAGCGCCCGCTCGATCTCCGGCGTAAGCCCTTCCTCTTCGGCCGACTCTGCCAGAAGCACGAGACTCTCTTCGATCTGAAATAGCGTGAAGTCTTTTGCAAGTTCTGTTGAGGCCGTGATCTCGGCGACCGCCGCTCCGCAGCCATTGTCATGTTCTGGCATTGAGAGTCTCCTCCATGCGGTTGAAAACCCGTACCGCCTGGTCAGGATTGAGCTTCGCCTTGGGGTTGAGCCGCAACTCGCTTAGGATTTTCACGTACTCGGCGTTCCCAAGAGTTCGCTTTGCCTCTCCGAAGTGCGCACGGAACGCGTCCACCAACATCCGGTAGACATCGCGCGCCTTTTCCAGACTCGGGATGTTGGTCACTTCGCGATAGCCTTGCCGGCCGAGAATGTCGCCGTATTCAGGCACTCCCAAGACGCTCCGCATACTGGTGAAGCGTGCAGCCATGTTCCGACTCGTGAGGCCGGTGGGCGCGGCGTTCCGGCTCTGAGTGCGGTTCGGCATCGACGCTGGCCTCGGCGCGGGCTGTGACGCCGTGGACCTCGAGCCGTTCTGGTGAGCACCGCTGCCGTCTCGGGTGCGCTCATCGTGCAGCCCCTTGTACACGTCCATGCCGATTCCCAAGTAGCTCGCGCACTTGGAGAGCGCATCGGTGCAGGCGCCTTTGTAAGCGTCACCACGATCGGGATTGTCGTTCCCTCCAAACTGCTCGATCGCAATGGAATATTTCGGGATCGTCAAGGTCGCTCTAACCACGACCATTCGGCCGGTTTCGACGATTTCATTGTCTATATGCCAGCCGTTCAGTCCGAACACATCGTTCAGCCGTTCGACAACGTAGATGACTTTG
>DATHQG010000059.1:0-13228 GCA_035483075.1 Edaphobacter sp. | reverse complement strand
CCAAATTTCGTATCATCTCACGACTGGCACGTTCAACTATGTTGTCAAAGATCCGAACTGCATCCACCTAAGCGGGCAGCTTTGGATCAAGGACGAAATCGGCATAAGCCAGATTTGTGTCCTCGAACTTGATGCGCTGTTGTCGTCTGTATTTGCTGCCTACTCAGATCTCTCGTTCTACTTCTTGTCGGCCAAACTTCGGCCTGTCGAGGATCACTTCAGCAACGAGTGACGTTTTAGCGAACTTTTCAAGGTTATCAACTTCAACCTCGCTTGTCAAATTATTTTTGCCTCTTGTTGAGTTTTTCTCAACGGAAGCTCAAACCGGCAAGGATTCGCACAGCGCAGGAAATCTCAAAATATCGTGACGCTCGAAGACGAGCGCGGAGCCTTGGCTCCTGGGTGCTACTCAAATCGATTGCAGTGGCTTGGGTTTGGATTGCTGGTCGGCCCTTAGGGCCCTAACCGCGATCAAACGCTTGGACTGCGCTCCGTCATCCCTTTACTTCTGCCCCATGTTGCCAAGGCCAAGGTGAGAAGCAGTGTTTCCTTGCAACTCACTAAGAATATCGTGCTTTCCACTTCAGTGCAAGTCACTTATCTTTGCGACTCTCTGAGGGTATCAGGGGGTATCTCTCCGTGCAACCCCCGCCCTGTTGATAACTGGCTATTTCCTGTCAAAAGCACGCCGGAAATCCGACAGGTTAGAATCGTCTCCACCATGGAAGCGGATGAAGTTCAGGAATTTGCCAATCAGATGAAGGAATCTGGCGAAGGCGGTGGAGAGTCCCTCCGACGTATCTCGCTCGGAATCTCCATCCTTGCCGTTTTGGTCGCGATGGTAACGGTCCTTGGGCACCGGAGCCACACCGAGGCCGTGTTGATGCAGTCACGCGCCGGCGACCAGTGGAATGAGTACCAGGCCAAGAAGATCCGTATGGACAATCTGTCGGTTGATGTTGATCTGCTTGCTTTGCAGCCCAGCAATGACAACGCTGCAGTCTCCGCTAAAACCAGGGAATATCAGGCCCATATCGAGAAATGGAAAGCGGAGCTGGCTGAAGAACAGGAAAAAGCGAACGATTTTGAGCGAGAGGTGGCCCGCGCGGAGGCCCAGGCCGCCCACTACGACCTCGGTGAAGCTCTTCTGCAAATCGCGGTAGTCCTTTGCTCGATTACGCTTTTTACCCGGAATCGTGCTTATTTTCTTCTTGGTCTGGCGTTTGGAGCAGCAGGCATCGTGGTTGCATTCTCTGCACTCTTCGTCTCTTGAGGTTCGGTCTCCTGGAGTTCCTGCCTCCTGAAATAACCTTCCACGCTTGACAAAACTATAGCGAAGAGACGCTCACGACTCTTACTTTTGGGCTTGCCAGCTAGCCGATCTCTCACTGTGGCAGCCTAAGTCCAGACCTAACCATAATCGTTCGAAGACTTTGCGCAATATGTAGGGGAGTGGGGGACCCCTCTGAACCCGCTTTTAGCTCGGGTGGGAGTTAAGGAGCCGGGCAAGTGTGTAGGCGGCAGCAGCGGCGGCCCCGCCAATCGTGATGGTCTGTAGGGCGCTGCGGAGCCAGCCGGTACCCACCAGTTTCCCCTTCAAGGCTCCGAAGATGGCCAGCGCCAACAGGGTGATGACAATGGAGAGTTTGAGTGCGGTGAAGTTGCCCTCGACGAGCATATAGGGCAGCAGCGGGATGAGGCCGCCGGCGATGTAGGACGCCGCGATGGTGAGGGCGGAGCGGTGGGCGCGATTACTGGCGGGCTCTTCGAGGCCCAGTTCGAACCGCATCATGAAGTCGACCCAGGCGTTGGGATTTTGTTTGAGCGCATGCAGCACGGGGGCGGCGCTGGTGCGGTCGACGGAGTACTGTTCGAAGATCTCGTAGATCTCTTCCTCTTCGTCGTGGGTGCGTTCGATAATCTCTCGCTCTTCGCGTTGACGTTCGGAGATGTAGTGCTCGGCGTCGCCACGGGCAGCGAGATAGCCGCCGAGACCCATGGCGATTGAGCCGGCGGCGATCTCTGCAAGGCCGGCGAGGACGACAATATGTGATGAGGCGACTGCTCCAGAGAGTCCGGCCGCTAGCGCGAAGGGAACGGTTAGACCGTCGGAGAGGCCGATGACGATGTCGCGGACGGTCTCGGTGGACTCGAAATGTCCTTCGATGTGCGGACCGTGGGTGTGAGGCGTGTGGGTTAGATCCTGCATGGCGGTAGTGTAGTGCAGGCGACGCAGACCCAGGTCTTGATCAAGGGGAGCGGGTATGGGCGACTGCAAGTTTTAATAGGTGCAGGGAGTCTTTCACGAAATGGCCGCGTCTGTATGAGCACGGGTTTCCCCGTGGAAGTGTATGGCGGACGGTGCACGATGAGACAGAAATCGATTCAAACTTGGACGGCAAAGTTACTCATGATGGCGGTTATGGTTGCGCTGCGAGGCCTCGCCTTGGCACAGTACGGACAGGACGGTCAGCGTGGAGGTGGAGCGGCGTTCGCAGGGGGACAGATGGTTCGCGGGACCGTGACGGTCGTTACGGCCGAACAACTGACGGTCAAGACGGATGCCGGTGAGATCTACCAAGTGTCGTTGTCCGCGAATACCCGGCTGACTAAGGAACGGCAGCCGGTAAAGGTGACCGATATCAAAGTCGGCGATGGCGTGGGGGCGATGGGAGTATTAGATCCTGCTACGAAGACGGTGCATGCGGTGTTTGTGGGCGTCATCGATGCCGAGCAGGTGAAGAAGGCGCGGGAGAACATGGGCAAGACGTACATCACCGGGAAGGTGACGGCGATCGATATGGATGCGCTGAAGTTGACCGTGATGCGACCCGACGGCGTGAGTCAGGTGATAGGTGTGGATGAACAGACGTCGTTCAAACGCGGCGGGCGTGGGATGGCGGCGATCGCAAGCGGCGGCGGAGTGGTTGAGATGGGCGGTGGCGGAACCGGGGCAGGACGCGGGAACGGTGCGGGGGTTGGAAGCGGTGCGGGGAGTAACAGTGCAGGTGCTGGAGCTGGTGGCGGAGAGAGTATTACCTTTGCGGACGTGAAGGTGGGAGATTCAGTGGCTGGACGAGGGGCCCTGAAGAGCGGCTTGTTTGTGCCTACTGAGTTGGGTGTGATGGATCCAGCGGCGATGGGACAGAGACGGCGACGAGGAGATACTGGTGGCACGGGCACAGCTCCGGCAGGTACTACTGCTCCGTCTGGCACGGTGGCCCCGAAAGGCCCGGCGACAGCGGGTACAGTTCCCCAGGCTGGGGCAACTCAGTAGCGCAAAGTACCTCTTGAACCATTTTCCTGTTGAGTGAGGCAAGAAAAAGTGCAGGGATCGATTCGATGGATGGCGATGGGCCTGGTGATGACCGGGACTGTCTGGGGCCAGACTGCACCAGCGGGAGAAACGGTTGCGCCAGCGGCAGTTCAAACGGCGACCACACCTGCTGCGGTTGAGGCAAGCGGCGGGACAATTAAGGGGACCGTGAAGGCCGGGACGGTGCCGCTTCCAGGCGTCGGGGTGACGGCGACCAATACGTTGACCGGGAAAAAATATGCGACAACGACTGATGTGGATGGCTCCTTTGCCATGGCGATTCCGCGCAACGGGCGCTATGTGGTGAAGGCGGAGCTGGCAGCGTTTGCGCCGGAGACGAAAGAGATCCTAATCAACGCCGCAGGGCAGAACGGCGGGAAGCCAGAACAGGTGGCGGACTTCGGACTCCAACTCGCTTCGCGTGTGCAGCAGCAGGAGGAACGGCAGACAGCAGCGACAAATGCTGGAGTTGCGCGCGGAGTGCAGGCTCTGAGTGTTGCGGGCGATGGGTTGGATGTGGCAGACGCGAGTGCGGGTGGCGGCAGCAACACAGGAGTCCAGGTGCCTTCGCTGGCGGGCCTCGGCGGAGACGCGGCGGGGACGGACTCGGTCACAGTGAACGGCGCGATGGGACAGACGAATGGGTTAGCAGGTTACAGCGAGGACGACATACGGCAGCGGGTGCAGGACGCGATCGCACAGGCGCAGCGGCAGGGCGGGGCTGCTGGCGACATGGCCAACGCTGTGGTGGGGATGCTGGGCGGGATGATGGGGGGACAGGGATTTGGCGGACCCGGGGGTGGGGGCCCGGGTGGTGGGGGCGGCGGTGGACGTGGTGGTCGCGGCGGTGGCGGAGGTGGGGGCGGATTTCGTGGGTTCAATCCGACGCAGCCCCATGGAGCTGTGTTTTATCAGGGAGGAAATGGAGCGCTGAACGCGGCACCCTTCTCAGTAGCCGCAGCTTTGGGAGAGCCAGGCGCCCAGGTGGTGAAACCATCGTCCATGTCGAATCGCTTTGGCGTCAGTTTTACTGGTTCACCTTCGATTCCCGGATTGGTGAAGGCGAGCACGAAGCAGTTCATCTTTTTCAATGTGACGGGACAGAGGAACATCAATCCGCAGGTCTTCAATGGAACGGTACCTACGCTGGCGGAGCGGAGCGGCGACTTCTCCGGACTGGCGCAGACGCTATATGACCCAGCAACAGGATTGCCGGTCCCGGGCAATAACCTAAAGAACGCACAAACTCCGATGTCACCACAGGCGCTAGCGTTGTTGAACTACTATCCGGCGCCAAATGTTCCAAACGCGGGACCATTGAATAACTACCAGACAGTGACTAATGCGGGGCAGAACGCGACAACCGCGGCACTGCGCTATGTGCGGAACTTCGGACAGACGACTGGTTTTGGCAGAGGGGGTGGGCGGCAGGCTGCCAATACACCTAAGACGCTGCGGCAGAACATCAACTTCAATGGGAGCTACTCTCACACTGCCAGCGACATCAGGAACATCTTTTTGCCTCTTGGCGGATCGACATCCAGCGAGGGATACGGTGTGACGGCAGGCTATACGGTGGGCTATGGGCGCATCACCAATAATGCATCGATCAACTGGAACCGCTCGCACGTGACGACGCAGAACTACTTCACGGATGGGCCGAGTAATCCTGCTGTGGAGGCAGGCGTGCTTGTGGGGAACCAGACGATCCAGACGACCCCGTTTTATTACGGAGTGCCTTCGCTGTCCTTTGGCGGTGCGACCGCCTTTACCGGTCTGAGCAATGGGCAACCCAACAATACGATCAATCAAACGATCTCATTTAGCGACTTTGTGAGCTATAGCCACAAAAAGCACAATATGCGTTACGGGCTGGATATTCGGCGGGTACACGCGGATTCGATCGGCGGTACCCCATCCGATCTCCTTGGCGCGACGCCGAGCACACCTCTTGGGACGTTCAGCTTTACGGGATATGCGACGCAGAATCCCGCAGCCAATTGCGTTTCTTCGAGCACGGTGACCTGCCCGGTAATACCAGCGAGCGGGTCGGGGTTTGCAGACTTTCTTCTCGGGTTTCCGCAACAGGGCGCAGTTCAGGCGGGCCTGAACAAGACGTATCTGCGGGCCAATGTCTTTGACTGGTACGCCCAGGACGACTGGCGAGCCAAGGCAAACCTGACGCTGAACTTTGGGCTGCGATACGAGTACTTTTCACCCTATGTCGAAAAATATAACCGGCTCGTGAACCTCGATCACAATGCCAATTTCACTGACGTAGAGGCGATCCAGCCTGGGCAGTCGGGCGAATTCAGCGGACCCTTTCCGCGATCGCTGGTGAATCCGGATCGCAGCATGTATTCGCCGCGATTGGGTTTTGCCTACCGTCCAAAGTCGAAGTTCTTCAAGGACACAGTCGTTCGCGGTGGCTACGGCATCAACTACAACACGGGGCAGTATGCGACGATTGCGCGTCAGTTAGCCAACCAGCAACCCTTTGCCGTGACGCAGACGAACCTCGCGGGGCAGCAGGGGTGCGGGACGCTGGAGCAGTTTACGCTGGCTGGTGCGTTCAACTGCTCCAACGCGGCAGTACAGAGTAACTACAGCGCGTTCCTGAACTATCGGCTGGGTCACGTCCAGATCTGGGACCTTGATATTCAGCGGACCCTGCCACTAGGAATTGTCGCCAACATCGGCTACGACGGCTCAAAAGGCGGGGCACTGGATCTGGTGGAAGCGCCAAACCGAACGGCCACAGGTGTGTTGAACCCGGGGGCGCAGCCGTTCGCTTATGAGAACTCGGTCGGATATTCCCGGTTTGAAGCGCTGAGAGTGAACGTACGGAAGAGAATGCAGAAAGGGATATCGCTGCAAGGGACCTATCAGTATGGGCACTCAATCGACAATTCGTCGTCGATTGGTGGGGCGGCGCAGACGGTGGCGCAGGATCCTAACGACCTGAACGCGGAGGAGGGCAACAGCACGTTCGACGTTCGTCAAAAACTGACTGGCAACTGGGTGTTCGAGTTGCCGTTCGGGCCCAATCGAGCTTTGTTGTCGAAGGGTGGATTTTGGTCGAAGGCGCTGGATGGATTTTCAGTCTCAGGAGACTTCACGTTTGCGACCGGGACCTACTACACACCAAACTATCAGTTGACGGTGCAGGAGACGGCGTCCGGCTCGAGCAGCTCGTTGCGCCCGAATCGCAACTTCAACGTACCGATCAGCGGGGCAAAGCAGATTGGCAACTGGTTCAATACGGCCGCGTTTAGTGCTCCGCCCTCCGGTCAGTATGGGACGGCGTCGCGGAATTCAATCGAAGGCCCAGGGACAGAAGTGGTGGATGTTTCGTTGTCGCGAACGGTGCAGCTGGGAGAAACGCGGTCGTTCGAAGCGCGTGTGACAGCAGCAAATGCTCTGAATATTGTTCAGTTCTCGGGAATTAATACGATATTGAACTCTCCTACGTTTGGACAAGTGACGGGGGCAGCACCGATGCGCACACTTACGGTGCTGGCGCGGTATCGGTTTTGAAAGATAGCGATTAGATAGCGGGTTTTGATGTGGAGAGAGTCTTGGCGATGAGGCACTGGAGCTGGTTCACGAGAACGAAGGGGCGACGAGGTGAATGGCTCACTGCGCTTATGCAACGCTTGGTCGCAGCGGTGTTGATTGGGGCGATGGTAGGGCCCCCTTTGGTGGGGCAGCAACAGCAGGAGAGTCCTGCCGGAACTTTTACTTTGAAAGTGCAGAGCGATATTGTGCTGACCAACGTGGTGGTGCGGGATAAGAAGACCGGTGAGGTAGTGAAGGGGCTAAAAGCCAGCGACTTCACGGTTCTGGAGAATGGAAAGCTGCAGACGATTGCCAGCTTCGATTACCAGAACGTCGATGAAGCCGCCATGCTGCATGAAAAGTCAACTGTAACCGGTAAAGCTACAATTGCGGACCTGTTGAACAACGATTTTGCGACCAACCCGGCTGAGCTGAAGGACCATCGCTTGATTGTGATGTTCTTCGACCTAAGCAGCATGCAGCCGGAGGACATCGACCGGGCCGTCGAGTCGGCGCAGGACTATGTCAACAAGAAGATGCAGCCGGCGGACCTGGTCGCATTGGTGAGCATGGCTACGGGGTTGAGCATGGACCAGGACTTTACCTCGGACAAGGCCGCACTACTGAAAGGCTTGGGCAAATACAACGGGACCGAAGGAACAGGATTTGCAAACGGTAATGAAGGCGGCAACTCCAGTGGAACGGCGGACGATGCTTCGAGCTTCACAGCGGATGACAGCGAGTACAACGCGCTGAATACGGACCGGGAACTCTATGCGATTCGAACGGTCGCCAAGAGCCTGGAGCGGGTGGACCAGCGGAAGAGCATGTTGTACTTCAGCGGTGGACTAACGCGACAAGGCATTGAAAATCAGGCGAGCATGCGGGCAGCGACGAACGAAGCGGTGAAGGCCAATATGGCTATCTATAGCGTCGATTCGCGCGGGCTCGAGGCGATGCCGCCGGTGGGCAATGCTTCAACGGGGAGTCTTCGCGGAACGGCTGCCTATAACGGCGGGGCGATGCAGAACAATTTGAACGCGAACTTTGGCTCGCAGGAGACGCTGGCAACTCTTTCGTCGGATACCGGCGGTAAGGCGTTCTTTGACTCGAACGACTTTGCTCCGGCGTTTCAACAGATCCAGCATGATACGGAGGCTTATTACATCATTGGGTTTCATTCGACCAATACGGCACGGGACGGCAGCTATCGACATTTGACGGTGAGGCTTAACCGGAATGACGCCAAGATGGACTACCGTCCGGGATACTATGCCCCGGCCGACTTCAAACACCAGAAGACCGAAGACCGGGAGCAGACCCTGACGGAGCAGTTGCGGAGCGACCTTCCGGCGACCGATGTTGCGATCTACTTGCAGGCGTTGTACTTCCGTTTGGAGGACAACAAGTTCTTCGTGCCGGTGTCGCTGATTGTGCCTGGGTCGCAGATCCATATCGTGAAGAACGGGGAGCGTGACAAGGCCAACATCGACATCATTGGGCAGGTAAAGAACGCGCAAGGGATCATTGTCGGCAATGTTCGCGATAACGTGAAGCTTGCGCTGGATGCGGCGCAGCAGGTGCAGCGCAAGAACATTCAATACTCGACAGGATTTACCTTGGCTCCGGGTAAGTACCACCTGAAGTTTGTAGTGCGGGAGAACCAGACAGGAGCGATGGGCAGCTTTGAGACGGACCTGCAGGTACCGGACCTCAAAAAGAGCCCGTTGAAGCTGAGTTCCATTGTACTTTCGAGCCAGCGAGTGCCGAATACGGCGAAGAAGACGGTGAATCCTCTGGTGCGGGACGGAGTGGAGTGGGTCCCGAACGTGCCGCATGTGTTTCGGCAGGACCAACATCTTTATTTTCTCTACGAGGTATATGACCCCTCGAAACAGAAGGGCTTGCCGGAGCCCGCGAGCTCTCCGGGACTGACCCGACGGGCGGGGGGGCCGGTGCGGGTGCTGACCAGTATTGAGTTCCTGAGCGGCGGAGTGAAGGTCTATGAGACCCCCCTGGTGGAAGCCACAGCGATCAATACTCCCGAGCGGGGGGCGGTGGCGTTCCAGTTCGATGTGCCCCTGGCACAGCTGAAGCCGGGCACGTATGTGTGCCAGATAAACGTGATCGACGACGCGGGCGGAAGCTTCGGCTTTCCCCGAATGGCGATGATAGTGCGTCCCGGGGCGGCCCTTGAAGTCGCCCCGGCGGTGGCTGGGAGCGCTGCCACTGTATCGCCAACCCCGTAGCAGTTCGACCCTTGACAGTGGCGTGGGCCGGAGAGGATGATTTGGGATAATCTCGTGAGGTCCGCCATGAGTCCTCATCTTCGCCCCGCATGTTTCTTCCTCCTCTTCGGTCTGTTGAGTGCTCCGTCCCCGGCGACTGCCGAGTCGCCCGATGGTGTGCAGCAGGCCCCGCCAAGTTCAGATGCTATGCGTGAATTGCGGCACCAAGACCCGCAATGGGACTTGGTCAAGACGCATCTTCCCGATCCAGCGACTGCGACTGCCGAGCAGTTGGAGGTGGTCGGCGATGTGCTGCGAGCGCGACGCTTCCCCGAGGACGCGCTGGATTACTACATCTACGCGCTGAAAAAGGGCGCCAATCCAGTCATGCTGATGAACAAGATCGGCGTGACTCAGTTGGACCTTCGACATACCGCAGCGGCGCGCGCCTACTTCCAACGTGCGATTCAGTTGAAGCAGAAAGATGCGGTTGCGTGGAACAACCTGGGTGCGGTTGAGTATCTCGACAAGCGGTTTGCGACCGCCATCTCCGATTACAATCGCGCCATCAAGTTGAATAAGATGTCCGCGATTTACCACTCGAACCTGGCGACTGCTTACTTCGAAGAGAAGAATTACAAGAGAGCGCGGGAGCAGTTCAAGATCGCGCTGCAGATCGATCCTGATATGGCCCACCACGATGGAGTAGGGGGCTTGACGGCGCATCTGCTCTCACCGGAGGACCATGCGCACTACTGCTTCGAGATGGCGAAGCTGTATGCGGAGATCGGCGACGAGGCCAGCATGTTGCACTTTCTGACGATGGCGAGCGAGGGCGGGTTCGATGTTCTGGACGAGATGCGCTCGGACTCCACCATGGCTCGCTATCGCAAAGATCCGCGCGTGATCTTGCTGGTGAAGAACGCGAACGCGCTGCGGAGTGGGCGCGCTATGGTTGACAACGCGCAGGAGAAGGTACCGCCTTTGCCGCCAGTGCAACCTAATTGATTATTTGTAGGGGCAGTGACGGCAATCTGAGTTGCAGCAGTAGCCGCGCTTGAGATGGTAGGCCGCGGTGAAGACCATATACGGACCTTCGTAGTAAAAATCCTCGGGACAAAGCTTGTCGCTTTCGCTGTTTCCCTTTTGTTTTGCCGGTTGGTCCTCATTGAGTTTGACTGGTTTGGTCATCGATGCGCCCCGAGCAAAGGCTCTCTATTCCTCTACTTCCTTTTACTCCTCTCGACTCTCGTACGGGCCTCGGGGGGTTCCCCTCCCCCTCATCTCGTTGTAAGTGCCTAAGATTCAGATGTTTGAGTATCAATGGTCCGGTATATTTAGTATAGCGGATGGAAGCTAACTAAAGTGCCAACTCGATCTTGTTTTGTTTGTGTGGGTTAAGTGGTTTTTGGACTTGACATGCGTTTTTTGGGCAGAAAACACAGAAAGCATTTTCGGGGATCGCATAAGCGAAATGGGATGAGGGGTTTATGGAGGAGTTTTGGTGGAGAAGCGGATTGGTTTTTAGAACAAGCGGAAGGTTGGCGGGGCGGCGGTTCGGAGTGAGGACTGCGACAGGGTGAAGGCGGGAATTGCTTCTGTGGAGATGGTGTCAGGCTCTTGTACGGGGTGGAGGGAGCCGTTGCGATAGAGGAGTTGTTTGCCTGGGACGGCGGGGACGCGGTCGCCAGGGACGACGATGCCTGCCAGATTCATGGGGTCGGCAGCCGAGACGAAGATGACTGCAGAGCAGTCGCAGGTGCGGGCCGCGCGAAGGGACTCGACGGCCTCGGGAAGGGCGTACTGTTCGCCGCTGAATCCGGAGAGGAAGCGCCCGCCGCGAACCTCGCCCCGGGCTTCGAGGCGGCGGAGAATGTTGAGGAGATCGCGCCATTTGGGTGCGTTGGACTCGCGGGCGAGGAGGTCGCGGAAGAGGACGCCGTAACGGGTAAGGAGCTGGCGTGCGAAGGATTCGAGGGCGGCGTCGGTACGACGGGCCCGCTCGATTGCCCGTTTCGCGAGTTCGGATTGGGCTTCTTTGGAGTTTTTCGCCAGTCCAACCCAGGTCTCAGAATCGAGACCCTTCGACAGGCTCAGGGCAGGCTCTGGGGCACCCGGATTTGTGGCGGGTTCGTTGAGTAACGACCAGCGGCCGGCGGAGCTTCGGGTTGGGCGTTTGTTTGGGGTTTCCGTGATGGTGGACTTGCGGCGCGGGTCCATGCAGGCGCGGAGCTGGTCGAAGCCATCGGCAGAGGCAAGGCCGGCTGTGGCCAGCTCCCAGAGTGCGTGCTGGGTCTGGTGGCGGGTGAGGTTGGCGATACGCTGGATGTCATTGGCAAAGCAGGCGCCGCGCCGCTGGAGGAGGGTGCGGAGCTGCAGGGCGTTGGGGCTGAGGGCGGCGGCGAGTTTCTCTTCTTCGACGCACTGTTGAGTGAGGGTGTGGGGGAGCCAGTCGGCGGTTTCGCGGATGTAGAAGGTGATGGGAGCGGCGTTGGTGGGGATGACGCGGCGGGGGACGTTGCCGTCTCCGTTCGACCACGCAGGGTGCGGAGAGATGCGACCCCAGCCTACCGCTCCTGAGAGGCAGAGGGCGTCGAGCCAGCGGGGGTCGTAGTTGGCGATACGGGCGGGGAGGAGGGTGCGTTCCCACTCAACTGCGGGGGCCTCGAAGCCTTCGAGTTGACGGAGGGCTTCGAAGACGCCTTCTTCGCCGGAGAGTTGGGTCTGGGGGGCGACGTGTTGCCATTGGAGGAGCCAGCGCATGTAGACGGCAGGGGTGATGGGTTCGATCTGCTTACGGAGGGTCGCTACGGTACGGCGGTGGATGCGCTGGAGGATGCGGCGCTCGCACCATTCGATTTCGTGGTCTGGGTTTTCCGTGGCTGAAGGCCCGTCACCTGCTGGGTATTCGAAGTTGCCTCGCATGAGGAGGCCTTGCATCTCCATGGCGAGGAGGGCCTGGAATATGGCGGCTGGATCCAGATTCAGTGTGCTGGCAAAGGCATTGGCAGTGGCGGGGCCGAGGATTTGTAACCAGCCTTGAACTAATTTTTGGATGGATTCTTCTTTTGTAACTGTATGAGCTGCAGTTGGCTCTAAAGTTGAGATTTGTTCCGTCTCGGGCGAAATGCGGGGGTCTCTCCACTCCGCAGCAGACGATGAGGCCGTCTGCTGCTCCGGTCGAGATGACGCCTTTTGAGATTGAGGCCAAAGGGTGGCGATGTGGGGAAGGCGTTCGGTGGCGACCCAGCAACGGGCGCCGTTGAGGTCGAGCGTTTGGGCGCGACCTTTCTGGATGAGGCGTTCGTAGAAGGTAGGCCAGTGGCGCGCCTCTTCCCTGTCGATGACGTGGAGTGGTAGAGCGATGAGGGAGTGGAGGAGGTCGTGGAGCTCGTTTTCGTCGCGGAGCTCGGGCCAGATCTCTTTTCGGATGGCGGCGATGGCGGCGGGGTCGATCTTGCCGGGTTCGTCAGGTAGGCTGCGTCCCAATGAGGTGGCTCGGGCGCGGCGTTCTTCGAGGCCGGCTTCGTCTAGGTAGGCGTAGGGGTTGGCGTTGAGGAGTTCATGGGCGAAGACGGAGGGCGTGGGGGTGTCGATGGCCAGACAGCGGATGGTGCCGTCTTTTATGCCGCGGAGGAGATCTATGAGCCCTTCGAGATCCATCGCTTCCTGAAGGACGTCCTGCATGACTTCGTTGACGAGGGGGTGGTCGGGGATCTGGATGTCGCCGACGATGGTCTCGAAGCAGGCTGCGGCCTGGGGGAAGACGGAGGCCATAAGGTCTTCGGAGCGGGTGCGCTGGATCTGCGGGGCGATGCGTTTGCCTTTAGAGAAGCGAAGGAGTTGCAGACTGCGGCCAGCGGCCCAGCGCCAGCGGTTTTTGAAGATAGGGGAGGCGATGGAGGCTTGTTCGAGGAGCTCTTTTGCGGTGTGTTCGGTGAGGAACTGGAAGACGTCGCTGAGGGGGAAGCTGTGCTGCTCGGCAAGGGAGATGTTGATGCCGTTGTCGGTGGCGGCGGCTTGCAGTTCGAAGTTGAATCCGCGGCAGAAGCGTTTGCGGAGGGCCAGACCGAAGGCTTTGTTGATGCGACCCCCGAAGGGGGCATGAAGGATGAGTTGCATGCCG
>DATHQG010000058.1:0-9087 GCA_035483075.1 Edaphobacter sp. | reverse complement strand
ACGGCCCCGACGGTGGCCGTGGTCAACGAGGAGTTTGTGAAGAAGTATCTGAAGGGACTCAATCCGATTGGGCAGCACTTCGGTGGGAATGGACATGCCTCGGCTGGAGACTATGAGATTGTCGGTGTGGTGGAGGACACGGCTTATGAGAGTGTGCGAATCAAGGACCACGCGATGTACTTTTTGCCGATGATGCAGCGGGCGCCGAGCGACAAAGATCCGATCGAAAAGGACGAGGGGCTGTTTGCCGGGGCGATTGCAATTGCCACTGACCGGCCGATGAACGATATGGAGGCGCTGGCTCGGCGGACGCTGGTGGCGATCAATCCGAACCTGGCGGTGGTGAAGTTCCAGACGTTTACGGAGCAGATCGGCGACCGGTTTTCCGAGGAGCGGATGATTGCGCGGCTGACGATGCTGTTTGGCGGGCTGGCTCTGCTGCTGGCGACGATCGGGCTGTATGGCGTGACCTCGTATACTGTCGCGGGGCGGACGTCGGAGATCGGCATCCGCATGGCTTTAGGGGCAGAGCGCTCCAAAGTGATTGCGATGATCATGCGCGGGGCGTCCGTTCAGACTTTGTTGGGGCTGGCGATCGGAGCGCCTGTGGCGTTTGTGTGCGTGCGGTTTGTGAAGGCGCAACTGTATGAGATTAAGAATGCCGATGTGACGGTGATGGCGGGCGCGATTTTGACGCTGGCGGTTGCGGCATGCATTGCGGGGATGATTCCAGCGCACAGGGCCGCATCAACCGACCCAGCCAAGGCGCTGAGAATGGAATAGAGGCCAGGAGGGTCTCTCGAAATGAGAGGAGTCTTTCGGGCTCGCGATGAGAAGGCAGACCGCAGGGGCTGAAGCCCAATGTTTCCTGGGCCGAGATTGCCAAGGCTAAAGCCTTGGCCTACCTAGAAGCAAATGTCAGCTCTAATTATTCGGGCACTACGATCCAGGATTTGTCGGGGTTGAATTCTGTGGTTGCCGTTGCAGTCTCGGTGGTGGTCTTGCCGAGGTCCTTCTGGTAAAGGGGACTGTTCTGGCTGATGATGAAGGTCGTGATGCCGGTGTCGCCGTACTTCTCCGGGTAGGCGATGAAGGCGAAGCCTCCGGTCATCTTCCCGTTGACGATGTAGTCTTTCGCGCCTCCCTTGGCATCGGGGCCCTGTTTGGTGAGGATGCGATAGAAGTAACCGTGGTATGGCTGCTGCTTGCCTGCCTGCGCAGTGAATCCTTCGGTGGAGGCAAAAGCTACCAATGGGCCAAGCGGGCTTCGGGGTTGTCCTTCGGCCGATTTCCAGTAGAGTCCGTTTTGCTTTCCTTCATCGCTGATGAACTTCAGGGCGTACTGCTTTACGCCGTCGTGATGCTGAGAGAGGTATTGTGCCTGGGCATCAGCCATTGCGTTCATCACGTCGATCGTAGCGAGTTCGTTGTCGCCGATGCGGCGTGCGAGGATCTCGGCCTTTCCGGCTGCCAGATCGAAGTACCACTGCCCTGCGGTGTTCTTTTTGAGCGGAATTGGGAAGAGGTGGTTGTCGGCGCCCACCACGAGAGCTTCGCTGCCATCGGTCTGATTGCGCCAGCGGTTCATAGTTTGATAGGCGGTCGTGAAATTCTCAAAGGTCAGCTTGTCTTGCGCGTCATCGCCAGAGAAGATGAGGTCCGATGAACCGGAGCCGAAGATGGCGAGCAGCGCGGCGCGATCATTGGCTTTGGCGGCAGCGGCGAGTGCGGCGCCGGCGTCGGCGGGGGTGGCAAATGTTTTGGGGCCGGCTTCTGCGGGCGCGGCCTTTTGCGATGAGTTGCAAGAGACGAGCGGAATGAACACCGCAAAGACAACTGCCATCGTCCAGATGCGGGAGGTACCCATTTTTCGATTTAGCGCTACCCTTTGCATGGCGGTTCTCCGTGTCGATTAATTCGTTGTTTTTTCCCGGACCCTTTTCTGCTGGTGATGCGGGGCCTATCTTCGTCCTCCGAAACCTCCGCCGCCGCCGAAGCTGCGACCACCCCAGCCTCCGCCGCCACCGCTGCTGCCCCAGCCACGTGCGCTCGATGACCGCGATTGCCAACCGCCGCCACCTCCGCCAGAGAATCCACTGAAGGCTGTTGAGCCACGGTCGCTTCCACTGTCTCCGCCATGATAGGAGGACGAAGAGTCGCCCCAACCATGCGCGCCATCGGAGTTTGAACCCGCCGATTGCCAGCCGCTGCCGGTGTTCTTGTAGGCGTTGCCGTTTGCGGTTGCATATCTGTTGCCGTTGGAGGTCTCGGCTGTGCCATAATTTCCGGCGGCACTCGAGTAGTGCTGGGTGTCGACGGTCTGGCCGTTCTTCGAGACGGTCGAGCTTCCCCAGTTTGAATACGCATTAGAGCCTTGATGAGTGGCGCCGTAGGCCCCGGTGTATGGGTTGTAGGCCTGCCCTACCTTCTGCGTGCCGTATGCGGTTGACGTCGATGCGCCGCGGGCATAAGTGCCGGTTGCGGGATTGTAGCCTTCCGAGGCGTGGGCGCTGCCGTAGGCCCCGTAGTAGGACCCGCTGGAGCCGTAGTATCCGCCATGCCATGCGGCGTTACCGTAATAGGCCCCGCCGTGATAATAGGCGCCGCCACCGTACCAGTTGCAGCTCCAACTGCTGTATCCCCAACCATAACCACCGCTCATCATGGCACCGATAGCTAGTCCCGCACCGAAGGCGATAACTCCAGTAGCGACCACGTCTGCGGTGCTGTATCCAGGGGTGACGTACGGAGTGCCGTAGACGACGGTGGGGTTGTATTCCGGGACATAGACAATCTGCGGGTTGGTCGGCTGGATGACGATGGTTTGGGGCGACTGCTGCACGACCGTGATCTGGGGGCCGGACTTGAGATTGCCCGCCGCCTTCGCTTGTGCGCGGAGGGTTTGGACGGCGGTCATTACGGCGGCTTGCTGGTTGTGATAAGCCTCGCCGAGAGATGAGGTCCAAGCCAGGCTTTGTGCCATCTTGTCCAGGACTGATGGGAACTGTGTGAGGGCCTTGACACTCGGGTCCCACGTTTGTGCATTGACTGCCGTCGTTAATGCGGTCCCGGTGAGGGACTTGTTGGATTGGAGCCAGTTGTCGGCGATGGCTATCTGGTCCGGAAATGTAGCGCCACTGAGAATTTGTGCGACCAGCGCATCGGGATACAAGGCAATAGGCGCCACGAGCCCTTGTAGCTCTGCTGCGGTCATGGGTGCTCCCTGGCCCGAATAATCTGACGTGGAAGTGGACGTCGCGGGCGTCGTCTGAGCGGCCATGTCGATGGGGGTCGTCAATGCGACGAGAGGGCCGCACAATGCAGCTGATAGGACCTTCTTCGCTAATTTCAGATTCATCTGGAGACTCCTTGCGTCGCTATCGCGGGGCTGCCATTCGTCGTTCCGGTGCAGGAACTTAGCGAGACGTTCTGACCGAATCTTCTGCGGTCTAACTGCCGTGAGCAACTGGTAAAAGTGGTAGCGTTGCGCTTTCTTTTTCTCAGCAGTCGATCAGGGGGTGGGGAGCGTGTGCGGGGCAAGAAGGCGCACCGCTGTGCCAATGCCAGAACTGTGGTTCGTCTTAGCGCCGAAGCAAAAGCAGGGTCTGCTTGAAGCGATATTTTGGGGAGCGACTATTGTTGAGCTGCCTGAATATCTAGCCTAGCGTCGAAGCGTATTGGGCGGCGCGGTAGCGAGAGCCGGTGGCGATGAGGTTGGCGATATCGTCGAGGGGATGGATTCCGCCACGGGCACCGACTGCGGTGCAGTTCAGGGCCGCTGCGGCGCAGGCGAATCCGAGTTGGCGATCGAGGGGCCAGTCCTGGAGGAGGCCGTAGATGAAGCCGGCGTGGAAGATGTCGCCGGCACCGGTGGTGTCGACGACGGGGACACAGTAGGCGGGGGCGTGGAGGAGTTGCTTTCCATCGAAGGCGAGGACGCCTTCCTGGCCGAGGGTCGCGGCGGCGAGGCGGGAGGAGTAGCGGCGGTGCATCTTGCGGAGGGCCTGCTCGAGGTCGGGCTCGGCGGTGAGGCGCGAGGGGAAGTCGCGGCTGACGATGAGGTAGTCGACGTTTGCGATGAGGTCTTCGACGTTGGGGTAGAGCTCGTCGAGGTCGGCGATGACGGGTATGCCGGCGGCGCGGGCCCAGGTGGCGGCGAGGATGGCGGCTTCGGTGTCGTAGCCGTCGACGTGGAGGGCGCGAGCGTTGGTGATCCATTCGCGCTGGAGGTCGCCGGGGTGGAGGGCGAGGCGTTCATCGCGACGGATGAGGACGGTGCGTTCGCCCTGGGCGTCGACGAGGATGAGCGACTGGGCGCTGGGGGCCCCGGGGACCGTGATGATGCGGGTGTCGACACCGGTATCGGGACCGGCGTGGGAGAAGGCTTCGCGATGGAGGGTGGCGGCGAGGTCGTCGCCTAGCTTGCCGACGTAGCGGGTGCGGAGGCCCCAGTGCTGACAGGCAACGACAGTGGTGGCGACTTGTCCGCCGGGAAGGGTGCTGACGGTGGAGTATTCGGTCTTGGAGCCGCGCGCGGGGTAGGTGGAGAGAGGGATGACCGTGTCGGTGGCATTGAGACCGACGCCGACGAGGTCAACCTTCGACGGATTCGCCATGGGTTAACTGTAAATGAATTGGCGATGGGTCGTGGGACAGGCTGGTCATTCCATGAGTTTGGGTAGGGCTTCGGTGGCTGTGCTCAGGATGACTTCGTCGAAGGCGTCGATGTTTAGTGGCTCTTCGGGGCCTACGTAGATGGTGCGGATGCGGCGTTGGTTGGCAATGTTGACGAAGCCTGCGGCTGGGTAGACGGAGCCGGAGGTGCCTACGACGAGGAGGGTGGTGGCGCGGTCGAGATTGCGGTAGATGGCGTCCATGTCGAGAGGGACCTCGCCGAACCAGACGATGTGGGGGCGGATGGGTGCGCCGCAGGTCTTGCAGGTGGGAAGGGTCTTCGCTTCTTCGTAGAAGGACCAGTCGGGAAACGGTTGGTCGCAGCGGACGCAGCGGGATTGGAAGAGGCTGCCGTGCATGTGGTGGATGCGGTTGGAGCCAGCGCGTTCGTGAAGGTCGTCGACGTTTTGGGTGCAGAGGTAGAAATTTTCTTGATTTGTTTGGGTGAGGCGTTGTTCGATTTGTGCGAGTGCTTTGTGAGCGGCGTTGGGTTGGACAGCGAGGGCGTCGCGGCGACGTTGCGAGTAGAAACGCCAGACTAAGGCTGGGTCCGCGTCCCAGGCTTCGGGGGTGGCGACTTCTTCGACGCGATGGCCGTTCCAGAGGCCGCCTGAGCCGCGGAAGGTAGCTAGGCCACTTTCGGCGGAGATGCCTGCTCCGGTCAGGACGAAGAGGCGGTCTTGGGGGGTGAGGTGCATGGTTTGGTTAGCTTGAGGGATTGTAGCTTCGAGCGAAATGCGGGGGGCCCTCCACTCCCCCTTCGACTCGCTTTGCTCGCTCAGGGTCCGGTCGGGATGACGCAGTGTTCTTGGTGGGGTTGAAATTTGGAAGAACAAGCAACCGCAACTGCAAAAGCAAAGGCGAAATGCGGGGATCCCTCCGCTTCGCCGCTCACGATGAGACTGTGAGCGGCTTCTGTCGGGATGACGCAGTGTTTTGGTGTTGAAGTTGGAAGAACAAGCAACGGCAACAGCAAAAGCACGTGCTATTCGCCGAAGTTGACGGATTCGATGCCGAGGAATTCGGCGGATTGGCCTAGCTCTTCTTCGATGCGGAGGAGTTGGTTGTATTTGGCGATGCGATCGGTGCGGCTGGCGCTGCCGGTTTTGATCTGGCCGGCGCCGGTGCCTACGGCCAGGTCGGCGATGAAGGTGTCTTCGGTTTCGCCAGAGCGGTGGCTGATGATGCTGGTGTAGCCGAATCGACGGGCCAGTTCGATGGCTTCGAGGGTCTCGCTGACGGTGCCGATCTGGTTGACCTTAATCAGGATAGAGTTGGCGACCTTTTGCTCGATTCCCTGTTGGAGACGCTTCGTGTTGGTGACGAAGAGGTCGTCGCCGACGAGCTGGACCTTGTCGCCGAGGACCTTGGTGAGGTGCACCCAGCCCGCCCAGTCGTCTTCGGCGAGGCCATCTTCGATGGAGACGATGGGGTACTTGTTGACCCAGTTCTCCCAGAAGGCAGACATCTCTTCGGAGGAGAGTTCGCGCTTGTCGGATTTCTTGAAGACGTACTTGCCGGTCTCCTTGTTGTAGAACTCGCTGGAGGCAGGGTCGAGGGCGATGTTGATGTCTTCGCCTGGGGTGTAGCCGGCTAGCTGGATGGCTTCGAGGATGAGGTCGAGGGCTTCGTCGTTGGATTTGAGTGAGGGTGCGAAGCCGCCTTCGTCGCCGACGGCTGTGTTGTAGCCTTTTTTCTTGAGGACGCCCTTTAATGTGTGGAAGACCTCGGTGCCCCAGCGGAGAGCATCGGAGAATGTGTCGGCGCCGGTGGGCATGACCATGAACTCCTGGAAGTCGACGTTGGAGTCGGCGTGGCTGCCGCCGTTGAGGATGTTCATCATGGGGGTGGGGAGCAGGCAGGCGTTGACTCCGCCTAGGTAGCGGTAGAGGGGGAGCTTTAACGCTTCGGCACTGGCGCGGGCGCAGGCCATAGAGACGGCGAGGATGGCGTTGGCACCTAGCTTGGATTTGTTTTCGCTGCCGTCGATGGAGATCATGGTGGCGTCTATGAGGCGCTGGTTACTGGCGTCCATTCCGGTGAGTTCGGGTCCGAGAATGGTCTCGACGTTTTCGATAGCGTGGAGGACGCCTTTGCCGAGATAGTATTGTTTGTCTCCATCGCGGAGTTCGACGGCCTCGTGTTCGCCTGTGGAGGCCCCGCTGGGAACGGCCGCGCGGCCTCTGGCTCCGGAGTCGAGGACGACGTCGGCTTCGACGGTTGGGTTGCCGCGGGAGTCCAGGATTTCGCGTGCGTGGATCGAGACGATCTCAGTCATGTTGCTCCTATGGGTTGGTGTTGCGGAATGTTTTGAGACGACGCGATGGTCCAAGCGTTCGTTTAGCTTTGGGCGACGGTCGACGGCGACGGTGCGGCCTCCTGTGATGGAGATGGTTTGCACCAGGTTTGCGTCGGATGGGGCCACCTGAGGAATTTTAGCAAAGGGGGAGGGTGTGGTGTCTTGGTGAGCAACGATTCGCGAGGCGATGGTGCGGGAGTTAATTGAAGTTTCATGGGCGAAAAGGGTCCAGCGGTGTTGGCTTGTTGAATTCTTCGGGGTCCCTTCGGCAGGCTCAGGGCAGGCCCTTCGACTGCGCCGTTCGCAAAGTGCGCGAACGGCTTCGCTCAGGATGACGACAAAGGCAAGACGGTAAGAGTATCGTGGCAAGAGGCGTTGAAGGACTTATTAGCAGGGTCGGTTCCCTGCTGGGGAATTTGCTCCGTGGGTGTGACGGGGGTTCTAACCTTTTAGTTAACAGGAGTGCTGCTTCTTGGAGCGCTCAAATCTGTTTTCGAGGATATCGCTATGACCTTACGCATTACGACCGCCGCTCTCGTGCTTGCTGCCGTTCCTGTATTCGCGCAAACTAGCGGGGTTTCGCACCCGGACCAAACGGTGATTACGAGCGACGAGATGACGCCTGCGCCGAAGCCGTTGACGCCCAGGCCAAGTGCGGCGGTACCGGCGACAACGCCTTCTTCTGAGGTTTATGGGGCTTATGTTCCGTATACGGGGCCTGCAGTGCCGAGTTCGCATATGACCAGCCTCCCGGCCACACCGGTAGAGGACCCCAGGGACGCAATGATTGTGGTGAGCGTGCCCGAGCGGCAGGGCGAGCTGAGCGAGGGGACGTTACTGAGGACGAAGATGCTGGATACGCTTTCGACGACCTCGACTGTGCCGGGGAGCAGATTTTCGGCAGAGGTGACGGAGCCGATCGTGAGGAACGGGAGGGTGATTATTCCGGTGGGCTCGATTCTTGATGGGCAGGTGACGGAGGTGCATGGAGGAAAACGGATCTCGGGTGGGGCGCTGCTGCATCTGGAGACGCGGAACGTGACGCTGCCAGATGGAACGCACTACATTGTGCATGCGCAGGTGATTGATACGGGCAAGAGTGAGTTTAAGGTCACGAGCGAAGGGACCTTGAAGAAGAAGGACCATGCGAAGGAGACGCTGGTGGTGATGGGCGGGGTGACTGGAGCTGGCGCTGTCGCAGGAGCGATGATTGGCGGTGGTGTTGGAGCGGCTGTGGGCGCGGGTATTGGCGCGGGAGTGAGTACGGTGATCTGGTTGAAGCAGGACCGGCAAGGGACCCTGCCGAAGGACGTGCCGCTGGTGTTCAGCTTGACGATGCCGATGATTCTGACTCCGCTGAATGGACCTACTCTTAGCAGTTTGACTGCGGGTGCGGCTGGAGTTCGCGCGGCGCAATAGTAAGGGATTCTGAATTGGACTTTTTGGGGGCTGGGGTCATTCCCGGCCCTTTTTTTTGGAGGAAACTAATCGCGGGCTGGGACCTCACGCTTAATCCGGAAAACAAGAGCGGGTGCGAAGCGAGAAGCAGATTTCTCCACTTCCCCTTCGACTCGCTGCGCTCGCTCAGGGTCCGGTCGAAATGACGATTTTCAAGCAGAGGGAAGAATCACTTGATGCTGACTTTTAATCGCGGACCTGGGCGAGGAGGCGCTTCCAGTTTTTCTGGTTGCGGCGGTAGGACTTTTTCAGGTCTTCGAGGATGCGTTCGAAGTCGCTGTGACCGCTTAGCTTTCGCCATGCAGGATTTTTGCTGAACCATGGGTAGTTCTCGTTGCCGAGGTAGATTGCGCGGCGGAGCCAGTGGAGGGCTTCGGACTCGTCTCCTTCTACGGCGAAGTAGGTGGCGAGACGGTAGGCCATCTCGCTGTCGGCTTCGGCGGCGGAGAGGGTTTCGTCGACGATGAAGGTGGAGGCCTTTTCGCGATCGCCCAGTTGAACGTAGCAGAGGGCGATGGTGGGGTAGACGATGCGGAGAGACGAGTCGTCGTGGATGACGTTTTCGAGGGTCTCGATGGCCTTCGGGAGATCGCCGGTGCGCATCTGTTGGTAGCCAAGCGAGGTGCGGAGGAGGGGTTGGCGGGGCTCGAGGGTGA
>DATHQG010000057.1:0-4583 GCA_035483075.1 Edaphobacter sp. | reverse complement strand
ACAGGCCTGCGCGTAGGATTCACGGTCGGCCGTGTCCTCGGCGGTGCCATTCAACGCAACCGCATGAAGCGCCGCTTGCGCGAAGCAGTTCGCATGACGCGTCCAGTTACAGGCATTGCGGCGGACGTTGTCATCAATCCGAAAAAATCATTGCTGACTGCCGACTTCGCCGCACTGAAAAATGAAGTCAGCCGAGCCTTCGCCGTAATCGAGCAAAACCTATCAGCGAGGAAGCTGTAGCCGCGAAGCGGCGACAGAGTGCAGCCCAGGGCGCAAGCCCTGGGTAGGAAAAGCAGAAATTAACCAGCCCCGAGGGGGCGAAAGAGCTAGACATAGGGCAAACGCGACAGCGATGTAACAACGTCGAACGCGGTTCTCTCTAACATGACTAACGCTGCCAAATTCGTCACGCTGCAACTGCTGCGGGCCTACAAGTGGGCCATCTCACCCATGCTGCCCGCGGCCTGCCGCTACGTGCCGACCTGCTCCGAATATGCCATGGAGGCCGTCGAGCGTTACGGCGCCCTGCGCGGCGGATGGATGGCCTTCAACCGCGTCCTCCGCTGCCATCCCCTGGCCCGCTCCGGCTACGACCCGGTGGTGAAGCAAGCAAGTGGCGCAAACTGTGATTCAGTGTCCCTGAGGTAATTAAGGAAGACTTTGGCCGAATATCAAAATCCTCAACAAGAGCCCGGCTCCGAGCGCCGGCTCCTCATCGTCGTTGTTCTTACGTTCGTCGTCCTCGTCGTATCCCAGGCGTTGCTCAAGAAGTACGCGCCGCCCCCGGCCGAACCGCCGCAAAATAAATCCGCACAAACGCAGCCGGCAGTCACACCGCCCCCGTCTGCTCCAGCCGCGAAAACCCCCACGCTTCCATCCTCCACGGTCACCAAGCAGGCTTCCACCGAGACGGAAACCGTCATCGAAAACGACCTGTACAAAATCACGTTCACCAACCGCGGCGCCCAGGTCAAATCCTGGATCCTCAAGAAATTCGATAACGACGCCCAGAACGGCCCGCTCGATCTCGTCAACGCCGCTGCCGCCCAAAAATTCGGTTACCCGCTCTCGCTGTGGACCTACGACGAGGCCCTGCGCAACCGTCTCACCTCCGCGCTCTATGTAGCATCGAATGAAGGCAATCTCACGGCCCCAGCCACGATCACCTTCGAATACGCCGATCAGGATCTCGTCGTCCGCAAAACTTTCCGTTTCGACCACACCTACGTCCTCAATGTAGAAACCTCCGTCCTCTACAAAGGCGCAGAAATCTTCGCCCCCCCGGCCTGGCCCGCCGGATTCGGCGATCAGGGGGGGGAGCTACCAGTTCCAGCGAGGCCCGGCAAGTACAATGCTGCAGCCTACGGCGCCTCCGGCATCGACTACCACAACGATGCTTCGACCGAGCGCAGCGGCTACATCTTCTTCCCGAACTATGTTACGCGTCTCCCCGTCAAGAGTGTCAGCGGCGGCAACACAATAAAAGGTCCATTCGAGTGGGCAGGTGCCGGTGATCAATATTTCACCGCCATCTTTATCCCCGACGATCCCAAGACGGTTGCCATGGTGACCCTGCGCAATGCCATGGACATCCCGCAGACGCCCGGCTTCAACCCCGTCGGCGCGGGCTCCAAAGACACTGCCAACGTTGATGTCTTGGGCGCCGCCGTTGGCAGCCTTCAAGGCCCAACCACCGAGCGCATGTATGTCGGCCCCAAAGAGCTCGCTGTACTCGACGCCGTCCCCGTCCCCACCATCAAGAACGACAGCCCCGACCTTCGCGGCATCGTCAACTTCGGCTGGTGGGGCATCCTGTCGCGCCCACTCTTCCTCTGGCTCAAGTGGACCTACAACCACATCGTCCACAACTGGGGATGGGCCATCGTCATTCAAACTTTCATCATCACCATCCTGCTGCTGCCTCTGCGCATCACGCAGATGAAGTCGATGCTGAAGATGCAGCGCATCCAGCCTCAGATCAAAAACATTCAGGAGAAATACAAGAAGTACAGCCTGCGCGATCCGCGCAAGGCGGCAATGAACGAAGAGATCAGCGCGCTCTATAAGAAGGAGAGCGTAAATCCCGCCGGCGGCTGTCTGCCTCTTCTAATCCAGTTCCCATTCCTGATCGCTTACTACAGAATGTTGGGAGTCGCTCTCGAACTCCGCCACGCCCACTGGCTCTGGATCACCGATCTATCCGCCTCCGACTGGGTTCTGCCTCTGTTGATGGTAGTCAGCATGGTCGTAATGCAGCGCATGACCCCGCAAGCCGGCATGGACCCGGCCCAGCAGAAAATGATGACCGTCATGATGCCCTTGATGATGGGCTTCATCTTCTTTAAGCTGGCCGCAGGCTTGAATCTTTATTACACCGAGAGCAACCTGATTTCGATCGCGCAACAGGCAGTAATGAACCGCACCAAGCTAGGCCGCGAAATGCGCGAAATGATGGAAAAACGCGCCCGCAAGAAAGACAAGTAAGGTTTACCCTGTGAAACCCCGTGTCCCCTGTGTTCAGGGTTTAAAAGGTTTTGTAGAAGCGAGAGCTGCCCTATGGACAAACTAGCCGCCGCCAATAAGATCAACGAATTCCTCCAATCCGTAGTCACCAACGGAGGACTTCACCTGAGATACCGCATAGTAGTCGACCCGCCCGCGCCCACCGACTGGGAGAAACCAGAAATCTTCGTCGACTTCTCCGGTCCCGACTCGACTCTGCTGCTAGACCGCGGCGCCGAACTTCTCCGCGCCCTCGAACTTCTGGCCTTCGAAATTCTCCATCTGCCTTCCGCCGAGCACGAAAAGATTTCTTTCGACTGCAAGAATCAGCGTTCCATCCGTCTCCAGGAACTCCGCATGGCCGCGACCGTCGCCGCCGAGAAAGTTCGCCAGACCGGAACCCCGTTCCACTTCGCTCCCATGTCCTCGCGCGAGCGCCGCATCGTCCACCTCGCCCTCCGCGACCAAACCGACCTCCGCACCGAAAGCGACGGCGAAGGCTTCAACCGCTGCGTAGTCCTCTATCCGGCAGACTACAAACCCGCAGCCACCAGGCAAACTCGCCGCACCCTGCCGTAAAAGTCTCCCTGTCATCCTGAGCGGAACAAGTGCTTGCGCGCTTAGCGCAAGCACTTGTGCAGTCGAAGGATCCCTAGCAGCTCGCACCCCTGCCGGCCTCCGCGAGGCGTTTCCACCACGGCCCTTCCTTGCTTCTTACCCACTCCCACAGGCAAAATAGATCTTCCACCGATTCAATCCCAAGAGGCCCCCATGTATCTAGCGCGCCACGCAATGATCGTGTTCACACTCCTACTCCCCATGATGACCCTGTACTCCGCCGCCCCAACCGCGCCGCTAACCTACCCACAAGCCCGCCGCAGCGACCAGGTCGATGACTACCACGGCACCAAGGTCGCCGACCCCTACCGCTGGCTCGAAGATACCGACTCCGCCGAAACTCACTCCTGGGTCGAAGCCGAAAACAAAGTAACCTTCGGCTATCTCGACCAGATCGCCTACCGCCAGGCCATCCGCGACCGCCTCACCAAGCTCTGGAACTACGAGCGGTTCACCACTCCCAGCCAGTATGGCGGACGCTACTTCTTCCTGCACAACACCGGACTCCAGCAACAGAACGTCCTCTTCGTATCCGAATCGCTCAACGCCGAACCCCGCGTTCTGCTCGACCCCAACACTCTCTCCGCCGATGGCACCGTCGCGCTAGCCGGCGACGCCATCTCCGACGACGGCAAACTCATGGCCTACGCCATCGCCACCTCCGGCTCCGACTGGACCGAGTGGCACGTCCGCGACATCGACACTGGCAAAGATCTCTCCGACGATCTCAAGTGGGTAAAATTCTCCGGCGCATCCTGGACTAAAGACAACCAGGGTTTCTACTACAGCCGCTACGATGAACCCACCGGCGCCACCATGCGCGACACCAACTATTTCCAGAAGCTCTACTATCACCGCCTCGGAACCGCGCAGTCCGCCGACAAACTGATCTACGATCGCCCCGACAACAAAGAGCTGGGATTCGCCGGCAACGTCACCGACGACGGACACTATCTGATCATCACCGTCTGGCAAGGCACATCGCCCAAGAACCGTCTCTATTACAAAGACCTGACCCAGCCCGATTCCCAGGTCGTAAAACTCCTCGACGACTTCGACGCTCAATACGCATTCATCGATAACGACGGTCCGGTCTTCTGGTTCCAGACCGATCTCGACGCTCCCCGCGGACGCCTCATCGCCATTGACACCCGCCATCCTGAGCGCACGAACTGGAAAACCGTAGTCCCTCAGGGCGCCGATAAACTCGAGTTCTCAAGCGTAGTGAACAATTCATTTTTCCTGGGATACCTGAAAGACGCTCGCACAGAAGTCCGTGTCCACGACCTCAATGGCGCGTTCCTTCGCAACGTCGACCTGCCCGGCATCGGCACAGCCGGTGGCTTCGGCGGAAAGCGCAAAGACAAAGAAACTTTCTATTCATTCACCAGTTTCACTTCTCCAGCCACCGTCTATCGCTACGATCCCCAAGTCGGCCAGAGCGCCGTCTTCCGCCAACCCAA
>DATHQG010000056.1:0-1823 GCA_035483075.1 Edaphobacter sp. | reverse complement strand
CATGAAAATGTTGGACCGCACCTCAGATGGGTTCGCGTCCCGGTTTACCGTGCAAGCTGGATCCCGCATTCAAATCGTTATTGCGGAGGATGTTGAGTGGATTGGGGCTGCTGGTGACTATGTTGAACTCCACGTCAGCGGTCGTTCTTACCTGTTACGCGAGACGATGGCGTCTCTCGAACAGAGGCTCGACCCGGCAAAGTTTATCCGCATACACCGCTCCCGAATTGTGCAGTCCAAAGGCATACTGGAGCTGCGATCCATCGAGAACCGCGAATTCGCGGTGAAGCTCTCGGACGGCTCGGAGCATCGCTCGAGCCGCACCTACGCGGATCGACTTGAGCGCTGGTTGTCATCAGGTAGGATCTGACAATAGGCTAACTCTGAGTCGACTGTTCAACGGCAGCGATGGGACGCGCTTCGAACGCCATCCTTGCTTCCTCTCTTTCAAGGCCATTCTAAAATCGACGCGAATGTCACCTGATCGGCATTGTCCTTGCGCTCACAAACTGCTTCTATCCAACCGAAGCCACAAACTTCTTCGCCGTTCGGGTCCAGGGCCTCCGTTTCGGAATAACCTACTATCTGCCCCCGGTCGTTGATTTCGCCCCAGTTCATGAAGAAGTTTCGTAATCTGGTCCTGCTGCCCCGGTGGCGCGTTCCCATCCTGGATCGCCGTCCAGCCTCGTGGCAGGTATCTGCCGTCAGGTCCGAGATAGGTTGTGTTTTCACAAAGCCCACTTTGCATCAAAGTCGCCGATCTGGGCCTCTGATCGGCAGACAGCAGCCCATATGCTACCGCGGATTAAGACCCCGAGGCCGAAGGTAGACCCCACCCCGGACCGGTCAGCATAGCCATCAATCGACTTGCACTGTTTCGCCTACGGACGGGATGGATCTGAAGTCGGGCGCTGGGGGCGTCGTCAGAACTGGCGAATCTTGGTGAGGGCAACGGGAGGCCGGGCTGAAGCCCGCACGCCCCAGCTCGAATTCCTTCCATCGGCTACCGGGTTGGGGCGTGATAGTCCTGCCAGACGTATTCGAGGGCTTCGGGCAGGGTCTGGAGCTTGGTGGCATGGTCGACATGACCGGCATTCTGGGCGAAGACGAACTGGTAGTGGTAGTGCCTTGCGGCGAGGGCGCGGGCGAGGTTTTCGTTGGCAAGAACCCAGTCGTGCATGTTGTCGCGCATGACGTTGGGGTTGAGGAGATCAAAGTCACCGACCTCCATCCAGATGCGGATGGGCTTGGTGGGCGAGTTGGGGATGAGGTGCTCGGGGAACTCCCAGGCGCCGTGCGGAGTTTCGGAGTTGGAGGGCCACTGCTGGTTGATCCACGTGCCGGAGTAGGCGAGGACGCGGTGGTAGAGCTCGTTGTGATACCAGGCCATGACGAGGGCGCAGGCGGCGCCGGAGCTGCCGCCGGTGGCGGCGCGGGCGTCGGGATCGTGGGTGAGCTTGACGTGCGCCTGGACTTCCACGAGAGGCAGAACCTCCTGCTCGACGAAGTCGGCGTATCGGCCGGACATGGTGTCGTACTCGAGGCCGCGCTGGCTGCCCTGCGCGTCGCCGCCGCCGTTGGCGATGGAGATGCCGATCATCACGGGCAACTTGTGCGCAGCGATGAGAGAGTCGAGCGCGGTGAAGAGGGAGCGGTCGATGCCGTCGGCGCCGACGATGAAGGGCGCGATAGAACCGGGGACGTAGGCACTGGGGACGTAGACGCCAACCTTGCGATTCCAGGGTGCGGGATGACTGCTGGTGACGATGAGCTTGGCGGGATCGTTTGGGTCGGGCGTGCCGAGGGGGCCGGGGTCGCGCATG
>DATHQG010000055.1:0-3548 GCA_035483075.1 Edaphobacter sp. | reverse complement strand
AAGACGGCAGAGGACCAGGCTGAAAAAGATCTCGTCGATTAGCGTTGCCTGCCTGCTATTGATCATGCCATTCATGGCTTCAGGTAGACGAGACCAAAGCGGATCGACATACGCGAACGCACCTGCGGACTGGCCGATGGTCGGTCGCGATCCGGGAGGCGACAGGTATTCGCCCCTCACCCAGATCACACCCGCCAACGTTCGTGACTTGAGGATCGCCTGGGTTTATCACATGAAACCCTCCGCGAAGGCAGATGCAAGTCATGCTGGAACCGACTCTTCGTCCACTGGGACAGGTCTTCATCAGTCCGAAGATCAGCCGCTGGTGATCGGCCAGACGATGTACGTCGTCACGCCGTACAGCCGCGTTGTTGCTCTCGACTCAGCGACCGGTCAGGAGAAGTGGGCCTTTGAGATCCCGGACGGAGATAACGCATCGATGCGCGGCGCTGCGTATTGGCCGGGAGGCGATGGCTCTCCGCCGGCGATCATCTTCGGAACGCGACGCGGCAGAATGTACTCGATCAGCGCGGCCGCCGGCACGCTCAACCGCGTCTTCGGGGTCAACGGAATGGTTGATCTGAAAACGCCAGAGGTGATGAAGACGGGGGTGGACAAGAGCTACAGCCTGCCGTCTCCTCCTGTTGTCTATAAGAGCCTGGTTATTACCGGCGCGGGCACTGGCGAAGGGCCGGGCGGCAAGGATGGCGGTATCGGCCCGGCAGGCGACACGCGCGCCTGGGATGCGAAGACCGGCAAGCTCGTCTGGACCTTTCACTCCGTGCCGCTGCCCGGAGAGACCGGACACGAGACTTGGGGCGGCGATAGCTGGAAGAATCGCTCAGGTGTAAACGTATGGGGCTACATGACGGTGGATGTCGAGCGGGGTATTCTCTACATGCCCTTCGGAGCTCCGAACAACGACCGAGTCGGCGTGGATCGCCCCGGCGATAATCTGTTTGGCTCATCCCTCGTGGCCGTCAATGCCGACACCGGCAAGCTGCTGTGGTATTTCCAGGTCGTTCATCATGACATTTGGGACGTAGATACGGAATCGCCTCCAACTCTGCTCGACGTGAAGCATGGCAGCGAGATCATTCCCGCCGTGGCCACGGTCAACAAGAACGGATTGATGTTCATCCTCAATCGCGTCACTGGCAAGCCGATCTACACCGTCGAAGAAAGACCGGTGCCGAAGAGCGACGTCCCCGGCGAGCAAGCCTCACCCACGCAGCCCTTTCCGGTTGTTCCCGAACCGCTCTCGCAGGTCACGCTGAGCCGCTCGAATCTTTACAAAGACACGCCGGAGCACAAGGCATGGTGCGAGAAGTATGTCGAAGACAACAACATGCTTCTGGGCGACGTGCAATACACACCGACACGGCTCGACCGATATACGGTCCCTCTGCCGGGTACGCAGGGCGGCGTTAACTATTACGGCGGAGCCTTTGACCCCAGGCTCGGCATGTTCGTTGTCAACGTCAACAACCTCGCGCAGCCGATGCGGATCGTTCGCAATCCTGATGGAAGCTACATCAATTCCGGCCCGCTCGCTGGTCTGCAGCGCTTCTGGAACCCAGACAATCACCTGCCCTGCACCCCGACTCCGTGGGGACAACTGGTTGCGGTCAACGTCAACACCGGAAAGATTGCCTGGCGTTCGACATTAGGGGTCACCGACAACCTGCCCGCAGGCAAGCGGAATACCGGGCGCCCCGGCCTGGGAGGAGCCATCATCACGGCGAGCGGACTCGTCTTCATCGGGGCCACGGACGACGCTCGCTTCCGCGCCTTCGACGAAAAGACCGGCAGGGAAGTCTGGACTGCGGAGCTCCCCGCCGCGGCTGAGGCCACGCCAATCACCTATGCCGATGCTCACGGGAATCAATACGTAGTTGTCGTCGCAACGGGAGGAGGCCTTATCGGCGCGCCGCTCCTCAGCGACGTTGTGGTCGCTTACTCTCTCAATGGATCAAAACCGGTCTCGTCTGTTCTGGAGGGTCACTTGCCGGGCGAGGCGACGCCGCCTACCACCAGGACGTCTGCCGAAGCGTATAGCGCAGCTTCAACGAACACGACCGCCTCATCTCCCTTTCCTCCCGGGCCAGGACGAGAGCTGATGTTCAGGGTCTGCTCCGGATGTCACTCGGTGAATCTCTCGGCATCGTACCGGATGGATGCCAAAGCGTGGAACGATCTGGTTCAGGTGATGGCTAGCCGCGGAGCTATCGCGACAGACGAAGAGCTCGATGAGATCTCCGCCTATATGGCGAGGAATTTCTCCAGTTTGAACACACAGGCAGCGCCTGCTGCAAGATAAGATGTAGTCCTCGAACTCACCACGTCTGCCGTGACAGCCAAAGGGGGAGAGGTAACTGGAGAGTAGCCATGCGGAGTTGCCAACAAAGAACAAAAGACCCTGATTGAAGAAGAATAGGTGTTGACACCTGTGACCTGCTCATAGAAATTCGGCTTCTCTTTAATTGGAGTACCTTATCGCGAGACGTGTGTTTCTCTGAATGAACTTGCCCGGTGCGAAGGTGACTGCGCCTCTTTTGGACGACAGTGGCGGGTTCATGCAAGCCCGCCAATTTTAAGAAATACAAAGAGAATACACACCCAAATGGTGAAGTCACTCACGCTTCTCGATACTGACCCGATTCTGCTCAGCTCGAAGCTGAACGCCGATTTTCTTGTACAGCAGACAGGTTGGAGATGATTTCCGATCTCGCCCTTTGGAGGGAGCAGCGAATCAGGCGGATGCTTTGGTCGTTGAGGCGTGCTCGTCCATTAGAAACGGCTTGGGAGAAAGAATGAAGAGGAACGCCTTTTTGTGCCGCAGATGGCTGCCTGTGGCCGCTCTGCTTGTGATCGCCGGCACCGTGGACGGGAGCGCCCAGCAGCCCCCGTCGCATCCAGATGCAGTGATCAGCCTGCAGCAAGAAGATGGCGCGGTGATGATTCAACTGACCGTTGGTCTGCTGCGCGTTAAACCCTGTGAAGGCGAAATGGCGCGCGTCACGTATGTGCCAGGCTCAACCATTCCTGATCTGAGTAACCCGGCGATTGCGGATGCGGCGTGTGTCGCGGCGCCGTTTTCCGTCCATGAAGCACCCGGGGAAATCGAGATCGCGGCGTCGGCTCTTCACATCAGAGTCAACCGGAGCAGCGGCGCAGTGCGCTTCAGCGATGCCCAGGACCATCCCATGCTGGCGGAGACGGACTGGCCCTATCCACGACTCGTCACCGCAACGGTTACGGATGGGCAGCCAGCGCATGAAGCGTCGGTTTGGTTCGCGCTTACTCCCGAGGAAAGATTGTACGGACTGGGCCAGCACCAGGCAGGCATTTTGAACCAGCGAAATACCGACCTGGTTTTGTCGCAGGACAACACCAATATATCGATCCCCTTCTTTCTGTCGTCGGCAGGCTATGGAGTCCTCTGGAACAGCGCGTCGGTGACGGACTGGAATAATCGATTCCGGCAAGTGGTCGCCATCCGCTCCAACTGCGCGGATGCGGTGGACTACTACTACATCGCCGGCCCT
>DATHQG010000054.1:0-10634 GCA_035483075.1 Edaphobacter sp. | reverse complement strand
GCCGTACTTGAGTTTGACTGGCATAAAGGTGCGGGGAACGGCGTGCGATCGTCGGCTATGACATTAGACGGGTTGGATGCCGCTAGGGGCACCTGGATCCGTCCGGTCAATGGGGTCTAGTTTAGCTTGGTGCAGCAGATGGGAAAGATGAGTCGCGATCTGATCGAGGGAATGTTCCTCGTTCGTTAACTTGAGGCGGTCTACTAGTTCGACTTTACCTTCAGCTACTCCGCGCCCGATATTGATTCTATAGGGGATGCCGACGAGATCGGCGTCTTTGAATTTGACTCCGGCGCGCTCATCGCGGTCGTCCAGAATGACATCGACACCCGCTGCTTCGAGGGCGGCGGCGACCTTTTCTCCAGCGGCCAGAAGAGCAGCGTCGCTGATATTGGTGATCGTGACGACGGCCTCAAACGGCGCGATGGCTGGAGGCAGCGCGTAGCTCTTGCCCTCGCTCGCTATGGCGGAACTCTCAATGGCCGCAGTGAGAATGCGCTCGATTCCGATGCCGTAGCAGCCCATGATCGGCATAACCTCTTTGCCCTCGCGATTGAGGACCGAGGCGCCCATCGACTTCGAGTACCTGGTGCCGAGCTTGAAGATGTGGCCAACCTCAACGGCTTTGCCGATCTTGAGGGGCTTGCCGCTGGCCACGTCGAGGTCGCCTTCGTTGACGTTGCGAATGTCGGCTATGCGCGTCCAGGTGAAGTCGCGGCCCGGTGTAATGTTGCGGTAGTGGTAGTCGAGCTTGTTGGCGCCACCGACCATATTTTTGCGGCCTTCGAGTCCCTTGTCGATGACGACGAATGCAGCACGCGGATCCCCCTTATCTGCGGGAAGGACCTTGAGGCCAATTGGGCCAAGGTAGCCGGCGGGGCCTTCAAAGTAGAGAGCGAGTTCTTCCGCAACCATCGGGCGTAATTCAGAGACGTACGCAGCTGCCATCAGTTTGGTCTCGTTAACGAAGTGATCACCGCGCAGAAAGGCGATAACTGGGACTTGGACGGTCTTGCCGGTTCCATCTCTCTTTTGACCCATGTAGGCGACGGTCTTGATGTCGGAGGCGGGAGAGATCTTGAAAAACTCAGCGACGTCCGCGATGGCGGCCCTGCCGGGCGTGTGGACGAGCTCCGGCATGCCATCGCCCGTTGGCTCCATCTCAGTGACGGGGGTAAGCTGCGAAGTGGCTTTCTCGAGGTTGGCCGCGTAGCCGCTCTCGGCGCAGCTGACGATGAGGTCCTCGCCCGCTTCGGTGTAGACCATGAACTCCTGCGACTGCGAACCGCCCATGGCGCCGGAGTCGGCCTCGACCGCGATGAACTCGAGTCCGGAGCGAGTGAAGATTCGGCGGTAGGCCTTGTCGTGTTTGTTGTACGAGACGTCGAGGCCGGCCTCGTCGATGTCGAAGGAGTAGGAGTCCTTCATGATGAACTGGCGGACGCGCAGGAGGCCGGCCCTGGGGCGAGGTTCGTCGCGGAACTTGGTCTGGATCTGATACCAGATCTGCGGCAGCTGCTTGTAGCTGCGGAGCTCGCTGCGGGCGATGGAGGTCATGACCTCTTCGTGCGTGAAGCCGAGGCAGAGCTCTGCGCCTTTGCGGTCCTTGAGATGGAACATATTGTCGCCCATTACTGACCAACGACCGGACTCCTCCCACAGCTCGCGGGGCTGAATGGTTGGAAGCAGGAACTCCTGGCCGATGCGGTCCATCTCCTCGCGCACGATGCCGATGATCTTGTTGATCGAGCGGTTACCGAGGAAGAGGAAGCTGTAGACGCCGGCGGCGAGCTGACGCATATAGCCGGCCCGGAGGAGAAGCTTGTGGCTGGCGACTTCGGCGTCTGCAGGCGCCTCACGAAGAGTGGGGATGAAGAGTTGAGACCAGCGATGCATGGGCAAAAAGGCACTTTCCTGCCCGCTGCGGTGGAATGCGCGGGGCTTTGGGGATGAACTTCCATTCTAACCGTGAAGCGACCCTGAGGCACAGAACGGGCCAGATGAAGAGGTTGCAGGTGATTTGATCAGAAAATGTTGAGCGTTTTCTTATATGTACGCCACACGACATACTTTATCTCTAAAAGAGAGTACCGTCGTGCTAATCGCACGAGCCCGCCCCGCGATTTGTGGGCAACCAGTCTTTGCGGCCAGAGGATTATCTCGCGTAAAGGAACACCCCGTTGCCTACCCGACAAAATCAGACAGATTCGATAGTCCGGAACCGCAACGCCGTCCTCGCCCAGTTGCCAGACGATGAGTACGCGGGGTTGGCGAAATTTTTGACGCCGGTCGATCTGCCGCTCGGCATGCAACTGTCTGAGCCGAACCGGCCCGTCGAGTATGTTTACTTTCTGAACAGCGGCCTGATCTCAACGGATGCGTTGACCGAGAAGGGGGAATCGGTCGAGGTCGGAGTAATTGGGCGCGAGGGATTTTCGGGTCTCCCGGCGTTGTTGGACCAGCCGCAGATGTCCCATTCTGTGCTCATCCAGGGAATCGGGGACGGCCTGCGCATCCGCAGTTCGATTGTGCGCGATGAGTTCCTCAAGGGTGGAATGCTGCAGCGAATCGTGCACGCGTTTACCTATTTGCAAATGGTCCAGGTGACGCAGTCCGTCCTGTGCAACCGGATGCATGAGGTAGATGCCAGGCTGGCACGCTGGTTGCTAACATCGGCCGACAGGATGGAGTCGGAGTCGCTGAACCTGACCCAGGAGTTTCTGGCGCAGATGTTGGGAGTCCAGCGGTCGACCGTGACGGTGGCCGCGGGCGAGCTGCAGCGGGGGGGAATGATCGGCTATAGCCGCGGGAAAATCAATATTGTGGACCGTCCTGCGCTGACCAATGTCGCTTGTGAGTGCTATGAGATTGTGTCCGCCTCGTATAAGCGCATCTTGAAGACCGATGATGATGGCTCGTTGAGCTATGTCGTGTAGATGACAGAACGGTTTTTCGGTATTTGCTAAACTCGCCGCACGCAGCGGCCTACTCGACGGTGTTGGTCATCCATCGCACATTCTGGAATGTTGTTTGCTGGAGACGCTATGCCTAAAATTCTACTCGCAGGTCAGGACGTTCGCTTACTGGAAACGCGAGCCGCGGTTCTAAGGAAGACTGGGGCGGAAGTCGTCTCCTGCGAGGGGTCCCAAGTGTGCAACATCGTCGTTTCCGAGATGCCGGACCTGGTCGTGCTATGTCATTCGCTGTTAGAGGTGGAGGCGGAGGCGATTGCGGACAAGGTCCACGAGTGTTGCCCGAAGACAAGAGTGCTTCTGGTGGTTTCGCAGACGGCTGATGAAAGGCAGAACGGAGACGCGAAGTTCGATGCGACGAGTCTTTCAGAGCCCAGGCGGCTGGTCATACGTGCAAGTGAGTTGCTACGGGGGTCGCCGTACCAACAGGTGAGAGAGATTACGCATGACAGTCAGGGACCTATAGCGTCATAACCGCCGGAGGGCTATGAGACTTAGGTCACCACTTCTCAAGCGTTTCGTGTGCGGTAGCAGGCGCTTGTGGATCAGGAGGGTGAAGGTCCTGGGTGGCGCGTCTGCCGTTCTACTTCCGAACACATTTGATGGGTGGTTTACCGGCTTATTGGAATCGCTTCCTGGTGGTTCCAGCAGTTTTTGGGGACACCTAGAAATAATTGCTAGTGAACCTAGCACTCTTGCTAATAGCCATAGTGCGTTGCTGGTTCTAATTTAGAGGCACTCCGAGCGCGTGGTAAGGTTCGCGAGGTCAGCCCAGAACCCCGGCGGCGTTTCCAGAAGGGACGATCGAGTGGCAGCGCCATAAATTATCTTCCGTTGCGGCGGTCCGCTACTTCCGCTGCACAACACATTGTGTTTTCAGAGCAATGCATAGGACGGAGATTATGAAAAAGACACTTTTACTCTCGGCTTACCTGTTGGTTGGAATCGGCGTTTCGGCGGCGCAGGACGTTCCAAAAGCAGAGATCGCGTTTGGATATTCCTTTATCAACGTTCACCCCGACTTGCCGAAGATTACCAGCTATAACCTTAATGGTGGCGGCGCTTCGTTTGTCTTCAACGCCGGGCACTATTTTGGGATCAAAGCGGAGTTCATGGATTACACGGGTGGCGGTGGCGCGCAGCTAAGAGCGCTTGGCTATAACGGGAATGTAAGTGGAAACCTCTTTTCTTATGAGTTCGGGCCACAAATCAAGAAACACTCAGGCAAGATTCAACCGTTTGGCGAGGCCTTGTTCGGGGCCGCGCACACGGGAACTTATGCAACGATCTATAACGCCATTCACGGCATCCAGGCCGCCGGCAACAGCAACAATTCATTCGCGATGGAGCTGGGCGGCGGGTTGGACATTCCCATTAACCGGGTTGTATCGATTCGCCCGGTTGAGGCCGACTATCTTTTCACTAAATTTAGCGCCAATAACATTAGCGCAACGCAGAATAACTTCCGTTACTTTGGCGGAATTGATCTTACCCTTGGCGGCAAACCTCCAATCCCACCGACTGCGAGCTGCTCTGCTGCTCCGACCGAGATATGGTCCGGGGACCCGGTGACAGCTAACATCAGCACGCAGAACTTCAATCCCAAACATACTGTC
Organism: Edaphobacter sp.; assembly: GCA_035483075.1. Classification (GTDB taxonomy): domain Bacteria; phylum Acidobacteriota; class Terriglobia; order Terriglobales; family Acidobacteriaceae; genus Edaphobacter. The sequence continues at coordinate 6,046 of DATHQG010000054.1, read as the reverse complement.
ACTTATAGCTGGAGCTGCAGCGGCGGCAAGGTGTCTGGTGCTGGGACGACGGGAAGTATCGACACCACCGGTCTCGCTCCCGGGAACTACACCGTCTCCGCTACGGCCACCGATGCCAAAGAAAAGAAGAACAATGTAGCCAGCTGTTCGGCATCGTTCACGGTAAGGCAACCGCGTCCTCCGACAGCGACTTGCTCGGTCAGCCCGCAGACTATTAAGCCGGGTGATTCGTTTGTTCTGTCGGTCGCTGCCCAGAGCCTGGATAACAGCTCGTTGTCGTATTCGTATACCTCGTCAGCCGGCAACATCAGCGGAACTGGCAACAGCGCGACGGAGACGACCTCTGCCGCAAACGCAAATTCCTCTATAACGGCAACCGCAACCGTGGTTGATGCTCGTGGCTTGAGCACGACTTGTGACTCAGTGGTCAACGTACTTCCGTTCCCGGTTGTGACTGCTCCTCCAGAGGTCATCTCGGCGGGAGAGTGCAAGTTCAATATGTCTAATAAACCGGGCCGCGTGGACAATGAGTGCAAGGCGGTTCTGGACGAAGTAGCTCTCCAACTCCAGCGCCAGCCCAACGGCAAAGTTGTTGTGGTTGGATATACCGACGAAACGGAGACGGTCAAGATGACGCAGCTGGCCGGCCAGCGTGCGGTGAATGTGAAGTACTACCTCACATCCGGAGAAGGAGGAGCAGGAGTTGACGCTTCGCGCATCGAGGCGCGGTCGGGAACGGTAAAGGAGAAGGGTGCCAAGATTTACATCGTTCCTGAAGGCGCCACTTTCGCCGAAGAATCAACCGCGGTCGATGAGACGCAGGTGAAGGGTCAGCCTCGAAATGCTCCTGCGAAGAAGAGCAAGAAAGGCTCGAACTGATGACGATAACGGAATGGCCGATCGCTCTGACCTGTTCGTTACGGTATTGGTGCCGTACGGATAGGTGGTCGGCCATGCTTCCCTTTTACTCGTTAGATCAACTCAAGGGTCCAGAGGTCATGAAGATGTACAACCCCCAGCGCGAGACCATCAATACCGGTAACGATGAGCGAAGTGATCTTCCTCTCTTCCATGAGCGCCAGGGCGGCGGAGGCGAAGGCGCTGCCGTCGATGGTGCGAGGGTTGGGGTTCATGATCTCGCCGGCAGTGCGCTCGAGAGCATGCGGGCCGTCGCGTTCGAGCAGGCGGCGGAGGTCGCCGTCGGAGATCATTCCGACCAGTACACCGTCTTCGAGGACGGTGGTCATTCCTAGCTTCTTGTGGGACATCTCGTGGATGACTTGAGGCATTGGAGTGGAGCGCGAGACGTGGGGAAGCGCTTCACCGCTGTGCATGAGGTCGCGGACGCGGCTGAGACGTCTGCCGATGCGGCCCCCGGGGTGCAGGTCAGCGAAGTCTTCGGCCTTCCATCCCCGTCGACGGCTTACTTCGAGGGCTAGCGCGTCACCCAGCGCGAGCATCACGGTGGTGGATGCTGTGGGGGCGAGGTTGAGCGAGCACGCCTCGGCTGAAACGCTGGCGTCGAGGAAGATATCGCACGCCGCTGCGAGAGTTGAGGTGCTGCAGCCGCTGATGGCGATCAGGGTGGCGTTAAGGCGCTTGAGGGTGGGAAGCAGCCTCACCAGCTCTTCGGTCTCGCCACTGTAGGAGAGCACAAGCACGATGTCGCCCGATGCGAGCATGCCGAGATCGCCGTGAATTGCCTCGGCGGCGTGCAGGAAGTGGGCCTGCGTGCCAGTGGAGCGAAGCGTGGCGGCGATCTTGCGCGCGATGATGCCGCTCTTACCGATCCCCGTGACGACGATGCGACGAGGGCCCTCGGCGGACCGAAGCAGCAGATCGGTCGCCTGGGTGAAGGGGGCGAGCATGCTGCCGTCCAGACGCAGAGCAAGGTCGCTGAGAGCCGCCGCTTCGATACGTACGAACTCCGATGGACGTAGAGGGTCTGACGGACTGTTGACTTTACTAGACATAGTTGCCGAACCATGTCGATGCTAGCAGAGGGGAGAGCAAGGATGGTCTGCCAGTGTGTTTAACGTACGGTCAGGCGTAACTACCGTGGAACGAGTTCCTTGTATCGTTTGAGGACCGTTTTGCGTCTAATCCAGATAGAATTAATGGGGCGAAGTGTGCCGGAGGTACGTTGAGCGTGAAGCGGAACGGATTGGTCTTTGGTGTGATGGTCGTTGGGATCGCGCTGCTGTTGTGGGCGGGATGGCATAACCTGCGTGAGCGTCGTCTGGCGATGCAGCAGGCGCAGGAGAACCGCGTCGTCCTTACGCCTGCGAAGCCCGGACAGACTGCGCAGTCGGAGACGCCGGATAGCGAGCCCGAGGCCCCGCACATGCTCGGCAAGGTGGCGCCGGGATTTACCCTGGCGACGCTGGACGGCAAGAATGTATCCCTCAGTGACTACAAAGGCCGCCCGGTCCTGGTGAACTTCTGGGGGACATGGTGCGCTCCCTGCAAGGTGGAGATGCCATGGTTCGAGGAGTTTCGCAAACAGTACGCCGCGCAGGGATTTGAAATTCTTGGCCTGACCGACGATGTTGATGCAGGTAAGGATGCGATCGCTAAGGTCGTGAGAAGGACCGGCGTGACTTACCCGATTCTGCTGACTGACGGGAAGGTGCAGAAGGCTTACGGCGGGTTGGACTATCTGCCGGTGTCCTTCTATGTCGACAAGAACGGCGTCGTGGTCGACGAGACTGCCGGGCTCGGCAGCAAAGACGAGATCGAGGCGCATATTAAAAAGACGATTGCATCAGGAGCGACGCCAGCGGCGGGAGGGCAGTGATGCGGCTGGGCATTGTGCTTGCAGGTTTACTCGTTGCTTTACCGGGAGTGGGAGTGTTGGCGGCGCAAGAGGTTGGGAACCTCGATGCGCCTGCTCCGAAACCGAAGTCGTACATCGTCTACGCGGCAGAGCAGCAGAAGGTGGCGGCAGGGAAGCGGAGTGTGCTGGAGCTTCACTTCCGCGTTGTGGATGGGTTTCATGTGAACTCCCACACGCCCAAGTCAGAGCTGCTGATTCCGACCCAGATTGCGTTGCAGCCGGCCGCAGGCGTCAAAGCCGAGGCAGTCGAATATCCGGCGGGAACGTCGTACAGCTTTAGTTTTGACCCAACCGAGAAGCTGGACGTCTACACCGGGGCATTTACCGTCAAGCTGCCGGTGGTGGCCGAAGCCGGTACGCATACGGTGGATGGAACGCTGCGCTACCAGGCCTGCGACCACGCAGCTTGTTATCCGCCCAGGAGCCTGCCAGTGCAGGTAATCTTCACTGCGCAGTAGCCTCCCCACGCCAACTCTGGCAACACAAATTACTGTTGGTAGCCTCGGTACGCCTGTCCGCGATTAAGACGGAGCGGTGGCATCATGGAGAAACAGGAATGACAGGAGCAGGCGGACAGGAATGGAAGAATTTCGAAGGCTGACACGGCTGCCGGCGTATGTATTCAACATCACAAGCGAGTTAAAGGCCGCGGCACGCAAACGTGGCGAAGACATCATCGACTTCGGTATGGGAAACCCCGACGGCCCGACGCCGAAGCACATCGTGGACAAGCTGATTGAAGCGGCGCAACGCACCTCAACGCACCGCTATTCGCTGTCCCGGGGCATTCCGCGCCTGCGCAGGGCCATCTGCAACTGGTACAAGACGCGATACGACATCGACCTCGATCCAGAGCGGGAGGCGATTGTGACGATCGGCTCGAAGGAGGGGATTGCGCATCTTTGCCTGGCTGTGCTCGACGACGAAGACACCGTCGCGGTGCCGAACCCGAGCTATCCGATCCATATCTTCGGGCCAGTGATCGCTGGATCCAAGGTGCAAAGCATTCCTGTGCAGGACGGTACGGCGGAGGCACTGCTCGAACGGCTGGAACATGACCTGCCGCGAATGCAGCCGCGACCGAAGTTGCTGATCCTGAACTTTCCCGCGAACCCGACGACGCAGTGTGTGGAACTTCCGTTCTTCGAACGGATCGTTGCGCTATGCAGGGACCTGGGGATCTACATCGTCCACGATCTCGCCTACGCGGACATCGTCTTCGATGGTTATCGTGCGCCCAGCGTGCTGGAGGTCCCCGGCGCGAAGGACATTGCCGTCGAGTTCTTTACGCTCTCGAAGAGCTACAACATGCCGGGCTGGCGCGTTGGCTTCATGGTGGGAAATCCCAAGCTGGTTGCCGCCCTGGGCAGGATCAAGAGCTATTTCGACTACGGCACATTCACGCCTATCCAAGTGGCGGCGATCTCCGCCATCGAAGGCCCACAGGAGTGTGTGGCGGAGATTCGCGACAACTACAAAGACCGGCGCGATGTGCTCGTGCCGGGGCTGAACAAACTAGGTTGGCCGGTGGAGCTGCCGAAGGCGACTATGTTTGCCTGGGCGAAGATTCCCGAGCAGTATCGTTCGTTGGGGTCGGTGGAGTTTTCGAAGCGCCTGCTGCTGGAGGCGAAGGTCGCCGTGAGCCCCGGCGTTGGCTTTGGTGAACACGGCGATGGGCATGTTCGGTTTTCGCTGATCGAGAATGAAGAGCGGACACGTCAGGCCCTGCGGGGAATCAAGCAGATGTTTAAGGCTGGATGAGAGATCGCCGAGGAGCAGGTGTTTAGCGGGTTGCGCTCGAAAAACTTTGAGCATTGATATATTTCGCTGGCGGGAAGTAATATGTCGCCATTTTGCAAAAATGCAACCGGCGCCATATCAATCCCATTTCTTGTTGCTATCGTATTCGCTAATCCACATATTTTCCGAAGTAGCCGGCGGTCTTAATCGAATGGCGCCTGTTTCCAAAGGCATCTGTGTTTTACACGAAAGATAAGATTCGTCCGAGACAACTCGATTGCCCCCGTCGCCGCCACTCGCTCTGTCATTGTGACCAATAAGAATGCACCTATCAAAATTCGCGCCCCGTTTTTCACAGCCGAACCACCAGCCATGTGCGAAGGTGAGCGGAAGTGGAGGCGCATCAATCCAGATGGTATCCGCTGGCAAGGATGGCGGGCGTTTTGGAGAAAATATTCCAACTTCGAGTTCACGTGCGATAGCAAAGGAAGCTAGACAACAGATACCTGCAATCGACGTGTAAATTATCCATCGCCTAGATAACCTGATTTGGGCCATATGTATTCGCAGAGTACTACTTTTTCGCGACAGCTAGCTTCTTTTGTGTATCAAGGAAGCGACGAACGCGGTCGAGGGAACGGGCCTTCCCGAAGACGACCATGCTTTCGAGCAGCGGCGGAGACATCGTGCTTCCGGTGACGATGGCTCGAAGCAGCATGAAGTTTTCCTTTACTGACCATGAATGTTCTTCGCCTAGCTTTTTGAGGGCCTGCTCCAGCGCGGTTGTCGTCCATTCAGTGGCTTCGAGGACGGTGAGTTGCTCAGCGGCGAAGGCGAGGGTCTCTTCAAGCGTGCGCTTCTTGGGAACGAAGACCTCGGCCGTCGGAAGGACGTCGTCGGCGAAGAAGAAGTGTGTGAGATTGCCGAACTCGCCGAGGGTTTCGACACGAGTCTGCACGAGCGATGCGATCTGGCGAAGATAGTTGTCACTGAGGACCGTGGAACGCAGCGCCGCGTAGAAGTCCTCGGGCGTGAGCGCGCGAAGATACTCGCCGTTGAGCCATTTCAGCTTCGTGAGGTCAAAGACAGGGCCGCCGAGGCGAATGTTTTTGACGTCGAAGCGTTCAACCATCTCAGCGAGAGTGAATTTTTCGGCGACCGGGCCTGTGCTGTCAGGCATGCCCCCGCCCATCAAGCCGAGGAAGTTGATCATGGCCTCGGGGAGGAAGCCGGCCTGCCGGTAGTAGATGAGCGAGACGGGGTTCTTGCGCTTCGAGATCTTGGACTTGTCGAGATTACGCAGCAGTGGCATGTGCCAGAAGCGTGGCTGCTGCCAGCCGAAGGCGCGGTAGAGCAGAACATGCTTGGGCGTGGATGAGATCCACTCCTCTGCACGGATCACGTCGGTGATCTGCATGAGGTGATCGTCGACGACGTTCGCAAGGTGATAAGTGGGGAAGCCGTCAGACT
>DATHQG010000053.1:0-4039 GCA_035483075.1 Edaphobacter sp. | reverse complement strand
AGGATGAGTCTGTCTTGCGATTCCAACTGCGCGGGTGCTGTGAATGATGGTGGAGAGGGAACAGGCACTCCGGGTGCACCGGCAGCGCTTTGGGCAGGCGGGGCGTGTCTTTGCCGCTCCGGCGCGTGTGAATCTGATTGGCGAACACACCGACTATACGGGCGGGTTTGTAATGCCAATGGCCATCGATTTTCAGACAGTGGCGGTGGTGAGTGCACGGGAGGATGGACGCGCGGTATTTTACTCGGCCAACTATGACGAAGAGGCCGGGTTCGAGATCGCTTCTCTGGCGCGAGCGCCTGGGGGGAGTTGGAGCGACTATCCTGCTGGCGTGCTGTGGAGCCTCGGGAAAGAGGGAATCGTTGTCAGTGGCTTCAATATGAGCCTGACGGGAGATGTGCCGCTGGGGGCAGGATTGAGTTCGTCGGCGTCGGTCGAAGTTGCGACGGCGATGGCGTTGTTGGGCCACGCGGCGGTGGAGTTGCCGCTGGAGAAGGTCGCGACCCTTTGCCGGCGTGCCGAGAACGAATACGTGGGTGCGAAGAGCGGCATTATGGACCAGTTCGCCGTTGCCGGTTGCGTGGCGAACCGTGCGATGCTGTTGGATTGCCGTTCGCTTGAGTACGAGTTGCTGCCTTTGCCGGACCAGGTGCGCGTGGTGATCTGCAATTCGATGGTGAAGCATGCGGTGGCGACGGGTGAGTATGGCGACCGAAGCGCGGAGGTGGAGGCAGGGCAGGCGGTCCTGCGACGAGAGAGGCCTGGGGTGAAGTTGCTGCGGGACGCGACGCTCGACGACCTTGAGGTTTGCAGGGGCATGATGTCTGCGGCGAGCTTCAAACGGTGCCGCCATATCATCAAGGAGAACGAGCGTGTGATGAAGGCACGGGTGGCGCTGATGGAAGGCGATATGGAGCGGTTCGGGGGGCTGATGGTTGAGGCGCACGCAAGCTTTCGAGACGATTTTGCGGCGAGCTGTGAGGAGGTCGATTTGCTGGTTGCGATTGCGATGCAGCAGGCAGAGTGTTTTGGGGCGCGCATTACCGGGGGCGGATTTGGCGGCTGCACGGTGAATGTGGTGCGTGCGGAGGAGGCGGACCGATTTGTCGCGGCGCTTCGGCGAGAGTATGCGGCGAAGACGGGGATCGATGCGGACTGCTTTGTGTGTACGCCGTCGGATGGGGCGTTCGCGCTGGCAAAGAAGGGCGGTGCGTTGTGAATCCGTTGGCGCAGCAGAACCCTCATCGACGATTCAATCCCTTGAAGCGGGAGTGGGTGCTGGTGTCGCCGCACCGGACCCAGCGGCCATGGCAGGGACAGACGGAGACAAAAGCCGCAGCCGTTGCGTTGGCTTACGATCCGGGGTGCTATCTGTGTCCGGGAAACCTTCGGGCGGGTGGCGTGCGGACCGAGAAGTACACGAGTACCTACGTGTTTGAGAACGATTTTGCGGCGCTCAAGCTGAATACCCCGCGGTTTTCGAACGACGAGGGCGGTAAAGGTTTGTTGGTGGCGGAGGGGGAGAGTGGTGTGTGTCGCGTGATCTGTTTCTCGCCGCGGCATGATCTGACGTTGGCGAAGATGTCTGTCGCGGAGATTCGCGTGGTGGTGGATGTATGGGCGGAGCAGTGTGTGGAGCTGGGCTCGCGTGACGACATCGGCTATGTGCAGATCTTTGAGAACCGCGGGTCGATGATGGGCGCCAGTAATCCGCATCCGCATGGACAGATATGGGCGAGCCGGTCGGTCCCCAACGAGGTGGTGTCGGAGTTGGGCGGGCAGCGAGAGCATTTTGTGCGGAACCGTGCCGTCCTGTTGTGTGAGTACCAGAAGATGGAGGAGTCGCTCGGCGAGCGCATGGTGGCGAGCAATGCAAGCTTTGTTGCGGTGGTTCCTTTCTGGGCGGTGTGGCCGTTTGAGGTCATGGTACTTCCGCGGCGGCATGTGACTCGGCTCCAGGAATTCTCGAACATGGAACGAACGAACCTTGCGGCGATGTTGAAGGCGGTCACTGGGACGTACGATCAGGTCTTTGATGCTCCCTTTCCCTATTCGATGGGGCTGCATCCTGCTCCTTGTGATGGCGAGGAGCATCCGGAGTGGCAATTTCACGCCCACTTTTATCCTCCACTGTTGCGGTCGGCGAGCATTCGGAAGTTTATGGTGGGGTACGAACTGCTGGGGTCTCCGCAGCGCGACATCACGCCGGAGTCGGCGGCGGAGATGCTTCGGCAGGCGGGTCTTCGGGTCTCTGACTAGCCGGCAAGAGTAGGATTTGGAAGACGTTCGATCGGACAAGGACATCTATGAAACTGATGCGCAGCATCGCTTGTTTTGCTACGTTCTCGTTTGTTGCCTCTACTGCGTTGGTTTTTCATGGTGCTCCTCTTCAGGCGCAGGAGAGTCCGAAGGTGCCGCTTTACCTTGGGACGGCGTGGTATCCGGAGCAGTGGCCGGAATCGCGGTGGGACGCGGACTTGACGTTGATGGAGAAGGCGCAAATTCGGTTTGTGCGTATCACGGAGTTTGCGTGGAGCACGATGGAGCCGAGCGAAGGGCACTATGACCTTGACTGGGTCGAACGCGCGGTGCGGATGGCTGAGAAGCACAATATTGCGGTGGTGCTGGGTACTCCAAGTGCCGCGCCACCCGCGTGGTTGACATCGAAATATCCAGAGACGCTGCGCACGATGGAGAATGGGCGCAAGGACGAACACGGAAATCGCCAACAGTTCAACTGGGCGAATGGAAAATATCGCGAGCTGGCCGGAAAGATGGCTGAACAGATGGCGATCCGCTTTGGGCATGACCCGAATGTAATCGGATGGCAGATCGACAATGAATATGCGCGGGAGTCTTATGACGCGGAGACGAAGCTGCAGTTTCAGGCGTGGCTGAAGGCGCGGTATGGCACCCTCGACAACCTGAATGCGCGTTGGACGACGAGTTACTGGAGCGAGACCTACTCCGACTGGAGTCAGATCCCGATTGAGGCGACGTCAGGGAATCCCGGACTGTTGTTGAGCTGGCGGCGGTTTGTCAGTGACACGTGGCGAAGCTATCAGAAGGTACAGCTCGACAAGATCAGGGAACACAGCGATCCGAGGCAGTTCATAACGACGAACATGATGGGCTTCTTTGACGCCTATGACCATTACACCGTCAGTCAGGACCTGGACATTGCGGCATGGGACGACTATGTCGGGACGGGCCATCTGGATCCTGTGTCCAACGGCGCGGCGCACGACCTGACGCGGGGTTTTCTGCGCAAAAACTTCTGGGTGATGGAGACGCAGCCGGGATTTGTGAACTGGTCGAAGGACAACAACGCGTTGAATCAGGGAGAGGTGCGGGCCATGGCGTGGCACGATGTTGGCCACGGCGCTGATGCGGTCTCTTACTGGCAGTGGCGGAGCGCGCTGAATGGCCAGGAGGAGTACCACGGAACACTGGTTGGCGCGGATGGCACCCCGGTCCCTTTGTATGATGAGGTCGCTCAGTTGGGGCGCGAGTTCGAGAAGGCCGGCCCGGCGTTGAGCGGAACGGAACCACACTCCGAGGTCGCCCTGCTGTATTCGTACGACAGCCGATGGGCGATCAACTGGCAGAGACACAATCAGGCCTTTGATCCGAAGGACGCGCTCATCAGCTACTATGGTCCGCTGCGGTCGCTGGTGCATAGCGTGGACATTGTCTCGGCTTCGGCGTCACTGAGCCAGTACAAGCTGGTGGTTGCGCCGGCGCTGAACGTGCTGACGGACGCCCAGGCCGATAATTTGATGGAGTATGTTCGTGCCGGCGGGCATCTGGTGCTTGGACAGCGCAGCGCGATGAAGAACGATAACAACGGGCTACAACCGGAGCGACAGCCTGGTCCGCTCGCAGGAATGCTTGGTGGTCGAGTGGAACAGTTTTATGCGCTGGATCAGGATGTGCCAGTGACGGGCGATTGGGGTTCGGGCTCGGGAAAGATATGGGCCGATCAACTGGGCGTGAAGGACCCGCAAGCCCATGTCCTAATGCGGTATGGCAAGAGCAA
>DATHQG010000052.1:0-6683 GCA_035483075.1 Edaphobacter sp. | reverse complement strand
ATTGTTCTTGGTTCTGGTATGGATACCTATCGTGGCAGCAGGCTCCAAAGTTCCCTTCCAGTGGAGCGAGACCATCCTTAACACGGCACTCCTGGCTGCCGCATGGGTGATCGCCGATTCTTACGGAAACACTCCCTGGCCCGCCACCAACAACCGATAAAAGCGGTGCTGACGCTGCACTCGGCTGCGCATAAATGAGCGCCAGGAAGACGCAATGACAACTACGTCCCAACCGCCCCAGCCAACACGCTGCAGCACTAAATTACTTTCGGAAGCACGTACTTTCCCCTGTCCCGCGAAGCTCCCATGAAGTCGCGTTTTCGGCAAGTTCGGATCCGACAGTTTGAAGTTGCCGATAACCCCGTTTTGCTGGAACTTGACTACTCAATACTCAACGAACTTGAACCTCAAAGCTTTGAACCATCCTCATGAATACGGGGTAATTGCCAAGCGTCTCAAGTGGAGTCCCCCGGTTGTTGCCGCTGAACTCAATCGAAAAGGTCCGAGAGCCAGCTACCACGTAGACTGCTTCCATCTCGGTCCCGCCCGCTGCGCTGTTTAGATAGCGCACTCTGAGAGCGGCCTTTCCGTTCAGCTCGAATCTGTGTTCGCTGCTTCGTGGATTGAGATTGGCCGTCCCCTCCACTTCCGAGAACCAAGCATCGAGGCCCACATTACCTGGCTTGTCTCTGAGAGGAGATACCATCACGGACCCATTGAGGTCCGCGCCTTCATGAGGCATGAAGTCTACAAACACCCCTGGAGCCCTTGGGTCGGGACAGCTTCTACAACTCCCTGTATCCCACTCAGCAGGGTAGCGAATCCGCCATCCGGCGCGATTCGAGAAAACCTTCCAATTGGCAACCTTTGCGGTGATTATCCCAGAGAACAGCATAAGGACGAAGGTTGTCGCCACGATCAAACGATACCGTGAGTTCATCTCGACATTATGCCCCCGACCAGCTTGTACGCTGTGGATCTGAAATTCCCCGAAAGTCGGGTTTTCGGAAATTACGCGATGTGCTGCGAATAGACTACTGCGTGGTGCCGGTGAGGAAGATCTGTTCGGGGTGCGAGGCGATGACCCGGTATAGGGCGAACTGCCGCGCGTTTTGACTGCGAAGCTCAAACAGAAGGCTGGCGCGGTTGCTGGCCTCCGCATCGACGACGTCGACGAACTGCATCTTCGGCGAGCGATCCAGGTGCGCCGCGTCGGTCACGTTCTGGATGGCCGGCTTGATGTCGCCGAGTCCGTCCGCCTGCGCGACGATCGTTACATAGCGCAGCGCGGCGCCTGTGCCACCGGTGTTTGCGGAGTAGACATAGGTCGCCGCTCCGCCGTAGCTCAGCGTGTACGCCTTCAGGTCCTCGTCCAGCAGAGGGACCGAAGGCGCTGGGGCCGCGGCGCGATGTGGCTTTGTGGGTGTTGCCGTTGTCTTCTTCGCTACAGGAGCTGCCGTCGCAGGGGCTTTTCCATAGGCCGCGAGCTGCGCCTGGGCCAGGCCCTGCATCTTCTGCAAGACCGCTTGATGTTGGGCGGGATCGTCCCATTCGAGTGTGAACGGATGCGGGTCGCGATTAACGGCGTCCGAGACGGCGACCATCTGGTGAAGGTTCGGCGGCAGGCCCGTGAGCTTCGGCAGGTCGGTCTCCGTCATTGCGCTGGTTGGCTTGCCGTGGTGGAGGTTGGGGCGGCCGGGATCGTCGTTCAACGATCCAACAGCGCTGACACCGCCGATGTCGTTTGCCGCACTATTCGCTTTGCTGGTGTCCTGGGCAGTGTGCCGCTTGAGCGTTGGACGATCAGGGTCGTCGGCCGATGAAGTCCCGTTGGAGGTGTTCGATGCCGTGTCGGTCGTTGTGGTGCTGCTGCCTCCGGAGGTGGTGCCGTCGGAGTTGCGACGCGTCATCGTTGGCCGATCCGGATCGTCAGCCGGAGTACTTCCGGTTTGTGTCGTCGACGTTGTTGAAGGGTCTGTTGTGGTGCCGCTGCTGGAGGTCGTGCCGTCGGAGCTTCGGCGCTTCATGGTGGGCCGGTTGGGATCGTCGGCGGGTGTCGAGGCGCTGCTGGTAGTGGATGAAGTGTCTGAGGTCGTAGTGGATGGAGTTGTTGGTGTCCCGGAGCTGGCTGTATCTGAATTGCGGCGTTTCATGGTGGGCCGGTCCGGGTCGCTGCCGGTCGACGTGTCGGCGGTGCTGGCTGTTGTACTGGCTGTCGTTGGGGTCCCGGACTTCGTATCGCTCGGGGTTGCGGGCGTGCTCGGGCTACCGGCAGCCGTGGAGTCTCCGCCTGGCTTCGTGCCGAAGTGGGGACTGTTTGATGAGGTGGTGATGACCGGCAGCGTCTTGGACGGCTTCAGGGCGGTCGTCGTCCTTCTGGGCGCGGCCAGTGGCTTGACGCTTCCGTAGCCGAACCAGCCGTCGTCAAAGGCCATATCGCCGGTCGCTTCGACTGCCTGGAGATGTTTCGCATAGGCGAGGTCGAGAGTGGCTTTATCGACACCTGCGGACTGCAGGACATAGACGTTTCCGGGGAGCAGAGCAAAGGGGATGGGGCGAGCAATGTAGACACCCGCGTCCTGAAGCTTGCCTTCGATGAAGACAGTGACCGGGATGAGACGGCTGGCGGAGGGCTTCGCGAAGTCTCCGGTCCATTCGTAGACGCCTACGGCGCGGACGACCTGTTCGGGCTTGGCGACCTTGTGCATCTGCGCGAAGGCGGGCCAACTCGCCAGGGTCACGGTACCAAGAATCGCGCGTAGGAAGAGAGCTCTCATAGGTCTGCTAACGAGATTAGACGATATTTGACGGGCAAAAGCCTAGTCGGGGCTTAGGGTGGGGTGAGAGTTGGGCAAAATAACCCCGTGCTGTGATTGGGTACACTTCGAAGTATGGACGCTGCGGCGCTGCTGGATGTGAAGGACCTGTCGATTGGCTTTGGAGAGCAGGCGGCTGTTAGGAGCATCTCGTTCCATATCAATGCGGGTGAGACACTGGGGCTGGTGGGAGAGTCGGGGTCGGGAAAATCGGCCACTTCCTTGGCGGTCCTTCGGCTTTTGCCTCATACGGCGACCGTTACAGGAAGGGTTAGTTTTGACGGAGAAGACCTGCTGAAACTGCCTGAGGAGGCGATGCGGCGACGGCGTGGGCGGGAGATCGCCATGATCTTTCAGGAGCCGATGACGGCGCTGAATTCGGTGATGCCGGTGGGGGCCCAGATCGCGGAGGCCGTGCAGGCACATCATCCGGGCGAGTCGCGAAAGGCGGTTAGGGCAAGGGTGCTTTCGGCGATGGAGGAGGTTGGGTTGCCTGAGGTGGAGCGGAGGGCCACGGACTATCCGCACCAGTTTTCGGGAGGGCAACGGCAGAGGATCCTGATCGCGATGGCGATTGTGAACCGGCCTCGATTGCTGATTGCCGACGAGCCGACGACGGCGCTGGATGTGACGGTGCAGGCACAGATCTTAGGGCTCTTGAATGAGCTGCGGAGGGAGTACGGGCTGGCGATGTTGTTCATCTCGCATGACCTGGCGGTTGTGGCGCAGGTTGCAGACAGGGTGGCGGTGATGCAGCAGGGGGAGATCGTGGAGCAGGGGGCGGTGCGGAGTTTGTTTGAGCGGCCACAACATGAGTACACGCGACGGCTGCTGGCTTCGGCGCCGACGATGAGAACGGACCGGTCGCGACCACTGGCTTCGGTTGTTTGATCGGGTAAGAATGACGCGGGCGCGGTTTCCATGATGGGGGGAAAGTCTATAGACTAATAAATTGGTCGTAAGGCCGTTTGGACTGCATGCGCGCGCTGATACTTTCTGATATTCACGGGAACCTCGAAGCACTGACCGCAGTCCTTGCCGCAGCAGAGCCGTATGACGCACTTTGGAACCTCGGGGACGTGGTGGGATATGGTGGCAGTCCGAATGAGGTGATCGATTTGATTCGGGCGAAGGCGCAGATCAATGTGCGGGGGAACCATGACCGGGTTGGCGCCGGGCTGAGTTCGGCACTGGGGTTTAATCCCGTCGCGCGGGCGGCGGCAATGTGGACCAATAAGGAGTTGACGCCGGAGAACCTGGCCTGGCTAAGTGCGGTGCCGCAGGGGCCTGTGAAGCCTGATGAGCCGGGGGTGACTTGCGTGCATGGGTCGCCGTTGAATGAGGACCAATACATTTTGAGCATGCGGGACGCGTGGGCGCCGCTGCAGCAGATGACGACGGCGATAACGTTCTTTGGGCATACGCATCTGCAGGGTGGGTTTTCGCAGAAGGAGCATAACTGGCACGAGATCAAGCCGCAGTACAGGACGAAGAACGAGGCGGAGAGCTGGACGATGGCGATTCCGGAGGGGACACGGCATCTGATCAATCCGGGGTCGGTGGGGCAACCGCGGGACTGCGACTGGCGGGCGGCGTTTGTGATCTATGACTCGGAGGCGAAGGAGATTGTTTATCATCGCGTTCCGTATGACCTGACGGCGGCGCAGGGACGGATTTTGATGGCGGGGTTGCCGGAGCGGCTTGCCGTCCGGTTGCGGGAGGGACGTTAATTTTTTTGTGGTGGTTTTTGGGTGGGGTCCTGCGATTTATGGGCGATTTTTGTGGTTTTTGGGTGGTAGCTACGTGGTTAATTGCTGGTGATTTGTGGTGAATAGTGTGGTGGTTTTGTGGTGCGGAAGATTTGCCACTTTTTTGAAATAAATCTGTGGAAATTGGCCCCTGGCTATTTTGTCTTGGGCAACAGCGGCTTCAGCCGGTCCTTGTTGATCTTGAGTACGATGCCTGCGTTGCGGTCAGCGACCTCGCTGATCTTGTATTCGGCTGCCGTGCCCAGGAGCTGGGCGATCTCGGACGGCGTGAGCTTGTAGTCGTGGTCGAGCCAGTTGACCATGTCGGCGGTGGCGGACTTCATGGCGTCGTCGAGCGACCCGTTCAGCCCCATGGTGATGATGTGGGTCGGGGTTTCGATGCGACGGCCGCGCAGGTGCGTGCCTTGAATTACATCGACGGTGAACTCGACGTCCATTGAGGTCTCGAGTGCGTTGCCGTTGAGCTCGCCGTCGCCCTGTAAGGCGTGCGCGTCACCGACGTAGAGCAGAGCGCCGGGGTTCGAGACGGGCAGATAGATCGTGGCGCCCTCGGAGATCTCGTTGAAGTCCATGTTGCCGCCGTAGCCGCCGGAGTCGCCGGTGCCCGGCGGTGATTGTGCCCCTGGACTGGTGGCCGTCGCGATGCATCCGAGCATGGGGTGCAGCGGAACGGTGTAGTGCGCCAGGCCTTCGCCGGCGCCTTCGGGGTACGCGACGCCTTTGGCGGTGTCGATATGCCAGCGAATCGTCTTGCCGTTGTCCTTGAACTTCACGGCGACGTTGTTGTCCATGGCGCGATCGTCGAGGCCGTCGTCGCTGATGGCGTAGTCGCGGTTGAGCTTGAGGTGAACGATGTGGACGACGAGGGTGTCGCCGGGCTCGGCGCCCTCGATGTAGAAGGGCCCGGTCTCGGGGTTGCCGCCCTGGACGCGTTTGACGCCGTTCATGTCGGTGCCGCCCGCGTCTACGGTGGTGGTGTGGATGGTGTCGCCGGGCGCGACTGTCAGGACCGGCTTGTTGAACGGCGAGAACTGGCGGTAGTAGACCGTTGGTGCGAACTCATGGCGCTGCGGCGTGCCGTGCTTGAGCACCGGTGCGAGCGTTGCTGTGAAGTTGTACTTCAGGGGATGCGCCTTGTCGGCAGGGTCGGTTTCGATCGAGGTGCCGGAGATGACTCCGTCTTTGATGGTTGCGTTGACGTCGGAGGTGACACCGCCATCGCTGGTGGCAAGCAGATGGAAGCTGTCTCCACTGACTTTGCCCTCAAACTTGTCGCCGGTATAGGTGCCCGAGAGCTTGTCGCCCTCTTGCTTCAACTCCATTGTGAGATAGGTGGGGGATCCGAAGATTTCGGCGGTCATGGTCCACTTGCCGCTGAGGCCGGGCTGAGGCTGCTGCGCGAAGGTGGGAACGGCGAGCGCAGAGAGCGACAGCGTACAGCCGAGAAGGGTCTTACAGTGCATCGGGAATCTCCATGCAGACGAACCTACGGCGATATGTTTCTTTGGTTGGGATTACGTGCGAGCGGTTAGCAAAGTTCCCTTTTTCCCAAAAAAGTCCGAGAGAACAGGCTACCGGGCCTATTAGCTGGAGCCCTCGTGACCCTTTCCCCTCCGAGGAGCTTAGGGTCAGGCTGACGGCCCTAGAGACGGTGGTGGTGGAGGTCGTGGACTATTTGCTGCGAGTCTTGTACGGCAAGCTCGTCGCTTCCTACAAGCCGACTTCCCGGTACCAATCCGGCGTCGGCGAGTGCATTGGCGATTTGTCGCTCATGGAGATCACAGCTGACGAGAACGGTGTCTATTGGGACTGACTGTGGTCTTCCAATCCACGTTTGAGGTACTCCCCTGGGCTGGCTCCAACCACTCGCTTGAAGGCCTTACTGAATGCCGCATCGGACTCGTAACCGACTAATCGAGCAACGTCGACGTGCTTCTTGTCACGCTGTTCGAGTAGCTGCATCGCCTTCTGCATCCGCCACTCGGTTACGTATTCCAACGGTGTCTGTCCGAGCAGATC
This sequence comes from Edaphobacter sp., assembly GCA_035483075.1. GTDB lineage: Bacteria > Acidobacteriota > Terriglobia > Terriglobales > Acidobacteriaceae > Edaphobacter. The sequence goes on along the minus strand of DATHQG010000052.1, from coordinate 79 downwards.
TTTGAAACGCAGTGCGAATGCGGATCGAGACATGCCCGCTGCTTCGGACAGAGACTCGACTGTCCATGGCGCGCCCACT
>DATHQG010000051.1:0-2627 GCA_035483075.1 Edaphobacter sp. | reverse complement strand
GAATTACTTGGTCCGGTTGAGAGGCTTTCCAGCGAACGACGAACTGTTTACCCTTCCAACGAGCTATTTGCGTTTCGTCCGGACTAGGGCCGGGCTTACTCTCGATCCTGATCCACCGCCTTTGTTCAAGACGATTCGCGTTGTAGTGTGCCAATACCTCCACCTGATAAAGCATCGCGCCGCCGAACTGACTGTTGACCTGCGAAACAACAACTGGTCGAACATCTTCAATCGTTGCCGTTGCGCTTTGCCAGGAATTTTCCATCTCTTCCTGACGCCTGTGCTGAAAAAACAGAACGGTCATAACAAAAACGACCAACAAGGCAAGAAATGCTCCGATTTTCCAAAGCGTCATGCTGTCCTTGCGGCTTTTCGGAAGTATCTTTGCCGCAGCTTCTCTGTCCGGGATGGAGTAGCGTCGCATTATTTCAATTCGTGGCCTCGTAGATTCCAGCAGCGCCCATGCCTCCGCCAACACACATCGTCACAATGCCGTATTTTGCCTTGCGGCGCGGCATTTCGCGTAGAAGCGTTGCGGTCAACTTAGCTCCGGTACAGCCTAGCGGGTGGCCGAGGGCGATGGCGCCACCGTTGACGTTGACTTTAGCAGGGTCTATGCCGAGGACCTTCAACACGGCTAGCGACTGCGCGGCGAAGGCTTCGTTGAGTTCGAAGAGGTCGATGTCTTCGAGCGATAGGCCGGCCATCTTTAATACCTTGGGGACGGCATGGATGGGACCGATGCCCATCTCTTCGGGGTCGCAACCGGCGTAGGCAAAGGCGACAAACTTTGCCATCGCGGGGATTCCTAGTTGAGCGGCGCGCTCGGCGGACATGACTACGGCGGCTGCCGCTCCATCGGAGGTTTGACTGGAGTTGCCGGCCGTTACGGTGCCTTTTGCGTGGAAGACAGGCTTTAGTTTGGAGAGGGCTTCGAGTGAGGTGTCAGCGCGAGGGCCTTCATCCTGCTTGAAGGTGGCTTCGACGGGCTTGGCTTTGCCCTTCCCGTTGGGGGTCGTGCTTGTAACGGTGATCGGCACGATTTCGTCTTCGAATTTTCCAGAGGAGATTGCGGCGAGCGCCTTCTGGTGGCTCTCGTAGGAGAACTGGTCCATCTGCTCGCGGGTGATGCCATAGTGGATCGCGACGCGCTCGGCGGTGAGGCCCATGGACATGTACGAGCCGGGGTAGTTGTCGACGAGCCAAGGGTTGACCGAGATCTTGTTGCCGCCAAAGGGGACGTACGACATGCTTTCGGTGCCACCTGCGACGATCACGTCCGCTCCGCCGCCACGGATGCGCTCTGCGGCGAGCGCGATCGACTGTAGACCGGAGGCACAGTAACGGTTGATGGTCATGCCGGAGACCGTAATCGGCAGACCAGCGCGGAAGCTGGCAACGCGGGCGACGTTCATTCCCTGCTCTGCTTCGGGCATGGCGCAGCCGAGGATGACGTCTTCTATCTCCGATTTGTCGAGCTGCGGGACGCGCTCCAGGGCACCATTGATGGCGAAGGCGGCGAGGTCGTCCGGGCGTGTGGTGCGAAGCGTGCCACGTGGGGCCTTGCCTACTGCGGTGCGAACTGCGGATGCGATGATGACTTCTTTCATTTGGCTACCTCGGCACGCTGTCTCGTAAAGCGTACCTCAGGGGCTAAAGCCCCCGTCCCTTCTGTGAACTTCTGCGGCACGGCTGAAGCCGTGCCCTTAAGCAAGACTTAATTTCTCAGCGGCTTGCCTGTCTTCAAGGTGAACGCGATGCGCTCCTGCGTCTTCTTTTCTCCGCACAGGGACAGGAAGGCCTCGCGCTCTAGATCGAGCAGGTATTGCTCTGTTACCGGCGTACCGGGGGTGACCTTGCCTCCGCAGAGCGCGTAGGCGACCCAGTTGGCGATCTTGACGTCGTGGTCGGAGATGTACTGGCCTTCGCGCATCGTCCATACGGCCAGCTTTAGCGTGGCGAGGACGCTTTCACCCGGAGCAGGGATATCGGTGCGCCGTGTCGGCGCGCTGTAGCCGGCGTCGGCGATTGCTCGGACCCTGGTCTTTGCGTCCGTGAGCAGACGTTCACGGTTCAGCGTTATGGCGTCGGATGGTTTGAAGAAGCCCATGGAACGGGCCTCTGCCGCAGAGGTCGAGACCTTGGCCATGGCGATGGTCTCGAAGTTTTTCTTCAGGGCTTCGAATATCTCAACGCCCTCGCCACGAGCGTCCGGACGAATGCTTGAGCCCGCTTCGACGCTGCGGATGGTCATCTCTTTGCATCCTCCTCCGCCAGGAATCAAACCGACTCCGGCTTCGACGAGGCCCATGTAGAGTTCGGCGTGGGGCTGACGGGCAGCAGCGTGAAGGGAGATCTCTACTCCTCCACCAAGGCACATGCCGTAAGGCGCGACGACAACAGGGCGTGGACAGAACTTGATGGCCTGCGTCATGTTCTGGAAGGCGCGGACGGCCATCTCGACTTCGTCCCACTCTTCTTCCTGAATGCCGAGCAGGAGTTGCATGAGGTTGGCGCCGACGGAGAAGTTGGCGGAGTCGCCGGTGATGACGAAGGCCTCGAAGTTGTTGACGATCTCGCTGGAGGGCTTGAGCGTTTGGGTGATGAGGTTGACGATGTCGTCGCCG
>DATHQG010000050.1:0-3154 GCA_035483075.1 Edaphobacter sp. | reverse complement strand
CCGGCGCAGTAAATCTGGCCACGATCGCAACAGCTACAGATCAGGGCCTGGGTGCGGCATTCCGCGCAGACAAACAGCCGCGCTGAGGTGGCCACGCCGGAATGGGACCGGTGGATCCGGCGTGGACGCCCGCCGCGGTTGGCGCGATACTGACCCTGCATACGTGCCCGGCACGGTGTGGGGCACGGCGTCGAACAGAACCGCCAAATCCAGCTCGGCGCCGTGCCTGGTTCCTCAGAACTCTCAGGCTTTTACGCCGCCGTCCGTCGTCACGTCAGGGCGGACCACCATCGGCATGCCCGACATCATCATGTCTCCAGACCCACGGCTGCCTCAGCGTCGGCCGGTGTGCCGTCAAACCTGAAAATCGCCGGATAGACGCCATTTCAGACAGCCGTCGACACCATGTTTCCCCATCGCAATCGATGGAGGGAACGCGGATGCCGACGGAGAGACTGTCCATGCGGCGGATACGGCAGGTCCTGCAATTGCACTTTGGTGCCCACGCCAGTTCCCGGGTCATCGCCCGGGAGGTCGGTGTCGGCCGCACCACCGTGCAGGATTATCTGACACGAGCCAGTGCCGCCGGGTTGGGCTGGCCGCTACCGCCCGACCTGCCCGACGAGGCGCTGGAACAGCGTCTGTTTCCCGCGCCCAGCAATAAACCGGGCGCTCGCCGCCATCCCGAACCTGACTGGGCTCTGCTGGTGCGTGAGATGAAGCGGCCTGGGGTCAGCCTGCTGATCTTGTGGGAAGAGTACGCCGCGGTTCATTCACAGGGATACGGTTACAGCCGTTATGTTGCGGCCCAACTTATGTTGCGGCTGGTCGGGAGAGCCAGGAATTCCGTGGGAACCCTGGCTCAGGCCGCAACATAAAAATTGCTCTACAGAGCTTTCAGGAATGCCATCAACGATGGCAGGGAGCGTTGCTCCGGCCGAGCTTTCAGTCCACTGAGATCGAGGCTGGCGAGGGCCTTGGCTTTCATTTCGAGATCGACTTCCGCGTAGATGTGCGTGGTATCCAGCGAGACGTGGCCGAGCCAGGCACGGATCGTATTGATGTCGACACCGGCTCGCAGAAGGTGGACGGCCGTCGTGTGCCGAATCGTGTGTGGGCTTACGCGCTTGTTCGCCAACGTCGGCACCACCTTGCTCGCCAGGGCAGCGTAGTGGGTTACCACCCGGTGGATACCGAAGCGCGTGATCGGCTGGTTGACCCGGTTCATGAAGACCGAGCTATTCAAGTCGCGGTTCGCCACGAGGCACGCCAAAGACGTTGTCGTTGTCGACCACAATGGGCAGGTGCGAAACTTATTCCCCTTGCCGTGGAGGCGCACTGATGGTGACCGGCCCAACTGCAAACTCCCGACCGTCAGTGTTGCCGCTTCATCTGCCCGAGCTCCGGTATTGTACAAGAACAGCAACAGGGCATGATCCCGCGTGCCAAGTGTGGTTCGTTGATCGGGCTGGTTAAGCAGAGTGTCCATCTCCACCTTCTCGAGATATTCAACGAGGGTTTTAGCTGTCTTTTTGAACGGGACAGCGCGCATCTCAGTACACCAGGCCAGGTGAACCGGCGAACGCGTGCCGATGAACCTGGCCAACGAACGTATGCTGGCCAACCTTTGGTTCCGGGTGACGTCACTGCATTGACGAGTGCTTTCCAGATGGTCGAGAAATTTGCGAACAACCGCTGGCGTCAAATCCTCCACGGTCATTCGATCAATGGCGCCTCCCTCCTTGCTTGCGAAGGGAAGCAAGAGCCTCAGCGTATCGCGATAGCTGACCTGCGTATTACGCGAAAGATTCCGCTCGGCCACCAGATGTTCGAGAAGGAATCGGCGAACCCAGGGACCGAGGAGGTTCTCATCCTTCATGGTCGCCTCCCATTGCATATTTGGCAAAGCGTTGATTTGCCGCCTGGAGGAGGTCGGGGGCCATCTGCAGATAACGTTGCGTCGACCGAATATCGACATGGCCAAGGTAGGTAGCGAGTTGCGGAAGCAAGAGTTGGACGTCCTGACCTGTCCGATACCACGCCACCGCCCGATGCACGGCCGCGGTGTGGCGAAGATCATGCAGGCGCGGGGGTCGAGGTTCGCCAGCAGGGCAAACTATGCCTGCAGCTCGGCGAACATCCTGAAACCACGAGATGACGCGAACGTAGTGCCATGCTCGTCCATCGCGTGTGGTGAAAAAGGGTGACATCTCCCCGCACCGTAAAGGACGGAGGCGTCGCCGGTCTGTATATCCGATGAGTTCCCGATTGAGCCTTGGTCCGATCGGAACAAGGCGCGTCTTGAAGAACTTCGTGTCGCGAATGGTAATCACCTGTTCGGTCAAATCGACATCTTGCAAGGTTAACCGCAGTGCCTCGCCGATCCGCATGCCAGTTCCATAGAGGAGTAGAATGAGTGTCCGGTACATCGCCGGCACTTGAGGGCTGTGCCCGACGCGCAGCACCTCCGTGGCGTCCAACGATCGGCGCAGTTCTTCAGTGGAATAGACGTAGGGAGTTTGTTGCGGCGGCAGTTTTGGTAGAGCGGTCGGCAATGGCGAACAGTCGACATATCCGCGTCCGATGGCGAATTTGTATAGCCCAGTCAGGACTCTGTACCGGAGCAACCAACTCGCGCTGAGACTCCCCTGCCCACGGAGGAACGTGGCCACCAACTCGGGCTCGACTTTGCTGATCTCGGGATTGCCCAGGGTACGGCAAAACCGATGGAGCATCCGCTCGGCAGACTCGAAGCGCATGCCAAGGGAGCGTTGTCTGGCCAGATAAACCTCGACGACCTCTGTCATGTTCATGGGAGGTCTCCCAGGTCGAACGCCGCGACCTGACGAAGTGCATCCATGTTCACCTTCGCATAGATGCTGGTTGCCGACGCGCTGCGGTGACCGAGATGGTCGCCGATCTCCTTGAGTGAGAGACCTTCAGCAAGAAGGCGGCTGGCGCAGGCGTGTCGAAGGGCATGTCCACCTCGGTGGGCGGCTTTGATTCCGAGGGCGACAAACCTGCGGTTGGCGACATCATAGATACTTCCGGCCTTCATCGGTCGGCGGGGCGCATGCATGCACAAGAAGACCTGCGGCCAGGAGCATGGCGGTCGCACCAGATCAATGTAGCGGGCAAGCCCTTCAGCGACGTG
>DATHQG010000049.1:0-3357 GCA_035483075.1 Edaphobacter sp. | reverse complement strand
CACACCGACGTGCAGGTGACCGACTTCTGGCATGCCGCGGAGTACCTGGGCAAGGCGGCGGCGGTGTTGTACCGGGGTCAGCCTCAGACCCGCAAGGCGTGGCTGGACGATGCGTGCCACCGGCTGAAGCACGAGCCAGGTGGTGCCGAGTGGGTGCTGAAGCGGTTGCGATCGCTGGCCCGAGAGCGTCCCTGGACCAAGGGTGAGGAGGATGTGGAGCGGGCGATCACGTACTTTGCGAACCAGTCGGGAGCGGGCCGTATGGATTACCCCAGGCGAGTGGCGGCCAACGCGCCGATCGGCAGCGGGGTGACCGAGGCGGCGTGCAAGGTGATCGTCAAGCAGCGGCTGTGCGGATCGGGGATGAAGTGGACCGAGGAGGGAGCGTCGGTGGTGCTGAGCCTGCGGGCCTTGAGCTACACGCCGGAACGGTGGAGTCAGTTCTGGGCCAAGGTCGATCGATGGGGCTTCCCTGTCGCTGATTGAGTGATGGCATCGGTATTAATCCTACATCAAGCATCGGTCATACCCCCTGTGCTGATTGTCCGCCGTTGCGCGTCGGTCTTCTCGGCCGAAGTTGCTCCGGCATGGCGGACCGAAGCGTGCAAGAGTCGATTCCACAGACCCAAGCCATACACTGGGGCGAGCGGTTCGATGAATCCACGCTTTCGGATCCGTCTTGGGACTTGGTCGAGAAATCAGATACGGAAGGATTCGCGCCAACGCCGTATGAGTGACGCCCCCTTCGATACCCAAGATCAGCGTTTCGCCGAATCGGGCGCTTCAAAGAATGCCGCGATCATCTGCCTGTCCATAGAAACCTCCGGTGTATCCCGGCAAAGACAGGCGTTGCCGGAGGCGGATTCACGCTCGTCTCAGAGAACCTCGCTCATCGCAAGGTTCTCACGACGCGCCAGCAGACAAAACTAGCCCTTCGCTCGTCAAAAGCCGCGCCCCTTCCTCATGGCTTTTGCGGCTTGGCATCGAGAAAGTCGTTCACCATCGGGATGATAACGGACCTGCGGTCCATCAGCGTGACATGTGTCGTATTGGGCAGGATGGCCAATCGTGATGCGGAGCGGGGCCGCATGTCGCCATGAATCTCGCCACCCTTGAGGCGGTACATCTCCGAGATGTGCTCAAGCCGTACGCCATCAGCGTCACCGTGGATGAAGAACATCGGCGCCGTGGTAGCCTTGAGCTGATCGGCGCTGATGTCGTGCCCTCTCGAAGCCGTGGCGAGGAGCCGCTTGACGAAGTTCGGAAACTCGTCCGGAGTCGGGCTCAGCTTCTTGTATTCGGCTTCGATGGGCGAGCCTTTGAAGTCGTCCGCCGTGAGTTTCGGGATCGCGTCGAGCGCTTCCTTGACCACGCCGTCACGGCGGAAATAGGACGAAATGATGACCACCTTTCTCACTTTGTCCGGATGGCGGATCGCACACTGCATCGCCACGGCGCCGCCCATGCTGTAGCCGATGAGGTCCGCCCGCGGGATCTTGAGCTGCTCCAGAAGCGCCGCCACATCGTCGGCGAGGTTTTCGTCGGTGATGTCGCGTGCGGTGTCCGCCGTGCGCCCGTGGCCCTGCATTTCGATGGCAATCACCTTCCGCGTTTTGGAGAGCTCGCCGATCCACCCGGTCCAGTTGTTGGTGATGGTCATGAACGCGCCGTGCAGCAGCACCACAGGATCGCCGCTGCCGTGGACTTCGTAATACATCCTGAGGTCGTTGACGGTGGCGTAGTTCCCCGAGGCGTCCGGCCGCTGGGGCTCCTCCGCTCGAGCATTGGCGGAACCCTCATGATGTCCAGACCCCGCGAGGAGAGACATGGCGATCCCCGCGATCGAGATGAGGTGAGACGTAGTCATCGATGCCCTTTTCGGTTTTGGGTTCGGTCGTTCGTGTGCTTCCGATCATGAGGCGGAGTTGCCTCCGCCCTCGAACGAGGGCCGACGAAATCGACGCCGACCCTCGCCACCGAGGCGGAGACATTGTCCCGTTCTTCGGGTCAGGCTGCGGCCGAGGCAAGGATTTCGTCCAGCCGGTCGAAGCCGGCGGCCATGCCCTGTTCCAAGTAGGGCACCGTCCCGTCGCGGGTTTCCTTCGAGTCGAAGAGAAAGGTCATCGTCAGCATCGTCCTCTCACGCAATTCGGTGAGGACGATCGTCGCCAGTTGCTCTTGGCCCAAGGGGACGCCACCGGATTCGAACACCTGGGTTCGGACGCAGCGCTCGGGCGGGACGACTTCCCGGTGGACGCCGGACTGTGACATGGTCAGACCGTTCGGATCGCTCCAGACGCGGCGATAAGTCCCGCCAGTGCAGGCGTCGTCCTCGCAGGTGGTCATTTCCCAGCCGGGCGGGCCAGAAAACCATCGCCTGAGCAGCTCGGGCTTGAAAATCGAGTCCCAGACCAGCTCACGCGGAGCGTCGAATTCGCGGACGACGACGATCTCGCGATCGGTTGGGGTCGTGAGCTTCAGGGCATTTCGCATCGGCAAGGTCCTTTCAGGGTTTGTTCTTCCGGGCCTTCAGCTCGTCCAGGAGGGTGTCGAGGCGCTCGAAGTTGGCCTCCCAGAGTTTTCGATACTCCTGCAACCACTCGGTGGCTTCGGCCAGAGGCCTGGCCTCGATCCGGCAGGGTCGTTTCTGGGCGTCGCGTCCCCGGGAAATGAGGCCAGCCTTCTCAAGCACCTTGAGGTGTTTGGAAATCGCGGGTTGGCTCAACTTGAACGGAGCCACGAGCTCATTAACCGTGGCCTCGCCCTCCGCCAGCCGGGCCAGGATAGCCCTACGGGTCGGGTCAGACAGCGCGGAGAACGTGGCATCGAGGCTAGCGGTCATCATGCGTCAATTACCCTTTGGTTGTATAGCCAAACGGAAATATACGCGGTACCCGGCGGCGTGTCAAGCTGCGGCGCGAACGACTCGCGAGTTCTCGTAGGGCGCGTGTCTTCACGCACTTCTTCCGTCAGCAAGCAGAGCGAGAGGTGCGTGAACGTCTAAGGCGTGGCCCACCAGATAGTGTCAGCGGGTCCCACGAGGGCTTTCAGAATGGCCGCTCTGGGCAAGAGCGGTAACCCTGTCTCACTCGGCTTTTCGACCCTTATTCGGCGCAATCGTCGGTGCCACAGCCAGCGACACTGCGCGCTTCGGTGTCGTCGACGAATGGCACTAGCTTAAGCGTAACAGGTTATGCCATTGGAGTTTAGGCGCGAATCGCCAGATATATTTTCAAATATTGTAGATATTGGACTGTAATAATGATAAAGAATTTGGCCTCAAATCAAAATACATTAAAAAATCATCATGTCCAATTAATTACAGTTAATGGACAAAATCAAGACACAACTCGTTTT
>DATHQG010000048.1:0-9396 GCA_035483075.1 Edaphobacter sp. | reverse complement strand
GGAGGCGTGCAGGCCGCCGTCGATCCAGACGATGGCCTTGCCCTCTTCGGCCAGCGCCTTGGCCTGGTCGTCGGTGAGGCCCTTGGCCAGGGCGAGCTTCTGGCTGATCTCGCGGTAGTGGTCCAGGTTCTTCATGTTTTCGGGCGAAGAGATGATGGCCATGTACTGGTGGCGGCCCTCAGCGGTGAGGCCGATGTCGACCAGCTTCATGCGGTCTGACTCCTTGGCCAGCTTCTGCAGGTACTCGGTCTCCTGGGTGTAGGTGGCGAGCATATAGTCGTCGCCGATGTTGAAGCCGAATTGCTGCTTGGGCGTTGTGATGTTGCTGCGTGGGGCTCCGTTCTGAGCGAGCAGTGGAGAGATAGCGAGGACGGACAGCGCGGAGAACAGAGACAGGGTACGCAGCATGGGGGCAGCGAGCTCCTTGGAATTGGGGTTGTGGCTGTTATAGCAGGAGACGAGTGATGAGGCGAAAGAGTTTAGGGATAAACGAGGTTTTTCTGTGACGAGGTGCAGTGCCCAGAGGTGTTGAAATCTGTTAGGCTTGCGGCATTCGGGCCCAATTTTTCTGGAGGATGTGACGATGATGAAGCGGATGGTTGTAGTGTTGGCGTTGGCGACCTGTTGTGCAGGCAGCGTGAAGGCGCAGATGGGCGCGGCGGCCCCCAAGGTCCCGGCAGGGACGATGATTGAACCGGGGAAGTCGATGGATGCGCTGCTGAAGATCTATGAAGAACAGATTATGGGTGCGGCGAAGGCCATGCCGGCGGATAAATACAATTTTGCGCCGAGCCAGGCGATCTTTGTGCCGTCGCAGAAGGTGGACTTCGTGACACCGAAGAGCGTGAACACCTTTGGGCAGACAGTGGCGCATGTGGCGCAGGCGAACTATTACTTCTTCGGGATCTCATGGGGTGCAAAGCCGGATGCGGATGTAAAGGGCATGGATAGCCTGACTTCAAAGGAGGATGCGGTGAAGGCGCTGGCGGGATCGTTTGCTTATGCTCATGCGCAGCTTGCGACGCTGACGGCGGCGAATGCGTTTGCGTCAGTGAAGGACGACCAGACGAAGATGAGTATGGCGGCTTTTGGCATCGCGCATATGTGCGACCACTATGGACAGTTGGTGGAGTATCTGCGGATGAATGGGATTGTGCCGCCGGCCAGCCAGAAGTAGGGCGCCGATTAGCAGGTCATTGTGTTTACGGAAGGGAGCGGCCCCAGGGCTGCTCCCTTTTAGTTTTGCCGCTGATCAACGGCAAAAAACAACTGCAAAAGCAGAGACAAAATGCGGGGGTCCTTCGCTGCGCTCAGAATGACAGGCGTTTTTTTGGTGGGTTGAGATTACCGGCAACGCCCTACGGCAACTACAACTGCGCGGGGGAAGGGCAAGATGTTTAGCGGAAGAGATCGTCGGGCCATGGACGCCGTCGGGCGTTGAGTCAGGAGACGCTGGCGTGTGAAGCAGGCTAGCGCTCTCCGAGCGGAATGTATGGCGCGGGGTAGGTGGGGCCGGTGTAGTCGGCGCGGGGACGGATGAGGCGATTGTCGTCGTGCTGCTCGATGACGTGGGCGGCCCAGCCGGAGATGCGGCTGACGGCGAAGATTGGAGTGAAGAGGTCGATGTCGATGCCGAGGGTGGTGTAGGTGGAGGCGGAGTAGAAGTCGACGTTGGCGTTGAGCTTCTTCTCCTGCTTGACGAAGAGTTCAATCTTGCGTGACATATCGAACCACTTTGTGTTGCCGGCGGCGTTGCCGAGCTCCTCGGACATGCGGCGGAGGTGGGTCGCGCGGGGGTCCTCGGTGTGGTAGACGCGATGGCCGAAGCCGGAGATCTTTTTCTTCTCGGCGAACATCTGCCGGACGTATTCGACGGGGTCTGCGCCGGCTTTCTCGATGGCGTAGAGGAGGCGCATGGTGGCCTCGTTGGCTCCGCCGTGGAGCGGGCCCTTGAGGGCGCCGATGGCTCCGGTAATGGCGGAGTGGATGTCGGCGAGAGTTGCGGCGATGACGCGTGCGGCGAAGGTGCTGGCGTTGAGCTCGTGGTCCGCGTGGAGGATGAGCGCGATGTCGAAGGCGCGGGTGGCGGTGTCGGAGGGCCTTTCGCCGTTGAGCATCCAGAGGAAGTTGGCGGCGTGGCTGAGAGACTTGTCAGCTTCGACGATGGACTTGCCTTTGCGGATGCGATCGAAGGTGGCGACGATCATGGCGATCTGCGCGGTGAGGCGGTAGGACTTGCGAACGTTGGCGTCATGTGAGCTGTCGGCTTCGTCGGCGTCGTAGATGCTGAGCAGGGAGACAGCGGTGCGCAGGACCTCCATGGGCGTGGCGTTTGTGGGGACGCTGCGGAGCAGGTCGATGATTTTGGGATCGAGCTTGCGTGCTGCGGAGAGGTGTTTCGTGAACTCGGCGAGTTCGGCGGCGTTAGGGAGCTTGCCGAACCACAGGAGGTAGGTGGTCTCCTCGAAGGTGGAACGCTGAGCGAGTTCGTGGATGTCGATGCCGCGATAGGAGAGGACGCCGGCGTCGCCGTCGATCCAGCAGATGGCAGATGTGGTGGCGACGATGCCTTCCAGGCCTTTCGGTGCGACAGCGGTAGACATAAGACGCCTCTCCAGGGTGAAACTTAGTACATCTGGTTATAGCGCAGCGGAGAAACGGTTGTCACGGCGGGATGCGCGAATATCGGCATCTCTGTGCGACGAAAGTGTTATGTGCGTTCGCTCCAAATGCGCGCGGGCGAGAACGGCTTGAGATCGATTGAAGGAGCTTCGGAAGATAGAAGCTGCGCCATGACGTGCGCGGTGGCCGGGGCGAGGAGGATGCCATCGCGGTAGTGGCCGGTGGCGAGGAGATGGTTCGGCTGGTTGGGAAGAGTGCCAAGGAGGGGAAGACCGTCGGGAGTTGCCGGACGAAGACCTGCCCAGGCCTGGAGTTGAGGCGCGTCTGCTAACGGGGGGAGCAATGCGGCGGCAAGCGAGCGTAGACGGGCGATGTCGGAGGGGTGAACGGTCTTGTCGAAGCCGGCGTCTTCTATTGTTGCGCCGACGATGGCGCGGCCGGTGTTGGGACCGGAGGTGCGGGGGACGATATAGATATCCGGCGTTCGGACGACGAGCTCCAGCGGAAGTGAGGCTGGCAAGGAGACGGAGAGCATTTGGCCCTTTTTAGGGGCGACCTGGATGTTGGGCAGATGAGATGTGGCTGAGGCCCAGGCGCCGGTGCAGTCTACAAATCTTGCTGCGTGGAGAACTTCGGTGGGAGTGCGGATCTCGATGGCGTTGTCGATGGAGCGAGTGGAGAGGACGGGCATGTTGGGGCGCAGGTCGATAGAGGTTGCGCGGACGGCGGCGAGTAGGGCAGGGGCAAGTTGGCGAGGGTCAAGGCTGTGTTCGTCGAGGAGGATGAAACGCTGGTCTCCGGGGACAAGTGCGGGGAGGAGGTTGGCGAGATCTTGGGGGGTGAGTTCGGGACTTGCGCCTCGGCTGCGGGGCTGGACTGCTTGCAGGGTGGTATGGGTCTGGAAGGGAACGCGGACGCCTGAGAGGACATGGATGCGATCCAGGAGGTCCGGGTAGAGCGAGAGGCTGAGTTCGGCAAGTGCGCGGAGCTGGGCAGGGTTGGCGGGATCGGCTGCGGCGAGCATTCCCGCGGCGGCGATGGAAGCTTCGGCGAGGGGGACGGTCTGGTCAAGGACGGTGACGCGGACGCCGCGGTGTTGGAGTTCGATGGCGAGGGAGAGGCCGATGATGCCGGCGCCGGCGATGCAGATGTCGGGGTGGTGCATGAATTAAGTCTAGTTGGCTGTGGAGAGGTTATAGTTTTGGTGTATCAGTTTTGCGGGCCGAGGAGCGGTCGGTGGTCGGCAAGACGGCTGTGCGGGAACGAATAACAGGAACGAGGAGAGTGGAATGAGCGAAGAAGAGTTTGTAGAACAGAGGTCGATCTCGGGAGCATTGCTCGGAGTGGTTGCGGCAGCATTGCTGGCCGCTCTGGGCGGGCTGGTGTGGTCTTACGGTTTGCAGAACCATATTTCCGACGTGGAAAAGAAGGTCGCGGCGGCAGACCAGAAGAACGCGGAGCTGACGCAGCAACTGGAGGCGACCAATGCCAGGCTGCGCGCGACGAGCGAGACGCTGGGGCAGAGCGTGGGGATGACTCAGAAGCAGATTGAGCTTCGGACGCAGAGCATCATCGCGTCGCAGAGGGCGGAGTCGGCCAGGCTGGAGCAACAGGAGGCCCAGACTTCGAAGCAGATTGGTGCGGTGTCAACCGACGTTGCCAGCGTGAAGACCGATGTTGGCGGGGTGAAGACGGACGTTGCGACGACCAAGTCCGACCTGGAGGCGACAAAAACGCAGCTGAACCGCGTGATGGGTGACGCCGGCGTGATGAGTGGGCTGATCGCTACCAATCACGATGAGCTTGAGGTCCTGAAGCATAAGGGGGACCGTAACTATCTTGAGTTCACCCTGCAGAAGGGCGCCAAGCCGACACTGTTGTCGACGGTCAAGCTGCAGTTGAAGAAGGCGGACGAGAAACATTCGAAGTACACGCTGGTTGTGAGCTCGGACGATCGGAACATCGAAAAGAAGGACAAGGGGCTGGATGAGCCGGTGCAGTTCTACAACGGCAAGGACCCTGTGCTGTACGAGCTGGTGGTGAATGTGATCGAGAAGAACAAGGTGTCGGGGTATCTGTCGACTCCGAAGAGCGTCGCGAAGGCTGGCGGGGCGCAGTAACGAGGAGACGATTGCGAAGACTGAAGACTGCAGACGCAGAAAGGGGGACGCTTATCGCGTCCCCCTTTCTGGTTGCCTGAGTTGGATTACTTCTTTTTTGCTGCCTTCTTCGCTGGTTTCTTGGCTGCTTTCTTTGCTGCTTTCTTAGTTGCCATTTTGCCTATTCTCCCTAGTGATTAGACATCGTCGTTACAACACGCTGCATAGCAGCTAACGAAGGTATAGATTTACGTAAATTCACTGTCAAGAAAAAAATGAACGAAAGACAAAAATCTTTTTGCGCCGAAGAGAGGTAACGGACCGGTTTTTGACTTTCCGTCGCCACGATTTGGAGTCGTACATGACGACTGCACGAAGAAAAAAGCAGGACCGAAAAGTCGGTGTTCGAATCCGTGGAGCGGTGGGCTATAGTCATGGAAAGCAAAAAACTGACGGTCGTTTGTCTGCGACTGATTTGATTTCGGTACCTCGGGAGAGCGCTTGATGCGTGCAAAAGACGTGATCGCGGCAGTTGTTTGTCTTCTTCTTACGAGCGCGATGGTCGCGCAGAAACGAAACATCACTGAGAAAGATATCTTCAGCTTTACGTGGATCGGCGATACGCAGCTATCGCCGGATGGGGGCCGCGCCGTCTTCGTTCAGACGACGGTGAATGCGAAGCGCGATGGCTACGACACGGCGCTTTACCTTCTGGATACGGCCCAGCCGATGACGCCGCCGCGCCGGCTGACAAACGGGCCGCATGACGCGCAGCCTCGATGGTCGCCTGATGGGACGCAGATCGCTTTTACTCGCGCCGTGGAGAAGGACGGCAAGCCGCAACCGCCGCAGCTCTACCTGCTTTCGCTGGCCGGGGGCGAGCCGGTGCAGGTTTCGGCGATGGAGAAGGGAGTCGGTTCGCCGCAGTGGGCGCCGAATGGGACTTGCATCGCGGTGCTGAGCGAGACCCCGATTGTGCCAGAGCCGAAGGCCGACAAGGACAAGAAGGACGAGGCGAAGACCGAGGAGCACAAGAGCGATGTGCGCATCATCACGAAGGCCGTGTACCGAAGCAACGGGACAGGGTACATCGATACGAAGGACGCAGCACAGCTGTATCTGTTCTATACGGCGAAGGTAGGGTCGAAGCCGGTAACGCCGTGGCAGGTTACTGCAGGACGGTTTTCGGTGGGCGAGTTTGCCTGGCATCCCTCGTTGAACAACATTTACTACACATCAGAGCATGTGGACGAGCCTTACTATGATCTGCCGCATAACGAGATCTATGTGCTGGACCCTCCTGCGGACGGCGGGACGAAGGACGACAAATCACCCCCGCTATTGAGCGCCTTAGTTGCGAAGCTGACGTTTGCTGCCTCGGGTCTGGCTATCTCACCGGACGGCAAGCAGATTGCGTTCCACGGGGACGAGCAGCCGCTGGCAAAGCCGCGGTCGCATCAGCAGGCGGACATGTTCGTTATGGCTATTGATCCGACGCAGCCGGCGCCGACGACCCCTTCAGTTCATAACCTAACGGCGAACTATGACTATGAGGTGGGTGGAGGAGTTGGCGGCGACAATACGGCGCCGCGCGGTGGCGGAAGGGGTGGGGTGGTATGGACTGCCGACAGTAAGTCGCTAATCGACGTCGTGGGTAAGCAGGGAAGCGCGCTGCTCGTGTCTATCGATGCCACGACTGGAACGGTAAAGGAGCTGACGGCGGAGAAGCAGGCGGTCGTGGGCTTTGCAGTGAAGCCGGACGCGACAAAGATGCTGGCGCTGATCTCGACGCCGGTGAGTATTGGTGATTTGTTTTCGGTGACGCCGGACGGTTCGAAACAACAGACGCAGTTGACGGACGTGAACAAGGCGCTGTTTTCGCAGTTGAACCTGACGATGCCCGAGGACATGCAGGTCACGCCTACGGCAAATCCGAAGGACATTGCGGGGAGCAAGATTGAGTCGTTTGTGCAGCTGCCCCCTGACTTCGACAAGACCAAGAAGTATCCGCTGATCCTTAACATTCACGGCGGACCGCATTCGGCGTATGGCTGGGTGTTCGATCACGAGATGCAGTGGATGGCGGCGAAGGGTTATGTGGTGGTGTATCCCAATCCGCGCGGGTCGACGACGTATGGGCAACAGTTTGCCAATGTGATTCAACACAACTACCCGGGCGACGACTTTCACGACCTGATGGACTGCGTGGACGCGGTGGTGAAGCTGGGTTATGTGGACCCGGCGAAGATGGGCGTGACCGGCGGGAGCGGTGGCGGGTTGTTGACGGACTGGACGGTGACGCAGACGACGCGGTTCAAGGCAGCGGTGGCGCAGCGAGACATCGCAGACTGGTCGAACTGGTGGTACACGGCGGACTTTACGCTGTTCCAGCCGACATGGTTTGAAGGCGCTCCGTTCGACAAGGTGGAGGAGTTCAGGAAGTATTCGCCGATTACGTACATCACAAAGGTGCAGACGCCGATGCTGTTCATCCTGGGGGACGCGGACTATCGCACGCCGCCTACCGGCGGTGGGGAGGACTTCTTTCGAGCGCTGAAATACAGACATATCGATACGGTGATGGTGCGGTTTCCTGGTGAAAGCCACGAGCTGTCGCGGAGCGGACAGCCTTGGCATCGCGTTGAGCGGTTGGAGAATATCGTCAGCTGGTTCGACAAGTATCTGATGGGGACGCCTGAGCCGCAGTTCGATATCGTACCGGTGGGTGCGACGCCAGCTAGTGTGAAGGTGAACTAGAGGAGTAGAGTTTTCATCGAGGTGTTTTGATCGATGAAGGACGTTGTGATTGTTGCTGCAGTGCGGACGCCGGTGGGTAAGTTTCAAGGGGCGTTCGCGGAGATGACGGCCGTTCAATTGGGTGCGATTGCGGTCCGCGAGGTTGTGAAACGCGCCGGGATTGATCCGGCGACCGTGGACGAGTGTTTGATGGGGTGTGTGCTGCCGGCGGGCTTGGGGCAGAACCCTGCGCGGCAGGCGGCGTTACAGGGTGGGATGCCGGATACCGTGTCGGCGATGACGATCAATATGGTGTGCGGGTCGGGGCTGAAGGCGGTGGCGCTAGCGGCGCAGGCGGTGATGGCGGGGGATGCGGAGATTGTTGTTGCCGGGGGGATGGAGTCGATGACGAATGCGCCTTATCTGCTGCCGCAGGGAAGGAAGGGTTTTCGCATGGGCGACTCGGTAGTGGTGGATTCAATGGTGAAGGACGGGCTGTGGTGCGCGTGTGAGGACTATCACATGGGCATAACGGGGGAGAACGTCGCGGAGAAGCACTCGATTAAGCGCGAGGAGCAGGACGCCTATGCGCTGGCTTCGCACAGGAAGGCGAGTGCAGCGTGGAAGGAAGGACGATTTGACGCGGAGGTCGTGCCGGTCTCTGTACCGGGGAAGAAGGGTGCGGTGACGGTGATTGCGCGCGATGAGAGTGTGCGGGACGACGCTTCGATGGAGGCGTTGTCGGCGTTGAAGCCGGCGTTCAAGAAGGACGGAACGGTAACGGCGGGGAACGCTCCCGGCGTGAATGATGCTGCGGCTGCGGTGGTGGTGATGTCAGCTGCGCGGGCGAAGGAGCTGGGGTTGAAGGCCCTGGTGACGATCAAGGCGCAGGCGACTAGTGGCGTGGCCCCGAAGTGGGTGATGCTGGCCCCGGTGACAGGCGTGCAGTTGGTGCTGAAGCGGGCTGGATGGAGGCGGGACGACGTGGACCTGTATGAGTTGAATGAGGCTTTTAGTGTGCAGGCGCTGGGAGTGATGAAGGAGTTGGGGCTCGATGCTTCGAAGGTGAATGTGAACGGCGGGGCGGTGGCGATTGGACATCCGATTGGGGCAAGCGGTGCGCGAGTGCTGGTGACGTTGATTTACGAGATGATGCGGCGAGACGTGAAGAAAGGTGTAGCGGCGCTTTGTTTGGGTGGGGGGAACTCGGTGGCGCTGGCGGTGGAGCGGTGAAGATCATTCTTCTCGGATTGTGGTTTGCCACTTGTATGAACTCTCAGGCTCAGTTGGTCCAAGTAGGTCCGACAGATCCACATTTCTGCGACAAGATAGAGCGGATTAAGCCGAATTTGGAACTTGCAAAATCAATGGTTGTGAGAGGAAAAATCGTCGACCAGTCAGGTGCCCTATTCAAAAATTCGCGCGTTGAGTTGAGAATCTACGTCTCTTCAGGTCAGCAACGGCTCATGAAAGCAGTGACGACGGACTCCAATGGCCACTTTGATCTTGGAGAAATAGAAGCAGGTCGCTATCGGCTTCTTGCGTCATCTAATCGTGTATTTCAGCAACCGGAGTCAATTGAGTGTAGTGAAAAATCACTTTGTGACATTCAGTTGGTTCTTAGGGTAAACCCCACAGACATGCCTGAATCCCTTTGTCCCATCAAATAATGAAATCAACATTCGATGATGTTGAGGGCTAGGCCGGCCAGGCTGGTTTCCTTGTAGCGGGACTGCATGTCGAGGCCGGTCTGGTACATGGTGGCGATGACCTGGTCGAGGGAGAGTTTGTGGTCGCCGGTTTCGTGCATGGCCATGCGGCAGGCGTTGATGGCTTTGACCGCGCCCATGCCGTTGCGTTCGATGCAGGGGATCTGAACCAGGCCGCCGATGGGGTCGCAGGTCATGCCGAGGTTGTGCTCCATGGCGATCTCGGCGGC
>DATHQG010000047.1:0-20220 GCA_035483075.1 Edaphobacter sp. | reverse complement strand
TCTCCACCACAAAGTCCACCACCATCGTCCCCTCAGGTGTCGGCTTCGTATCCACACTGCGAATATTTGTCCCATCGTCTGCGATGATCGCCGTAAACTCCTTCAGCAGGCCGGACCTGTCATCACAAATCACCGTCAGCTTCACCGGATACGTCTGCGGCTTGGTGCTGCCCGGCTCCGTCGGCGAAGGCGACCACTCCACCTGGATCCGCCGGTCCGACTCATATAGCAAGTTCTGCACGTTCGGACAGCTCCTCGCATGCACCGCCACGCCCTTACCCCGCGTCACATATCCCACAATCTCCTCACCACGGATAGGGTTACAACAGCGCGCCCGGTACACCAGCAGATCGTCCTGCCCCTCCACCTGCAGCGACTCCGAGCCCTTCCCAAAGAAGACCCGTTTTACCGCCTCCGACATCTGCCCCAGCGTATTGCCGATCCCGCTCTCGGGCGGCGTAGGCTCCGCCGTCATCGTCGAACCCGGCTCCAGCTTATTCAGCACCTGTCGCGCCGAAAACTTCCCAAACCCAACGCCTGCCAGCAGCTCCGCCTGCGTCCCCAGCCCATAATCACCAGCGACCCTGTCGTAGTCCGCCTCGCCAAACTTGCTTAGCGCCAGCTTGTACTTTCTCGCCTCGCGGTCCAGCAGCTTCCTGCCGATCTCAATCGCCCGCTCCCGCTGATGTTCATTCAGCCAGTGCTTGATCTTGTTCCGGGCCCGCGAGCTCTTCGTAAAGCTAAGCCAGTCGCGGCTCGGAGCATGTCCCGCCTGCGTCGAAATCTCTACAATATCGCCGTTGCGAAGCTTCGTCCGCAGCGGAACGATCCGTCCATTCACCTTCGCCCCGACCGTCGTGTTCCCCACCTCGGTATGGATCGCATAGGCGAAATCAATTGGACTGGCGTCCTTTGGCAACACAACCACCTTGCCCTTCGGAGTAAAGGTATAGACCTCCTCCGGATACAAATCGATCTTCAGCGTCGACATGAACTCATTGGGATCGGTCATCTCCCGCTGCCATTCCATCAACTGCCGCACCCACGCCAGCCGCTGCTCGTCTTTAGCGCTCACATTGTCAGAGGCCTTGTACTTCCAATGCGCCGCAATCCCCTCCTCGGCGACGCGATGCATGTCCTCCGTCCGAATCTGCACCTCGAACTGATGCCCACCCTCGGCAATCAGCGTCGTATGCAGCGATTGGTAAAGGTTCGGCCGCGGCATGGCAATGAAATCCTTGATCCTCCCCGGCACAGGTCGCCAGATGGAGTGCAGCAGCCCCAGCAGCGCATAGCAATCCTGCACCGTGTTACAAATCACCCGAATCGCCAGCAGGTCATACACCTGGTCCACCGGGATCTTCTGGTCCACCAGCTTCTGTTGAATCGAATACAGCCGCTTGATCCGCGACTCCACCCGCCCCTGGATCTTGAACTCCTTCAGCTTCGCCTCGAGCTGCGACACAATCTTCTCGAGGAACTTCTCACCCGCCCCGCGCAGCGCATCCACCTCCGTCGACACTTGCTCATACGCATAGGGATCGGTGTAGCGAAACGCCAGGTCCTCCAGCTCGCCGCGCAGCTTGCCCATGCCCAGCCGATGCGCCAGCGGAGCATAGATATCCAGCGTCTCCCGCGCGATCTTCTGCTGCTTCTCCGGCTTCAAATGCTCGAGCGTCCGCATATTATGCAGCCGGTCCGCCAGCTTGATGATCACCACGCGGACATCGGTCACCATCGCCAAAAGCATCTTGCGAATGTTCTCCGCCTGATGGTCCTCGCGATTGGCAAACTTGATCTTCTCCAGCTTCGTCACACCCTCGACGATGTGCGCCACCTGGTCCCCAAACCGCTTGGCAATCTCTGCCGAGGTGACGTCCGTGTCTTCTACCGCATCGTGCAGCAGCCCCGCCGCAATCGCCGTCGAGTCCATCTTCAACTCGGCCAGCACCTGCCCCACCTCCAGCGGATGAATAATGTATGGCTCACCGCTCGCCCGTTTCTGCCCCTCATGCTGCTGCAGACAGAACTCCCACGCCTTGCGGATAATCTCCAGGTCGTCTCCCGGCCGGTTCTCATGGACCGTAGCCAGCAGCTTATGAAACTTCGCGTCCACCGTATGAATGTCTTCCGATGAGATCCCCAGAAGATGGCTTGCCGACGACGTCTCCGCCTCCGCAGCCTCGTCCACGCCCGCAATCACCAACGGCGAAGTCCCCGAAGCCGCGTCCACCGTCCCCGCGTCTGTCTCGGAGTCACCCTGCTTCTTCTGCCGTCCACGAGAGAGCGCATCCGACACCCCCGGCGAGGCCGCAACAGGAGGGGCCGCCTCCAGCTCCGTCCCTGCTTCGACATGGATCTCCGGTTGGTTCTTCGGCTTTTTGTGCGACTCTGGCTGCGGGCCAGCCTCCGAAGAGGCCGGATGAGCGGTTGCCATAGGACATTATAGGCCGAACCCTAAACCCGCCGCCCATACGGTAGAGGTATCACTTTGAATCCACAGGAACGACCAACGTTCAGCTGCAGTTCCCGAAACCCGGATGGATCCAGCCCTTGGCCGGGATTGGTTTTTGATCCACTGGCCTTCATGGCCCGCGCGGAATTGGTCCTGGTTGTGAGGTTTAGTGAGGCTTGAGGAGTCCGCCGAGAGCGTTTGAGAGCTGATCGGTGCTATTTTGCGATGGCTTGGCCGCGCCTTTCGTCGGGGCTCCAGATGCGGCGCTGCTCACGATTCGAGCCATGTTGGGCGTGAAGGTGGGGTTAGAGGTCGTTCCTCCGATCGCAACAGGGACACCGTTGCGAAGAGCGGCGCCGGCGTAGTTACCTATGACACCGCCAGCGGCGCCTCCGGCAGCACCTGCTGGGATCATTCCCATCAGTTGACCCGCGATGCCTCCTGCGCCCGCAGCGGCCCCACCCTTGCCGCCCACTGCACCAAACACGCCGGTAAGTTTTAGGATGACGTTGTAGTTCAGTGCGCCGGCTGCGCTGATGGTGCCCGCGCCTGTAGCCGATCCGATGGAGGGGACGACCACTGAAACGTTGTCGGTGCGGACATTTCCGCCGTTGATCGCGACGTTCGCACTGAGCGACTGGATGGCTGTGCCGGATCCGGACTTGATTCCCGTGAGCGCGCTGAGGGGCCCAAGCTTTGAGCCGAGGTCGAAGCCGGCAAGATTGGTGTTGTCGATGCGGATGGGGCCGCTGATGATGGGAGCCGCGGCCGAGCCGGTGACGTTGAGATTGGTGGTGAGGGTTCCCCCCTGGAGACGCGAACCGGATGGTAGATGGACGCCGACGGAGGGCAGGAACGCCTCAAGCTCGTCGATCGATGCAGCCTGAGTGTTGACCTTGAGATTGAGCGCGGTGGTGGGACCGCTGGTTTGGTAGGTGCCCGCGACGTTGATGATTGCTTTGCCGATGGTAATGACTGCGCTCTGGAGTTGGCCATTGAGGGCTTGCAGGTTCTGCGAGGCAGTGAGCTGAACGAGGACAGGTTTCGAGGAGGGTGAGCCGTTCTTTGCGATGCGCAGCCCCTGAATGTTGGCGGACACGTTGGCGTTGAGGTTCTTGCCGTCAGAAAGGGCTTTGAGATCGACGTTTGCGATGCCGCCGATTCCTGCCTCAGGTGCAACGACGCCGCTGGTTGCGAGGTCGAGGTGGGAGATCGCGATATGTGCGTTGAGCGGCGTCGCCGCAGCGCTCGCCTGATTGATGGGTCCCGCCGTGCCATCACCTGTCAGAGAGCCTCCGCCGGGGACCTGCGCGCTCAGCTTGAATGGCGCCGCGGCAGTAGGGGAGACGTTGGTGAACTCGGCGTTGAGCTGCTGGTAAACCGAAGGTGTGGCCTGCCCGGGCGAGGTGAGGGTGATGGTGCCGTTCTTGATCTGCAAATGGTCGGCCGTGAGTGTGCTGAGCATGTCGTTGCTGTTGGGCGCGGGCGGCGGAGGCGCAACGGTGGTGGGCTTGTTCTCGCGAACGAGTGTGAGTTTGGGCGTATCGACCACGAGATTGAGAACGTGGAGCTGCTGGCCGTTCCACGTTGCCTGCACGTCGATGGCTTCGACCGTGCCGGTGACGCCGGAGGTGGAATCGACGAACCCTGCGGCGAGCGGGTCAATGTGCTTGGCCTCGAGGTGGACGCCGAAGGGAGTGAGTGACGCGTCGTGCGAATTGATGGGGCCGGCATTGCCGTTAAGTAAGACGGTCCCGTCGCCGGGCAGGTGGGCCGATGCGGTGAAGGGGAAGGGTTTCTGGAAGGAGAAGTCTTTCGCGTCGAGGGAGAGCTGATCGTAGGTGCGGCGCGGAGTGACGGGCATGCCGGGAGCAGGCTCGCTGCCGACGGTCAACTGACCGTTGCTGATGGTCACGTGCCCGACCGTGAGATTAGGGATCAGTGTGCTGGATTCTTTGTTGGCGGCTGTGTTCTGCTGCGCACCGCCTATGGTGGAGTAGTTCCAGGTGCCGTTGGCGGCACGCAGAAGAGTAATTTTAGGCGAGTCGATCGCAAAGCCGGTGATGTGGATCTCGCGGCTGAGGATGAGGGGGAACATCTCGATGCCGATCTTTACCTTGGAGGCCTCGAGGAAGGGCTGCGTGCTGAAGGCCGGATCGTCGGCGATGGTAGCGTTCTCGGCGAGCAAGTTGCCCGTGAGGACCGAGAGGTCAAGTTTGCCGAGGGTTACCTTGCGTCCGAGTGAGGTCGTCAGCGCCGTTTCAATGCGGGTGCGGAAGGCGTCCGCATTAAGGAAGAGCGGGACCGCGAGGGCAATGAGCAGGACGAGGGCGACGATACTGCCGAGGACGATCAGGAGGGTGCGGCGTGGAAGTGCCATAGAACCTCTCACGGACGTGCAGTTAGCCGTAGATTAGTTCAAATGGCGACGAAAGACGAGCGGTCGTATTTGCCAGTAGAAATAAATGCCTTGTCCTGTTCAAACTCTCGAGGCCGGATGAGCGGTTGCCATAGAACATTATTAGGGGGCCGAACCCTAACCTAACCCAGGGCAGGCGCCAACTCTTGACGCTGCCAAAGGGAAGATCTTCTGAGTCGAAAAGCGCCTTTGCATCTGGCGGGGGCGCTTTCGCATCGAGGTAGCGCTTTCGCATCTGGTAGGCCTTTGCATCTAGGTAGGCCAAGGCTTTAGTCTTGGCTCGCGAACTGCCATAGAATTGGGCTTCAGCCCCTGGGGTATGCATTCCTGTCCCTCTCCGCCCAATTGTGTGGACGAATCATTTTGAATCCACAGAGAAGAACCTAGAATCGTTCTGACATCACGGAGCTGCGATGCACATCCTCCGCCGATCGCTTAGCACTGCGTTCCTCGTTGCTTCTGCGTGGATCTGGGCACAGGACATAACCACCTCCCCACCTATTTCGAAGCCAGCCGCCGAGTATCTGAATCACGCCCTGGATCTGATGCAGCGAAATGCGCTCCACCGCGCCGAGATCGATTGGACCGCAGTTCGCGAAGGTGCTTTTCTTCATTCTCAAGGCGCGCAAACCCCAGTCGACACTTACCCTGGCATCTACTTCGCATTGACTCAGCTGCGCGAGCATCATAGCTTCCTACGCGTTCCTGATAACCTCTCCGACGCAGACAAGAAGCGTACCCGGGCCGCGGTCAGGAGCGTCCTCGGGCCGTGGAAGCAGGGAATAAAGAGTCCACCGCCATCGCCATTCACGTACCGCAGCCAACCAGAGGGGCATTTGCTCCATTCCGGAAATCGAGCCTTCGCCTGGGTTTCTGTTCCAGCGTGTGGCGGCAAGCACTCCAACTGGCAGGACAATCTCGCCGACTTCCGGGCCTATGCGACCACCCTGCACAGCGTTGCTGCTGATCTCTCGTCCGCTCATCCGGAGGGTTGGGTGATCGATCTAAGAGGCAATGGAGGCGGGAACGTGTGGCCCATGCTCGCCGGAATCGGTTTCGTATTGGGCGAGGGCGTTGCCGGCTCGTTTGTCTCTTCTGACGGCACCGTGCAGTCCGAATGGTCGTACAAACAGGGTGAGGCGCTGCTAGGAACAAAGAACGCGAATGACTTCGTTGTCGACGCACCGCTTACGTTGCCGCAGCTCCCGGCCGTAGCAATATTGATTGACAGCGGCACCGTCAGTTCCGGCGAGGCTATCGCTGTTTCTTTCGAAGGCCGTCCACACACTCGTTTCTTTGGCACCCACACCTTCGGACTTTCGAGCGCCAATTCGGTGTTGCCGTTGTCCGATGGGGCCATCCTCTACCTCAACAGCGCCGTTGACGCGGATCGAACCCATCACCGCTACGACGATGGCATCGAGCCCGATGTCACCTTCCCCGAACCGTCCAGCTTGCCCGCTGAGTCTACCGATCCAGTCCTGCAAGCCGCCATCTCATGGCTCGCATCTTTCCAATAGAGGTTCAAGCTGTGGGCCGGCGAATTTCCGCGTCCGCACTTTCATAAGGCCATTCGCTCATATCGATCAATTGGCGCGAACCCGTTGAAAAGGGGATGAAGCACTCTGCGACATTGAAATTATTCTCGGGCCAGATTTGATCCTAGGATTCCAGCCCCAAAAAAATCCTGTCAAGCCCCAAAATCTCCCAAAAACCATCCAACTCAAACAAAACAAACCAAATATAAATCTCCAGAACTTGGCATTTTAGTTTCACTCAACTCGCTATACTTGTAATAGAGATCAGAAACAAGCAAGCCCCGCAGGGATACCGCTTCCCTCCGGGGCTATCTTATTGATAACGAGTATTTTAGACGCAACTCATTTGTTATGAATATTTTGCAACCACCATTACCCTGCAAACCAATGAATACAAATATTTTACGCCCAAAATACCCCCCCGGGGAGGGGGGGGCCCGGAGTAAGAAGAGTTGTGGATCGGTCCGCTAAGCCGAAGCCGGACTCTTCCCCGCCAGCTGCCGCAGCACGTATTGCAGGATGCCGCCGTTCTGGTAGTAAAGGATCTCCTGAGGCGTATCGATGCGCACAGTAGCCGAAAACTGCGTAGTCTTGCCCAGGTCCGACTCCGCAAACACCGTGACCACCTTCCCGTCGGCGAACTTGCCATCGAGCATCGCCCTCAGCTGCCCCGACGTGTCCCCAATCGCAAACAACTCCTCGCCCGAAAGCCCGAGCGACTCCACATTCTGCCCCGGCATAAACTGCAGCGGCAAAATGCCCATCCCCACCAGGTTCGACCGGTGGATGCGCTCATAGCTCTCCGCGATCACAAACTTAATTCCCAGCAACCGCGGCCCCTTCGCCGCCCAGTCACGCGACGAACCCGACCCGTACTCTTTACCCGCAAGGATCGCCAGCGGCGTGCCTCGCTTCGCATACTCCACGCTCGCGTCATAGATCGACATCGGCAGGTCCTCGGGCAACAGCCGCGTCACGCCGCCCTCCGTCCCCGGAGCAAGTTTGTTCCGCAGCCGCACATTGGCAAACGTGCCGCGCACCATCACCTCATGGTTGCCGCGCCGCGACCCATAGCTGTTGAAGTCCGAAGCCTTCACCCCATGCTCAGTGAGATACTTCCCCGCAGGCCCATTCAGCTTGATCGAACCGGCCGGCGAAATATGGTCCGTCGTCACCGAGTCGCCCAGCACCGCCAGCACCCGAGCACCGTGGATGTCCCCGACGGGTGCCGGTGCAGCAGGCATTCCATCGAAGTAAGGGGCCTTGCGGATATAAGTCGAGTCCCGTTCCCACCCATACGTCTCCCCGTTGGGAAATTTCAGACTCTGCCAGTTGCGGTCTCCATTTGTAACCGTGCTGTACTGGTGCCGGAACATCTCCGAATCGATCGACGAGTTCACTACCGCTGCGACCTCAGCCTGCGTCGGCCAGATATCGCGCAAGTAGACCGCGTCACCATTCTTACCCTGCCCCAGCGGCTCTGTATCGAAGTTATGCCCAATATGCCCCGCCAGCGCATACGCCACCACCAGCGGAGGACTCATCAGATAATTCGCCCTCACCTCCGGCGAGATTCGTCCCTCAAAGTTTCGGTTCCCAGAGAGCACCGAAACAGCAACCAGTCCATTGTCCTCAATCGACTTCGAAACGTCCGTTGGCAGCGGTCCCGAGTTCCCAATGCATGTCGTGCATCCGTACCCGACCACCTGAAACCGCAGCTTATCCAGATAAGGCATCAGCCCGGCCTTCACGTAGTAATCCGTTACCACGCGCGACCCGGGCGCCAGCGAAGTCTTCACCCAAGGCGGCGTACTCAGCCCTTTCTCGACCGCATTCTTCGCCAACAGCCCCGCCGCCATCATCACGTAGGGATTCGAAGTATTCGTACAAGAGGTAATCGCCGCAATCACAATCGATCCGTGGTCGAGATACTTGTCCGGATCGACCCCAAACCTGCTCCGGATCGAAACATGCGGTGCTTCAAGCTGCGGCATCGTCTCGTCCTGGATCGTAATTACCGGCACCACAGGGGCCTCTACCACCGGCGCCATCGCTCCCACGCTGCTGGTCACATCACCTGAGGCCGAAGCTGTCCCACCCTCACCCTCCCACCGCACCATCTGCCGGGCAACGTTCTTATTGCCATTCGGCCCCAGCAGCGTCGGCAGCTGTTCTTTGAAACTCGCGCCCGCCTGCGACAACTTCACCCGGTCCTGCGGTCGCTTCGGCCCTGCCACACTCGGCTCCACCGTCGCGAGGTCCAGCGAAATCGTCGCAGAGTACACCGCCTCCTTCGCGTCCGCCGTGTGGAACATCCCCTGCTCGCGGTAATACGTCTCCACCAGCGAGATATGCTCTTCCGACCGCCCCGTCAGCCGCAGATAACGCAGCGTCTCCGTGTCCACCGGGAAGAACCCGCAGGTCGCCCCATACTCGGGGGCCATATTAGCAATCGTCGCGCGATCGGCCAAAGGCAGTTCGGCAATCCCTGGCCCGTAGAACTCCACAAACTTGCCGACAACGCCCAGCTTCCGCAGCATCTCAGTCACCGTCAGCACGAGATCAGTGGCAGTCGTGCCTTCCTTCAATTTGCCCGTCAGCTTGAACCCCACCACCTGCGGTACCAGCATCGACACCGGCTGCCCCAGCATCGCCGCCTCTGCCTCAATTCCACCCACACCCCAGCCCAACACACCCAATCCATTCACCATCGTCGTATGCGAGTCAGTCCCCACCAGCGTGTCGGGATACGCATACACTTTGCCCTCAGCGTCCGGCTGGGTCGTGAAGACCACACGCGCGAGATACTCAAGGTTTACCTGGTGACAGATGCCCATGCCGGGCGGCACCGCCGAAAAATTATTGAACGCCGTCTGCCCCCACTTCAAAAACGCATACCGCTCGCGGTTCCGCTGAAACTCGAGCGCTGCATTCAGGTCATACGCCCGCTGCGTTCCAAACTCATCCACCTGCACCGAGTGGTCGATCACCAGCTCCGCCGGCTGCAGCGGATTGATCTTCTCCGGATCGCCACCCAGCGCCTTCATCGCGTCCCGCATCGCGGCTAGATCAACGATCGCCGGCACACCCGTAAAGTCCTGCATCAGTACCCGCGCCGGCATATACGCGATCTCGCGCGACGGCTCTGCATTCGGGTCCCAGCATGCCAGAAACTTGATATCGTCCGCAGTGACGGTGCGACCGTCTTCATGGCGTAGCAGGTTCTCCAGCAAGATGCGCAACGAAAAAGGCAGACGCGTCAGATCGACGCCGGTCGTCTCCAGGGCGCCCAGGCGAAACATGTTGTATGTGGTCTTACCCAAGGTAAGTGTGGACTTGCTCTTGAACGAATCAGGACGCGATTGAGTCGGCATGGTGTCTTCTCCGAGGCGCGCGGTGTGTGGCGCGAGGGGTATGGGGCCGTAGTCACGACTTCCAGGCCGCGGACGGCAGCGGCTGAAGTCTACAAGAGTTTCAACGGAGTGACAGTGTTAGCAGCGCCCGCGGTCAGGGCGACCGTGGCGGAAGCGCTTCGTGTTGGGAAGACAGCCTGCCATTGACTTCATTTTACTGCGATCCTCGGTTCTGCGGCAAAGTCCGCCCGTCTGTTGATTAAGACGCGCTCCGCGGCAGTAAAGTCCCCGCCTCTCTCAACATTGGTCCGCCGGCAAGTCATTCAACGACCCCACCCTCCAGATACATTCGGTGGATCCAGTGATAGCCCTAACCGACGTATTTGCCGTCGGGAACCGTATTCAGTCAAAAAACGCATCTCATTCAATAATTTTGGGTTAAAACGTCCAGCAGTACGAGGAGACAAGGCAGCATGTATAAATTGGTTTCCAGGTTTCTCTTAGGTCTTTCGCTCTGCTTCCTAACGCTCGCCGGAACAACGGGCTGTCACGGCGGGCCCGATGCCGCAGCCGTCGCCGACAACTCCGGCCCGGATCCTGCCGACGTTAACATGGCGCCCGTCGACAGCAGCCAGCCACAACCGGCCCCCGCGCCTGCCCCGGGACAGGTTCTTGGGGCCAGTTACCAGGCCCAGCCCCAACAGAGCGCCGAACAGTATGCTCCCCAAGCCGCCCCGCAACAGACCGCTCCACCAGACGAGGACCAGGCTTATCAGGACGCGCAGGCCTATGACCAGCTCGACGCCGAGGGTCAAAGTCCGCCCGTCGAATACGCCGACCAGCCGCCTCCGCCACTCCCTGTCTACGAGCAGCCCGTTGCTCCCGCGCCCAATTACATCTGGACTCCCGGCTACTGGTACTGGGCGCCCGCCGGCTACTATTGGATTCCGGGCGCATGGTGCGCTCCCCCTTACTACGGCGCGCTCTGGACTCCCGGCTACTGGGGCTTCTACGGCGGACGATACGGCTTTCACCGCGGCTTCTGGGGCCTTCATATTGGCTTCTATGGTGGCATCAACTATGGCTTCGGTTACACCGGCGTCGGTTATCATGGCGGCTATTGGAACGGCAACAACTTCTACTACAATCGCTCCGTCAACCGCGTCAACGTCAACATCACCCACGTCTACAACCGCACTGTCGTCGTCAACAACAACACCCGCGTCGCCTACAACGGCGGCAGAGGCGGCATCGCCGTGCGGCCACAACCGGCTGAGATCGCAGCCATGCGCGGCCCGCGCGTTCCACCTATGACCACCCAGCTTCAGAACCAGCGCGAAGCCGCCCAGAACCGTCAGCAGTTCTATGACGTCAACAAGGGACGGCCTGCGGTGGTTGCGGCCCCGCGTCCCATCGCCGCGCAGCGAGGCATCGCGCGTCCCAACCTCGGAACGGTGCCAAACCGGCCCGAACAGCCGAACAACAGACCGCAGATCCAGCCAGTCCGCGGCGAACAACCTGAAGTACGTCCGGGCCAACCCCAGACCAGACCGGCACAACCAGAAAGCAGGCCCGCCCAGCCTCAAGTGCGCCCTGTGCAGCCCGAGAACAGGCCTATTCAAACGCAGCCACAGGTCCGTCCCGTTCAGCCGCAACCCCGACCGCAACCGACTCCCCAGCCTGCGGTGCGACCTGCGCCCCAGCCGCGGCCCACTCCTCAACCCGAGTCACGACCGGCCCCTCCGCCGCAGTCAAGACCAGCGCCCCAACCACAGTACCGGCCAGCCCCTCAGCCCGAGTCAAGACCGGCGCCCCAACCACAGTCCCGGCCAACTCCGCCACCGCAGTCCAGGCCGGCTCCTCAGCCTAGACCTCAGCAGACCCGGGAGGGCTCGCGACCGCAGCAGGAGAAACATCGCTAAGCACTCCAAACAAAGCAAAGAAAAGACCCGCCGGCGCGGGTCTTTTTTTTGCTTTTCAGCGTCGCGACCGTCGTCACTTTATCGACGAGACAGTCTCTTCAAGCCACGTGTGACCGCAGTCATCGCAGCACCACTGATTCACAGGATCGACCGATTCGAGCAGTGTCTCTTCGCTACCACACGCAGGGCAGCGTGGTAGAGCGAACTCCGCTGGTGTCTCTTCTGTCTCTGCCTTCAGCTCGTCTGCCGATGGTTGCGACAAAATAGTCGCCGCTCGTTCTGCGTCCTTGGGAGTCACCACAACGCGTGGCCCGCGATTGTCGAACTTCGTCCCACTTGGCGAAACGACGATTGCTTCAATGCCTTCACGAGTCAGCGCATAGTAAGCGGCAGATGCGGCCCGCTCGTCTTCAAAATCAAAGATGCACTCGGCCGGGGCCAACTCAGCGTAGGTGCGCATGTCCTGCAGATCATCATCAGTTAGAACTCGCGCCTCTACCCGCTCCCTCGCGGAGGCAATCTTCAGCCCACGGCGCGCCAACTCGCCCTTAAGGACCTCTTGCGCCATCTCGGTCAAATCGGACATGCCCCGTCCGAGCCCGATCAATTCGTCATCGCCATAGCTGCCATAGAGCGTTAACAGCTCTTGATACTGCGCCGCATCGCCGATCATCGTTTTCTCCCGCTCAACAGTATGCAGCAACACAGTTTGCTGTGGCTTTCGCTTTTGTTTCTTCGCACGACCGCCGTTTGCATCAAACCAAGCATATGTAAGAACGGAGAACCAATTGAAAGCAAAATGGTTATGTATCACACTCGCCGCATCGGCCTTGGCCGTCCCGGCATTTGGCCAGATTCACGTTTATATCGGCACCGCGCCGCCAGCGCTGCGCTATGAGACAAGGCCTCCTATGCCCGGAGAAGGCTACGCCTGGGTCGACGGTTACTGGGGAGATCGCGGCGGACGCTACGTCTGGGTCCCCGGCGTCTGGCAGCGGCCTCCCTACGCCGGGGCCTACTGGACCCATCCGCACTACGACCACTACCAACAAGGATGGCAGGTCCATGAAGGGCACTGGGACCACGAGGACCACGGCGACCACCATGACTACGGGCACGACGGCCATCACTAAAACTGGCCAGACTGCATTGGATTAAAGATGGCCCGGCTATTTTCTGCCGGGCCTATCTTTTTTCAAGGACACCGCTCAGTTTGTATTCGCCGCTGAGGAATCGAGTTCGCCGGCAAAGTAACTCTCGCGGAATCGGACCCTTGCATCTGGATACTCCGGTATCTTCACACGTATCTTGTGCATCCCGGACGATGGTTCTCCGTTGGCTTCTGCGTGCGGTTGAAAGCTGAGCAGGTAGTAGTTGTGGACGTGGTTTGAGAGCTGTTGCAGACCCTGGTCGAAGCCCTTCTGTGTGGTGAAGTTGATGTACTCGCCGCCGGAGAGCGCTGCCAGTTCGTGTGCAGCGTTCTTCTTCAGGGCGTTGACCGCCATTACCAGCAGGCCGATCGGCCCGCTGCCGCCGCCGTACTTCAGGTCGCTCATTACCTCCGTCTTTCCTGGGCCAAACGCAACGGAGTCGACCACTGTGTTCGTGCGGCCCAGCGCTGCAATCACCTCGGCGGGCTTGGACGTGCTGCCGTGGTCGCGGGTCTCGCTGATGAGCAGGATCGCGTGGCGATAGTGGTTCTTTCGCGCATCGAGCAGCTTTGTCGCGTAGGCCACCGCGTCCAGTGTTGACGCGTCCGGATCGTCGCAGGGCTCGAGCTGCGCGAGCGCGTGGGCCATCGCATCGACCTTGCTTGAGAACTTGCCTAGCAGCAGCGGCGCCGAGCCGTAGGTGACGATTGCGACCTCGCGCGGCGCGTCTCCGGCGATGGCGTCGACCATTGTGCCGATGCCGTTGAGTTTGGGGAACTCCCAGCCTGCGGAGCGGCTGCACTGGATGACGACGACTAGCGAAAGACCAAGAGAATCGGTGTCTTCGTCGAGGTGGATGGTCTGCGGAACTCCATTGTCTTCAACGACGAACTGGTTTTCTTTTAGGCCGTAGAGCATGTCGCCGTGTTTGGTCTGGATCGTTGTGGGGACGAGGACGATGTTGGACTGGGTCCTGAGCGTGTAGCTCTGGTCGCCGCTTGTGGTGGGTTCCTGGGCGGCGGCTACGGCGGCGCTGAGGAGGAGGACGGAGAGGAGGGTCCGCATCGCTCAAGTCTAATGGACGAATTTTGGGAATATTTTCTTTGAGGTGGTGAAGGATGGTTTTGCAGGGGTTTTTTGAGTTTTTTGGTGTTTTTGTGGTGGTAAATCGTGGTGAAGTTGTGGTGAATTGCATGGTGATTGTGGTGTGCTGACTGTCACTTTTTCGTGGTCTAAAAACATGCCAACTTTTTGAAATATTTTTTTGGGGGTCAAAGCAAGGGCCGGGGTGGGAAACGCAGATTCCTCCGCTACGCTGCGGAATGACAACAAAGGGGGTTCTATGGAATGACAACAGGGGAGGTGTTGCGGAATGAGAACAAAGGGAGGCACTGCGGAATGACACAGGGGAAGGTGATGTGGAATGACAGCAAGGGGAGGCGCCTGTGGATGCCCCAACAAAGGGCGCTGTGAAATGACAACGAAGGGGATGCAATCTAGCACAACTCCTTTGCGTTATAGTCCGAATACGGACAGACTCGCTGCCGAATTTCCTGAAAGATGCCTTCTTGATGAATACGACTTCTGTTGAAACGACCTTAGAGCTTACTTATCCCGTCGCCAGAAAGGTCGAGCAGACGGACGACTACTTCGGCACGACGGTCAGCGATCCTTATCGGTGGATGGAGGACGTCGATTCGGCCGAGGTGAAGGCTTGGATCGATGCTGAGAATGAGCTGACGCAGAGGTATCTGGCGCAGATTCCCGTTCGCGAGACGATGCAGCGGCGGTTGATGGAGCTGATCGACTTTGAGCGGTATACCGCGCCGGCGCGGAGAGGCACGCGGTACTTTTACTCGCACAACAGCGGGTTGCAGAACCAGAACGTTCTTTACTGGCAGGAGGGGCTCGACGGGGAGCCGAAGGTGCTGCTTGATCCGAACACCTTCTCGGAGGACGGTACGGTCGCGATCAGCGGCATCAGCATTACGGACGATGGTTCGCTGGCGGCGTATTCGATTGCGGACGCGGGTAGTGATTGGGTGAAGTGGCACGTGCGCAACGTCACGACGGGTGAGGACCTGCCCGATGTCATCGAGTGGTCAAAGTTCAGCGGGGCCTCGTGGATGAAGGACGGGAGCGGGTTTTTCTATGCGCGCTACGACGAGCCCGCGGCCGATGCGTCGGAGGCCGATACGCTGAAGACGGCGAATTACTTTCACAAGGTTTACTTTCACAGGCTCGGGACGCCGCAGAGCGCGGACACGCTGGTCTTTCACCGGCCGGACGATGGGGAGATCAACATCGGCGCGCAGGTGACCGATGATGGTCGCTACCTGTTGCTGCATCAGAGCAAGGGGACAAGCCCGAACAACGAGCTGACTGTGCAGGACCTACTCAATATCGACAGGCCGTTGCAGCGACTGATCGACACACCTGATGCGACCTACGTGCCCATCAACAACGATGGGACGCTGTTCTGGTTGCTGACGACTCTCGACGCGCCGAATGGCAAGGTGATCTCCATCGACCTGCACAACCCGGAGCGCGAACACTGGAAGACGGTGATTCCGGAGAGCACGAACAAGCTGAGTGACATATCGATCATCGACAACACCTTCATCGTGAACTATCTCGCGGACGCGCAGAGCCTGGTGGAGCTGCGTCGGCTTGACGGCAGCCTTATTGAGCGGCTTCCGCTGCCGGCGATCGGCACCGCGGTGGGCTTCGGCGGGCTGCGCGAGGACACCGAGACGTTTTACCAGTTCACAAACTTTACGACGCCAGGGGCGACCTACCGGCTGGACATGAAAACGCGCAAGTCGACACTGTATCGCCAGCCAAAGCTGCTGTTCGATCCGGACCTCTACGAGACGAAGCAGATCTTTGCCGCGAGCAAGGACGGTACGCGGGTGCCGATGTTTATCAGCCACAAGAAGGGGCTGGTGCTCGACGGGACGGCGCCGACGCTGCTGTATGCGTATGGCGGCTTCAACATTTCGCTGATGCCCGAGTTTTCTCCGTCGCACGTGATGTGGATGGAGATGGGCGGCGTGTACGCCCAGGCCAGCCTGCGCGGCGGCGGGGAGTACGGCGAGGCCTGGCATACGGCCGGCACGCGAGTGAGAAAACAAAATGTGTTTGACGACTTTATTTCATTAGCAGAATGGCTAATAACTAATGAGTACACATCGCCTAAGAGGCTTGCAATCTCCGGAGGGAGCAATGGGGGGCTACTGGTGGCGGCCTGCGAGTTGCAGCGTCCGGACCTGTTTGGGGCGGTGGTGGCGCAGGTCGGGGTGATGGACATGCTGCGCTTCCATCAATTCACGATCGGCTGGGCGTGGAAGGAGGAGTACGGTTCGCCGACGGAGGACGCCGCCGAGTTTGCTGCGATCTATAAATACTCTCCTTTGCATAACATACGAGATGGGGAGAGTTACCCGGCGACCCTGATCACGACGGGCGACCATGACGACCGGGTGTTTCCGGCGCATAGCTTCAAGTATGCGGCCGCGCTGCAGGCGGCACAGTCGGGACCGAACCCGGTGCTGATCCGGGTGGAGACGAGGGCCGGGCATGGGGCGGGTATGCCTTTGAGCAAGCGCATCGAGGCGACGGTGGACCAGTACGCCTTTATGGCCAAAGAATTGCAACTAGGGACAGGGAAGGCCTGAGCAAGGCCTTCCAGACGTAGGGACCTGGGTACCGGGGCGGCGATTTGTGGTGACATTTGACCGGCTCGCTCCGATACTCCAAATATTCCGCGAAAGTTGTATAGCCAGAGACGCCGTTTTGGTGTTTCTGCCGGCGGAAAATGAATCCGGGCCCACGTTCTGCACGTCCTATGTATGAGGCGTCAGAAAGGTTGCTTTGTGAAACTAAGAATTTACATCGCGGTGTTTTTGGCACTGACTCCGGCATTTGCCCAGGCGAAGCCGAGATCGGCGTCCGCCCGCATGCGTCCCCAGCTCTTCCATGACCGGGCGCCGAAGGCACGCACTCACGATGCCCGCTTGCACGAGGTACGCGTTCCGGCGCTCAAGTCACCGCCGCCTGCTCCTGCGAAGGAAGATTTCTAATTGTGTGAAAAGACCCCTTGGCAACAAGGGGTCTTTCTTTTGGACACGAGAACGTGGGCGGGAGAGATAACTGCGAAGGTCGTCTTTTCCAAATTAACGTTAAATATCCCCTCCGAACAAGTAGGTCATTCGGATCGACGCTTCTTCTCGCGGTAAGCCCTAAAATCCCTGACTGCCATTCTTACAGTTCCGACACAGACGACGAATAAAACAACTCCCGACTTGAAGGGCTAACCGCGACATGATGGCGGCCAATCAGTCGGTGGATTCGCTCTAAATGTATCGGCGTCGCAGGCAAAATGCGGGGATTCTTCGCTGCGCTCAGAATGACGACGTTTCCAGCAAAATGATCGGACGCAATTCCGGGAAAAATGAGGAGATTCTGATTGACTGAGAGTTTGTGCTCTTTGACGCGATGCTGCAATCGCGTTGTGACGCCGATGTAGAGGCGTTTGAAGGAGCTGGAGAGTATGTAGACGTAGGCCTGCTCGGATGGTGCCATTCCTCTATTTTATTGCTGCTCCAAGCGAAATGCGGGGATTCTTCCCCTTCAACAAGCTCAGGGCCAGAATGACGACGGGGAAGGCTGAACTCCGAATGACGACAGGGAAGACTGAGCTAAGAATGACGACGGGGGAAGACCGGACTCAGAATGAAACTAGCTGCTCTTCTCGATGACAGACTCTGGCTGTTGGGCATACTCGGCCCAGGAACCGTCGTAAAGGCCGATATGTTTTGCGCCGACGACCTCGAGGCCAAGTGCAATGACGGCGGCAGTAACACCCGAACCACAGGTGGTGATGATCGACTGGTTAAGGTCGACTTGTTTGGCGGCGAAGATCTGCTGAAGTTTTTCCGCGGACTTGAGACGACCGTCTTCCACCAGTTCAGTAAATGGGACGCTGGTGGCCCCAGGCATGTGGCCGGAGCTTAGGCCGGAACGTGGCTCCGGTGCTGTGCCGTTGAACCGGGCGGCGGACCGGGCATCGAGAATCTGCTGATGCTTGACTATGCTGTCTTTGAGTTGCGCCAGGTCTTTGACGGCGGCGTGGTTGAGCTTCGCGTGAAAGCTGGCCGGTGGGCGATGGACGGGGCCGGATTCTGTTGCAAGGCCAGCTTTGGTCCAGACGCGGAGACCTCCGTCGAGGACGTAAACGTGCTGCGCGCCAAAGGTGCGGAGCGTCCACCATGCTCGAGGCGCGGAGAAGACGCCTTCCTGTTCGTAGACGACGATGGTCATGCTGTCATCGACGCCCATAGCTGACATGCTGCGGGAGAACGCCTCGGGTGTGGGCAACATGTGGGGGAGAGTGGTGGCGTGGTCTGAGAGCTCTTCGATATCAAAGAAGATTGCGCCGGGAATGTGCTTGTCGAGGTATCGGGAGCGAGTGTCGACGGGTGGAGTGACCCCGACGGGAGGCAGCGTTGCGTCGAGGACCACTGTGCCGGAGTCCTGAAGACGGCCGGCCAGCCATGAGGGTACGACGAGAGGGCCCATAGAGACAAGCTTACTCTTGCGAACCGCGTGGAATTATTGGTTGCGTGGGAGGGCCAGGGCCTCAGCTGGACTCGCGTGCGGCGCGGATGAAGGCGGAGAGTTTTTCCGGGTCCTTGCGGCCGGGTGATTGCTCCACGCCACTCGCGACATCTACGCCCCAAGGGGCCATCCCTCGAATCGCTTCGGCGACGTTGTCCTGATTCAGGCCGCCTGCCACGATTAATTTCAATCCGTTCGCTGCTTCCGCAAGAGCGGACCGCGCTGCGCTCCAATCGAAGGAGACACCGGTGCCGCCAGTTGCCGCGCCTACTTTGGAGTCAATGAGTACGCGATTCACGACGCCATCAGAGGCGATCTCTCTGAGCTGCTGCGCTACGGCCGCTGCGCTTGCGCCGTCGCCGTTTACGTCCCAATGCACGGTTTGAATCAACCTGACTTGGCCGTTGAAGATCTCGTCGAGTTGACGGACGAGTTCGAGGCTGACTCCGCCGTGGAGTTGCACTGTGTTCAACCCGGCCTCCTGCGCGGCGGTGGCGATCTGCTGGGCGGGAAGAGCAGGGAAGACGCCGACGCATTCGACGCCTTCAGGCAGATGCGGCGTGATGTGCGAGACGTCGGCAGCGGTCACTTGCCGCGGGCTCGGCGCAAAGACGAAGCCTACGGCGTCTGCGCCTAGTTCGGCGGCGAGCTGTGCATCTTCGAGGTTGGTGTTGGCACAGATTTTGATCCACATGGTGGTTCTAAAAATTAGATGTCGGAAGAGTACTCTCGATCGAGCAGAAGGGCCAACGCGGCGGCGGGATCGGGCTGGCGCATGAGCGCTTCCCCTACAAGGAAGGCGTCGTATCCGGCTTCGCGGAGGCGGGCGATGTCCTCGGCGGTGCGGATTCCACTCTCAGCGACCATCACGGTGTCCTTTGGCTTGGACGAAACGAGTTCGATCAGCACTTCGGGGTGGACGGAGAATGTGCGGAGGTCACGGCTGTTGACGCCGATGAGGTCAAAGCCCAAGGCTACGGCCCGCTCCATCTCCTGACGGTCGTGGGTCTCGCAGAGGACGTCGAGGCCCATGGTGCGGGCCTCGTCGCGCAGGTCGGTGAGGGCGGAGACGATGAGGAGAATGGCGTCGGCACCGGCGGCGCGGGCCTCGAGCACCTGAAATGGGTCGAGGATGAAGTCCTTGCGCAGACAGGGAATTTTGACGACGCTGGAGGCCTCTTGCAGATAGGAGAGCGAGCCCTGGAAGAACTCCTCGTCAGTGAGGATCGAGAGAGCGGCTGCGCCGGCGGACTCAAAGGTGCGGGCCAGCGTCGCGGGGTAAAAATCGCTGCGAATCAGGCCTTTGGAGGGCGACGCCTTCTTGATCTCGGCGATGATGGCGGAAGCGTTTGCGGAGGCGGCGCGCAGGCCGGCGGTAAAGCCACGAGGCGTGTACGCTGCCGCCTGGCGCTCGAGCAGACCGTAGTCCGCGACCACCTTGCGGGCCTGTACCTGCAACAAGGTGTGGGCAAGGATCTGATCAAGCTTTGTGGGCATAGTCCCCTGTAGTTTCAATGAAGAGGTGACCCGGCCGGGGGAACACGGGCATGGTCTGTTGGACCTGCGCTCGAATTCTGCCGGCGATCAATTGCCTCATGCAGCTGGAGCCAAAAACTTTGGTGCCGAAGGGGGGACTCGAACCCCCACACCCTTGCGAGTACATGGACCTGAACCATGCGCGTCTGCCAATTCCGCCACTACGGCACGGTGCCATTCGCCCCGCTAACAGACAAGCCGGAGCACGCTTACCGCGAGCCTTTAGT
>DATHQG010000046.1:0-5857 GCA_035483075.1 Edaphobacter sp. | reverse complement strand
TCCGGGTTGCCGTTGGTAAATCCCGAACCGTAGTAAACGTTGGTGGAGGCAAACGTCCGCCATGGCAGCGTAGCATTGAAGCCAACATTGAGCGTATTGCGCTGGTCGTGGTCGACCGGGGTGTAAGCAAAACCCGCGTCGCAGGCCGGATCGCCGATGGGTACGCAGATGAGGCCGCCGGTAATGTTCCCGCGCTGCTCCGCGATCTGGTTGGAGTAGGCCAGGTGGGCCTGTCCAAAGTGCCACAGACGCGGCGAACGAAGTGTCAGTTCCCAGGCGCGGATCAGCGCACCGTCAACAGTGACCGGGAAGTAGATGCTCGAGTCGCCGATATTGGAGTGGTCCAGGAAGTTGTTCACGCGGGTCTTGAACGTGTCGGCATCGAGGACCCAGTCGCGGATCGGAATCTGCACACCGAACTGATGTTCTTCGTCGCGTTCTCCGTGGAGCGGCGCGAACGCTGTGTTGCTGGCATTGGCAAACTGCACGACCGGCCCCGACGCCGTCAGCAGTGGCGGAGGCTGGTAGTACCGCCCATAAAACCCGCGAAAGACCCAGTTAAGCTTGGGAACGCGGAAGGCCACACCGAAGCGGGGAGCGGTTACGTTCTCAGTAATCGCGCTCTGGAAGTGCGTCTGCCGCAGCCCGGCAATGAGCGTCAACCAGGAGGTGGCCTTGAAGTTGTCTGAGACAAACTCTTCGATCACCCCGCCGTTGGCCGAGTCGGGTATAGAGAAGTTGGCGTTGCCGCTATCGTCGTTGAAGATTGCCCCGAAGAGATAGTTGTCATGCTGGCCGAAGGAGTAGAACCCGGCCTGTATCGTATTGCGCGCGATCGCTGTCGTGATCGATGCCTGCGCGCCACCGTAGGTCGAGGAGCGGTCAGCAGTCGTGGCTACCGGGGTGTCGTTGGGGTTCGAATCATAGTCGGCCTTGTTGTAGTGGAAGAACGGCGACACCTGAAGCACGGTAGACGGGTTGATAGTGCGAAGCCACGAGAACGTGACGATGGCATCGCTCTCGTGTTGGCCGTCGCGGAGACCGCTTGAGTCGTACTGCTGGTTCTCGAAGCTGTTGGGGTCCGGATCGTAGGGTATCTGGAAGTAGTCGTTTCGAAGTTGAGTCACCAGCCGAAGTTGGTCTTTCGGCGTCGTGTTGAAAATCAGCGACGCGAACCCGCCGTAACCGTTCGTGGCGTCGTGCAGGACCTCGCCGACCGGTGGCGCAAGGCCGTAGTCGCTCCGGTTGCCGTTGAGGCTGGCGTAGTACGCGAACTTCTCAGTGTGATCACCGAAGTTCAGCTGATCGTCCGTCTGGAAGAAGTTGCCGGCGGTGACTACCAGCTCGGCCTCGCGATTGCGTTCGAATCCAGTCCGGGGGACGACGTTAAACACGCCGTACGTGCGGTCTCCGATATCGGAGGTGTAGCTGCCCC
Organism: Edaphobacter sp.; assembly: GCA_035483075.1. Classification (GTDB taxonomy): domain Bacteria; phylum Acidobacteriota; class Terriglobia; order Terriglobales; family Acidobacteriaceae; genus Edaphobacter. The sequence goes on along the minus strand of DATHQG010000046.1, from coordinate 4,422 downwards.
GCTGGATCTCGATGTAGTTGATGTCCTTGGGATCGATCGTCGCGGCAAGGTTGCTGGCGATATTGGTATTGGGCACCTCGACGCCGTCGAGCAACCAGCTTACCTGGTGGCCTCCACGCATGTGGAGCATGTCGTGCGTGATATAGGCCCCGGGCGTGAAGTCGGTAATCATCCCTAGCGAGTTAGTACGGTCCGCGCCGGGGGTCAGCGCGATGGTCTCGCGGTCCACCAGTGTCGTAGGCGTAACGGTATTGACGTTCGCGGTATAGGCCGGGTTCTCAACCGAAACGGACTGCTGCACTGTTGCAAGTTGCAACTCGAAGTGCAGGACCGGCGCGGTATCGGAGGCCAGGGTAAAGGTCTCCTTCGACGTAGCAAAGCCGGTCTTTGAGACGGTGATGATGTAGTCGCCAAGAGGGATCGTGGACAGCGTGAACTCGCCCCCCTGCGTCGTCACCGTGCTTTGCGTGAACGCGGAGGTCGCGGCGTGCAGCTCGATGCGCGCCCCCTCAATGGGGCGGTGCTGGGGATCATGGACCACCCCATGGACCTGGCTGAAGATGGTAGCGAAGGCCGCGTTTGCGCCTGCGAACAGGAACAATAGGCCAAGTAAAACAAGCTTGCGCATGAGACACTCCCCCGTCAGAGAGCTGACGATTCTCAAACTTCAATGGAAGAAACGGCAGCGGGACCGCGTTCTCTCTCAGGAACGAGAGGCAAGTCAGGTGCCGGGCAGGTCGCTAGAGAATGTCTGCGGGAGGGCCGCGCTTCTGGCGCGAAAGGTCGAGGGCAACGCGGGCGCGCGCCTCAGTCTGGGGCTTCACCGTGGGATGGCTTACCACCCCGGCAAAGATCAGGGATGCAACGTGAAACGACAGGTCACCATGCCGCACCGGCGTGACCACCGCCGGATACGCGGGGCAACGTCGCGGCACGTCCGATACACTGGTCTTGGAAGAAGACGACCCGACAGGCCTCATCGTCCTGACACAGCGATGCGCGCCGTTCCGTCTGCAGCAAGCCGGCAGGTTCACATCAGAGTCAGCCGCAAGGGCCAACACCGGAGAAATCAGCGGAAGGCTGAAGACAGCAAGCAGAACGATGCTGAGCATACGTTGCACACTGCCATTGTAACGAGCTTTGTCAGCCGGTGTGTCAGAGAGATGTAATTTACCTCCGGATCCTTTGAGAAGATAGTGGCCAATGATTCCGGTGAGCGCCTCACATACCTGTCTCCATTCCGTGCCGATCCGACCATCAACTCACGCCCCACCCTTCAGCGGCCCGTTTACAATACGAGTGGCGGCCAACCTCGCCGGACGTCCTCCGACTCGGCCCGCCCCCGGAACGCCCAAGGACCACCCACCTATGCGGCAGCCCCGCCCTATCAGAGTCCCCACTCTCACCGCTCCGAGCTTCTATATCACCAGCCGCCAGCCGCTGGGCCCCGGAGCCATCTTGCTCGCTACTGTGGCCGCCGTCGGTGCGCTCTCCTCGGTCCTCTATGCCATGGGTCACGCCGGACATACACATCTCACCTCCAGCCGCGCCAGTGCTGCCCGTTCCGCCAGCGCCACCTCCGGAGCCGCCACAGCTCCCGACGAGAAAGACGATCCATCCCAGATCGACACCATCGTCCTTGGTGATCCAGCCGACGCTCCTGTGCCCGCCCGTTCGGGAGACCACGTCAGCCCCGTTCACCCGACCATCCTCGTTCGCCTGCCCCGCTTCGGCGATCAGGTGGGCCTGATCCCCGATACCTCCGCTGGCCGCCTCCTCTACGGCTGGCTCGCCGCCTTCAACCAGGCAAGCTACCCCGCGCTTGGCAACGCTCTGCCCAATGTCGCGCTCGCCTCCGCGGCCGCTGCACAGATTGAGCTCCGGCGGCAAACCGGCGGCTTCAACCTGCTCTCTGCCAAAGAGGTCCAGCCCGGCGTCCTCGTCTTCCGACTCCGCGACCAGACCCCCTCCGCGACCGAGGTCCTTGGCACCCTGCAGGTGCGTCCGGACTCCAGCCCCACCGCCATCGCGAGCTTCAGCCTCCGCGCCGTTTCCCCATTCCGCCAGGACACCACCAGAGGGGCCGCCACACTCTCGGCAGCATCACCGCGATGAGTTGGCAATCGCACGCAAGCCTGAGGGGACGCTCATATGGGTTAGCCCTACTCCTGCACCGCGGGCTTTGCGGCTAGAACGCCGTTGAAGCTGTTGCGATATCGCAGGAAGACCAGCACCCACAGCACGCAGGCGACGAGCGCTGGAGCGATGCCCGGCGACAGCGTAAGGTGAAAGGCAAGGATGTTGTACAGCTCCGCCGCAAGCAGCGTAAGCGCGAGCGGCACAAAGAACCCCGAAAGCAAAAGCAGTCCGCCGATCAACTGCACCGCGAAGAAGAACGCGGCAAAATGCGACGCGCTGATGGCGACAAAGAACTGTATCGCAAGCGGGTTCGTCGGCGGTGGCTGGTGGATGAAGTTGAAAAATCCGTTCAGGCCAAAGACCGTAAACATCAACCCGAGCAGATAGCGCGCAATGACAGAAACAATCTTCATATGTCTTCTCCTTTAGTTTGTCTGCGCGTGCGATTGCACGACCTGAAGGTGTGGCGCTAGAAATGCGTCGCGGTCGTGCCCGTAGTTGAGTGCCGCAGTTCCGCCTGTCGTGAGGAAAGTCGCATCTGTCACACCGAGGAAGCCAAAGACCGACCGCAAATAGGGCTCGACAAAGTTGAAAGAGGCCATCTGTGTCTGCGCATCATAGGTTCCGCCGGTCGCGATGATGAACGTCGCCTTTTTGCCCGTGATCATGCCTTTTGGCGTTCCATCCGCATAGGAAAAGGCCCTGCCCACGCGCGCGATCTGGTCGATCCAGAGCTTCAGCGCCGAGGGCACGCCGAAGTTATGCATCGGCACGCCGAACACATACTCATCCGCCTGCTCTAGTTCCGCGAGCAACGTGTCCGAAAGCGCCAGCACTTCCTTCTGTTGCGGAGTGCGCGCTTCTTCCGGCGTGTAGGCAGCACCTACCCATTCGGCGGTGACGGGCGGGATCGAAGTTGCGTTAAGGTCGCGGTCGACGACCGTCCCATCAGGGTGCCAGGACTTCCATTGAGTAACGAACGCATCGGTAAGCTGACGCGAGACGGATCGCCCATACAACGGGCTCGAGTTGATGTGAAGAAGCGTGGGCATGTCGAGAAATCTCCTTTGCGACAATTGATGTTTAGTAGACATATGTTGATTCAAATAAAAATCGACAAGTGTCGCTTATACATCTAATGCTCTAGAAGGGGGTATGCTTGGGGTGTAATGGCAGACCCAACCCAATACGGCAACCCAGCGGAAAGCATCGATCCCCGAGTCCTCCGCAGCCGTCAGATGCTGATGGAGGCTTTACTTAGGTTGTTGACCCGAAAGGAATTCGACGATATCTCCATCCAGGAGATTGCCGATGAAGCCACCCTAAACCGGGCCACCTTTTACCTCCATTACCCGGACAAGAACGCCTTGCTGCAGGCCATGACTGCCGCCCGCTTCCGCGCCCTGATCGCGCGCCGCGGCCTTTCCTTCACGGACTGCGACGGGGCGCTACGCGCCATTGCGCTGGGCGTCTGCGACTATCTCGCGGAGACCGCGGGGTGCCCCAGCCAGTTGGCCAAGATGCCGCTTGAAGGCTCCATTATCCCGGTCGTGGAAGATATGTTTCAGGAAGGCGCTGCGAATCACGCGATGGCACCGGGCACCGATCCCAACCTGCTTGCAACCACGGCAGCCTGGGCCATCTTCGGCGCCGCACGACGGTGGTACCAGACTCCCGACCGCATTCCCGCTGAGGATATGGCTGCCAAGATTGAAGCGATGGTGAAGCAGATCTTCCTTACCGCCTCCATATAGGTTCGTCACGAGTAGTTCACGACCTCGACGAAAATACCGGCATAGTGTGTCCACACAATAAATAAGTAACCGCGAGTCGACTTGTGTTGACTGACGGTGGGTAACGACATTGCGCGTTTAACAGGACTAATGATCAGAAGTCGCTCAAATCGAGCTCGATGAGCACAGTGGCCTGTCATCCCCACTTGACGCATTCGCCGTGTCTCATAAACAACGAAGAGTCAGCAATAGAATTGAAGGAATCGGACCTGAGAAAAGAGATTGCTGATGAAAAGGCTGGTCAATCGAGGCTCTTTTTTTGCGCTTCTGTCTTTGACGATGCTCCTGAGCGCGGAGGAGTCGGCACAAGAACCTAATAAACGTTCGCTGTCCGTTCAGGGACCAATGGTGCTTCTCGCTGCGTTCGACAAATTTGAAGTCGTTGGCATGGCGCAGCGCATGGCAATAAAGACCTCGACGATTTCATTCTCCACCTCATCCGCAATCCCGCCTTTCCGAGCAAGGTCAACGTGGTTGCCGTGGAATGCGG
>DATHQG010000045.1:0-37905 GCA_035483075.1 Edaphobacter sp. | reverse complement strand
ACCGTCGCCAACCCGCACGTCAACAACGTCGAAGGCGGCGGTCGCTACCGTGAAGACAATGTTCAGCTCCTCACCAAACAGAAATACGACCCACGCGGCCTCCTCAACCCCGGCAAGATGGTCACCTTCAAACCCGCAACTCAGGCCACCGCCTAAGAGAGCCCATGCACACCTGGATCCCCACCTCGCGCAACTTCGCCTATCTTAACTGGAAGCAGGTCGAAGCTTTGCCCAAAGACCGCACCCTGCTCGTCCTTCCCACCGCTGCCATCGAGCAGCACGGCCACCATCTCCCGCTAGCCACCGACACCCTCATCAACAACCTCCTGCTCGGAAGGGCTTTGGAGAAACTGCCCACCGACGCTCCGGTCTACGCACTCCCACCCCTCTGCTACGGCAAAAGCAACGAACACATCGGCTTCCCCGGCACACTCTCCGTCTCTGCCTCCACCTTCATGGCTGTTCTCCATGATCTCGGCGCGAGCGTAAGTAACGCAGGTTTCAAGAAACTCGTCCTCTACAACACTCACGGCGGAAATTCCTCACTCGTCGACGTTATGGCCCGTGATCTCCGCGCAGAGTTCAACCTCCGCGTCTTCTGTCTCTTCGGGTCGGCCGGCGCGACCTTTGCTGGAGTCAGCAAACAGGAAAAGACCTATGGCTTCCACGCCGGCGAGATCGAAACCTCCTTGCTCCTCGCCGCGACTCCCCAACTGGTCGACACTACCGCCTACACCGCCAACTACATCGCCGACATTGATCATCCTGAACTCCTGCTTCCCGAAAACGCCGCCGCGACCTTTGCCTGGCTCACTCGCGACATCGCCCCCAGCGGCGTCATGGGTGATCCCACTCAGTCCAATGCGCAAAAGGGTGAGCTCTGGATCGAAGAGGCGACCACCAAAATGGCCGCCGCCCTCGAAGCCATGCTCAAGTACGAAAACCATCACCAGCCATGAGCGACACGACCAACATGATCGACTGCGGCCAAGGCGTCCGACTACAGCGGGGAGTTCATTGCACTCTGTCCGACGGCACTATTCTTTACTCCGACCACTACCACCCCGCCGGAACCGGCCGCCATCCCACGCTTCTCATGCGCCAACCCTACGGCCGCGACATCGCCTCGACCGTCGTGTACGCCCACCCTGTTTGGTTTGCCCGCAACGGCTACAACGTCGTCATTCAGGACGTCCGCGGCCGCGGTGACTCTTCCGGTGAATTCTACCCATTTCGCAACGAGCAGAAGGACGGAGTCGAGACCATCGCATGGCTCCGAGCGCTGCCTGAGTGCACCGGCAAGATCGGCATGTACGGCTTTTCCTATCAGGGCATGACGCAGTGGCTCGCCGCCGCCGCCCAGCCCGAAGGCCTCCTCTGTATCGCACCCGCCCAGACCGCCCACGACCTCTATAACGGCTGGTTCTACAACCATGGCGTTTTGCGCCTCGCCTCGTCACTTGGCTGGGGCTTGCAGATGCTCAAACAGGACGCCCGCCGCCTACATCTGCGCGAGGCCAGCGAGGCCCTCGAGCGCACCTGGTCGAGTCTCCCTTCGCAGATCCTCCATACCCCAGTCGCAACACACCCGGCGATCCAGGCCAAAGGCCTTCCCACTTACGTCAATGACTGGCTCAAACACGACCAACCCGACGAATACTGGGCGCAGATCGACATCAGCGGTCAAGTTGACCAAATAAGAATCCCCGCCCTCCACCTCTCTGGTTGGTACGACACGTATCTCCAAGGCAGCATCGCAGGCTTTCGAGCGATTTGTAACCGTGGCGGTTCGCAAGAAGCTCGCGACAATCAATATCTACTAGCCGGCCCCTGGGCCCACATCCCCTGGGGCAACCTCATCGGAGCGCAAGACTTCGGGCCCAACGCAAACTTCGACACGGACGAGCTTCTTCTGCGCTGGTTTAATCACTGGCTCAAAGATTCTGGCGAATTCTTCACCGAACCACGGATCCGCTACTTCGCCATGAATGAAAACGAGTGGCACACTGCCGACGAGTGGCCATCCACCAACTACACCCTCTACCTCCGCAGCGAAGGCCGCGCAAACTCGAGCCGTGGCGATGGAACTCTCACCCCAGTCCCGCCACAGGTCTCCGAACCCCCGGACACCTTCTTAGTCGATCCCGAAGTTCCCGTCCTTGCCCCAGGAGGCATAACTTCTGCCAGCGGCTGCTACAACCAAGCCGCTCTTGAACTCGGCAACAATCTACTCACCTACACCACGACACCATTCGTCACGCCCTTCCGCGTGTTCGGCACTCCTCAAGTTACCCTCCACACCATCACTTCCGCGCCGTTTGCCGACCTCGTCGTCAAACTAGTTTGCCTCCGACCCAATTGTGACGCTGACTTCATCTGTATCGGCACCGCCCGCAGCACCCACCTCTTCGCCGACCACTACGCCCCCGATACTCCACACCAGTGGCACTTCGATCTCGAACCCACCGCGTGGGTCTTCGCCCCCGGCGAATCCCTCCGCATCGAGATTGCGGGCAATGCCTACCCCCTGTACGACCGCAATCCCGGTGCCTCAACAAAGTCCAGCCACGCCACCTCATGGGATTGGCAACGTTCCACTCACACCATCCACCACGACCCCACCAAGCCGTCAGCGCTCCACCTGCCCGTAGTCGAACGAGTCGAGGATCCCACACAATGACCACTCGACCGATCGCCGTCCCCGCTATCGACTTCGACCGTGCCACGAAGCGCTACGGCACCGGCGCGACCACACTAGAATCCATCAGCAGTCAGGTTCAACGCCGCGAGTTCGTCAGCATCATCGGCCCCTCTGGCTGCGGCAAATCGACCCTCCTCAAGATGGTCGCTGGCCTTAGCCCTATTACCAGCGGGGGCATCGCCATCCACGGCATGACCCCGCAAAAAGCCCGCGAGCTCATCTCCTTCATTTTTCAGGACGCCACACTTCTACCTTGGCGGACCATCCGTCAAAACGTCGTCCTCGGCCTCGAACTCGACGGTATGGCGCGAGAAACCCGCAACGCCAAAGTAGACGCGGTTCTCTCCCTCGTTGGCCTCTCCCACGTCGCCGGGTCGTTCCCCCGTCAGCTCTCCGGCGGCATGAAGATGCGCGTCTCAATCGCCCGCGCACTCGCCACACGCCCCCAGCTTTTGCTTCTCGACGAGCCCTTCGCCGCGCTCGACGAGATGACCCGCGACCGCCTCAACGAAGAACTCCTCCGCCTGCGCGACGAGCAGAGTTGGACCGCCCTCTTCGTCACTCACTCCGTCTCCGAAGCCGTCTTCCTCTCCACCCGTGTCCTCATTCTCGCGCCCAATCCCGGACGTATCGCCCACGACGTCTCCATCGATCTGCCCTTTCCCAGAACCGAATCTACTCGCCGCAGCGAGGCCTTCGAGCGCACCATCGCTCAGGTCTCTCGGGCCCTTAGGAGTGTCAGTGCCGCAGCCGTCGCCACAGAAAACGGCGCTTCAATTAGCGACGAAGCCCGGACAGCGGGAGCCCACCCCGCATGAAAAGGCTGGGGCTCACCCTCATCTCGGCCATCGCAATCTTCGGAGGCTTGCTTCTCCTCTGGCAGTCCATTATCTGGATCTTCGCCCTTCCACCCTATCTCCTGCCCTCACCCGCACGCGTCGCCCACGCTGTAATTGCTCGCTTCCCATCGCTCGTCGCGTCGCTCTTGCTCACTGCTGCAGCGGCGGCCGGAGGCCTTCTAGCCGCCCTTCTTGTAGGCCTTGTCATTGCGCTTTTCTTCGCCCAATTCCCGTGGATCCGCCGCATGCTTTACCCCTATACCATCCTCCTGCAAACCGTTCCAATCGTCGCCATAGCTCCTATGATCCTGCTTTGGATGGGCTCCGGCCTCGGCTCCGTCACCCTTATTACCTTCATCATTTGCCTCGCGCCCATCATTGCCAATACCACCCAGGGGCTCATCAGCGTCGACCGCAATATGGTCGACCTCTTCCTCATGCATAACGCATCACGCGCGCAAGTTCTGCTAAAACTCCGCCTCCCTCACGCCATGCCCTCGCTCTTCACTGGCGTCCGCATCGCCAGCGGCATCGCCGTCATCGGCGCCATCACAGGCGAGCTATTCGCTGGATCCTCACGTGTGGGCGTGGGCGGGATCGGCTACGCCATCCAGTACGCCAGCGCGCAGCTCGAAACCGACTACCTCTTCGCACTCGTCCTCGCCGCCACTGTTCTCGGATTCAGCTTCTTCTTCACGGTCATGTTTCTCGAGTGGTACTTTCTGCACAGCTGGCACGAATCCGCGCGGGTCATCGATCAGGAATAGACGGTCTTTGGCATTAAAGAAACCCTTGCTACGGCAGCCACGATGAGTGCGCAGACAATCAAGGGCCGGCATTGAATGTAGCAGATAAAACGACAAATTATGGATTGGTCCTGATTCATCCGGGAGGATAGCAAACCCTTCCGCCTTATCTGCGTGGCGGCTCGTCGAACTCTGCGATTGTGGGTGTGATGCAGCATAAGCATTCGTATAGATAAATTGCGATCCGATAATCAAGAGCCAGATCCAGAGAGCGAATCGCAGAGGACGCTTGGGAATCCAGCTTGCAGTAACGGTACCAAGTACGACACCAACAAGTCCTCCAATGATTAGGTGATGGAGGAGATTCAAGCTGGTTCCGTGAAAGAACCCATGCGCACCACTTCCCACGAGGGAGAGGAGAAAGCCAAAGACAATGTCGGTGCCGACCACATGCGCCGGAGAGAGAGACGTGAGGCTGAGCAGCGCCGCTGTGCCCAACGCGCCAGCTCCCGCGGAGGAGAACCCTACCTCGGTTCCAACACCGAACATCAGAATCGGCAGCAACCGGATGTGGTCTCTGGGACGCGCCTCGGTACGCGTAGGGCGGAAGGAAAAAAATAGCTGCCAGAGTGCAGTTAGAACCAGCACCCCGCCGAGAAGTCCATTGAGTAGGAGCTGCGGCCCGTGGACGTCGATATGACGCAAAACGAGTGAACCGGTGAGGACGCCGGGCAGACCTCCAAGCAGCATAAAACCAAGGACGCGCCACGAGACCTGTTTACGAGCGATCTGAGATGGCACAAGCACGAGCTTAACAGCAGCAGAAAACATGAGACCCGTGGCGACCGCCATCGGTGCGGGAACTCCGAGAAACAAAATGAGCAGCGGTGTCGTGATAGTGCCTGCGCCAACACCTGTGAGAGCAATGAAAGCGGCGATGATAAATCCAATGGCGTATTCCATGGGTCTCTCTTCTCCACGTCGGAGTCGGCACAGTCAGCTCTTTGGAGCGGCCTGAATATGGATGCCGCACTCGACCTTTTGGCCGGCCCAGCGGCCAGAGCGGGGATCATTCGGGTCCGTTGGGGTGGTCGTGCAGGGTTGGCAGCCAATGCTGGAGTAGCCTGCGTCGTAGAGCGGCAATAAAGGGATACCGTAAAGAGCGCAGGACTGCCAGATATCGCGTGTAGTCCAGTCGGCGAAGGGGCTCAGTTTGCGAACGGTGACACCGCCAGGTAGCGTGAAGTCTGCAATCTCTTCGAGCGCAGCTCGGCTGCGGGCCTGCTCGCGACGGAGACCGGTAAGCCAAATTTTGTATCTGGCCACAGCGTCAAAAAGAGGCTCGACCTTGCGTAGGCCACAACAGCGATCGGGTGCCGTCTGGTAGAGCAGACCGTGTTCGAGTTCCTGCTCCACAACGGTACGGGCAGGAAGCAAGTTGATTAGGTTTAGGTGCCACTCGGCCGCGATCCGGTCGCGATAAGCGTAGGTTTCGGCAAAATGGTACCCGGTGTCGAGGAAGAGGACTGGAATTTCCGGGCGCAATTCGCGGGCGAGATACAGAAGTAGTACGTCCTCGGCCTGGAAGCTGCAGGTCAGGCATGCTTCGTTCTCGCAAGGTAGCGCAGCCAGCTCGCGAACTAGATGCTCGCGGACGCGAGCTAGTTTCGCCGCGAGCGCGGCAGTGTGATCGGTGAAAGGCTCTGTAGCTTTGGAGCGAATATTTTCGGCCATTAATCCTGAGATCTGGGTCGAGGTCATGCCTTGGATCCTCTTATAAGGATGGAGTAGGTTTCGAGAAAATGAAGAAGGTCATCGACGTTGGTCATGGCCGCGTGTTCGTTACCGAAAGTGACTGTCTGGCAGTCGGATATGATGTGGGTCACGACGAGCGCCCCCGCGGCCGTAAGGCCCTTAATTGTTTCCTGAGATGGACGTTCGGGGCGAACGACGAAGGCACCGCGAAGAAAGAGTGCCCGTTCCGCCGCATCGGCGAAGTCCACGGGGCCAGTGAGGTGAATATGGGCCCCGTAGTGGCCCCACCGTTCGACGCGGTGGGCCGCCGTAACTATGTTGGTCATAGTCGTGCTGGCTTCGGCGTTCATCTTACGGACCATCCCGGCAGCAGCCGTCAAATTGGTGACTGCGTCGATGAGGACGAAGCTTCCTGTGATGCGGTTCGTGGAGTAACTGTCAGCTGTAAGAGGCTGTATCGACTCAATCTCAACCATACCGATGTCGTTGAAGTTGAGTGTCGCAGCGGGCACGCGTTCGAGCGTTTCCACATTGAGACTGTATTGAATGGCGATGACCTGCGCCTGGACAATCCGGCTGGTGTGCTTCAGCAGGTAGCGGCGAGTGAGGTCGAGCGGTTTCTCATCCATCCACACCAGCGAGGCGGTTAAGTGCCTCGTCGTGGCGACCGGAGACTCCGGAGAGACGATCAGGTCGCCCCTGCTGATATCCAATTCATCTGTAAGGGTGAGGGTCACAGATTGGGAAGCTTGGGCAACTGGAAGGTCGCCGTCGAAGGTGACGATGTTACGGACGCTGCTGGTTCGGCGTGACGGGAGAACCATAATGGAGTCTCCCGGGCGAATCGTACCGGCAGCGATTTGCCCGGCGAAGCCTCGAAAATTGTGATCAGGGCGAAGGACGCGCTGCACCGCGAAACGGAACGAATCAGACGCGCCCGCGTCGGCCGCGGGTACAGACTGAAGCAATTCAAGTAGGGAAGGCCCTGCATACCAGGGCATCGTAGCGGTTGAGCGCACAACATTGTCACCGGTCAGTGCGCTGATCGGCACGAAATTCAGATGCGGCGGCCGGAGATCTCCGAGTTGGTCGAAAAATGCAGTGAAATCGGCGCAAATGGAGTCGAAGACGCGCTCTTCATACTCAACCAGGTCCATTTTGTTGATCGCCACGAGAATGTGGCGGACACCGAGCAGCGCGGTAATACAGGTGTGGCGGCGAGACTGGGTGAGCACGCCTTTACGCGCATCAACAAGGACAATGGCGAGCGAAGCCGTTGAAGCGCCTGTTGCCATATTGCGCGTGTACTGTTCGTGACCGGGTGTATCGGCGATGATGAACTTGCGATTGGGGGTAGAAAAATAGCGATAGGCGACGTCGATCGTGATTCCCTGCTCGCGTTCGGCGCGTAGCCCGTCCGTCAGAAGTGCGAGATCGAAGATACCAGCGCCCGTTGTTCCCTTGCCTTCGATCGACCGGACCTGATCGTCATAGACACTCTGCGTGTCATAAAGGAGTCGGCCGATTAGAGTCGACTTCCCATCATCGACCGAGCCAGCAGTGGAAAAGCGAAGCAGGTCGCGGGCATGCTCCTCTGCGAGAAAGTCGGAGAGAGAAAACTCCACGCCACCTTCAAGCGGCTTCCTGGCTTCGAAGTTCAAAACTGTGTCATTGGCAGCCATTTAGAAATACCCCTCACGCTTCTTTAGTTCCATCGACCCATCTTGATCGTGGTCGATGGCGCGGTTGGCCCGCTCCGACGATCGAAAGGACAAAAGCTCTGCGATGATTTTGGGGAGGGTGTCGGCATCCGAGCGAATGGCCCCGGTACACGGGCTGCAGCCAAGCGAACGCAAGCGGGACCGCACTACCTGCGGCCGCTCTGTGGGACGCGCAACAAAGCTTTGTTCGATCGGCAGCAGCGAGCCTCCGCGGACGAACATAGATCTCTCCCTGGCAAAGTAAAGATCGACGATGGGAATGTCTTCCTGCAGGATGTATTGCCAGACGTCCATCTCAGTCCAGTTCGACAGCGGGAAGACGCGAATGGACTCCCCGGGGTGAATGCGGGAGTTGTAAAGGTTCCACAATTCGGGACGTTGTTGCTTCGGGTCCCATTGACCGGCTTTATCGCGGAAGGAATAGATGCGTTCCTTTGCACGGGACTTCTCTTCATCGCGGCGCGCTCCGCCAAACGCTGCGTTGAAGCCGTAGTGATTCAGGCCGTCCAGCAGGGCCTGCGTCTTCAGCAGACCGCAGCAACGTTTGGTGTCGAGAGCGATTGGATTGGTGCCGGCAGCAATGGCGGACTCGTTGCGCCAGACAAGGAGCTCTGCTCCAACTTCGGCCGCCATTCGGTCGCGAAACTCGATCATCTCTCGGAACTTGAAACCCGTATCGACGTGGAGGAGCGGAAACGGAATCGGAGCTGGATAGAAAGCCTTCTGCGCCAGCCGCAACATTACGGAGGAATCTTTGCCGACGGAATACAGCATTACGGGCCGCTCGAACTCCGAGGCAACCTCGCGGAGGATGTGAATGCTCTCAGCCTCGAGTAATTGAAGATAGGTGAGTGTTGGTGCAACTAATGCCATGCACAACTCCATGGGGGGGGTCAGGACTGCGATTTATCCCCGGCGCTCGCCAGGAACAATGCTGATGTAGAAAATTTTGACGATGGATCTAGCGCATGAATCGACACGCCCGCTCGACGTTGAGAGGACAACAACAACGGAGCTGGCGTGAGATGCGCATTTCTGCTTCAGAGTAGCAAAGCGCTGGAACCGAAGCAAGTTTGCGTCCAATCAGCGAGTTGATCTACTAATTTTGCCCGAAGCTGAATGTCAGTAAATACGCTAGAGCTTTGTTCGCGCTAATTGGTTGAATCTAGAACCGCTTTCAAAACGGAGAGGTGCAGTGGGCTGAACGAAAAGGGTTTTGTGCTACTATCCAATCCATGGCACTGACCTTCCACCATGCAGCCGTCGGCTGTTGTTGTTGTGAAGCAGGTCTGCGCGTCCAGCCGTACCTGAGCTAGTTCACCTTGTAAGACAAGTCCCGACCATCAAGGCGCCATCGTCGCCCGTCGTTCTCACGGTAGTCGAATGTATTCCATAGCTTTAATGCAACTCCGGCATCGCTACATCAAAGCTTCCTCCTCGGAAGCCATGCCTTGTTGTTGTCGATAATCTTTCCCCTGTCAAAAGGATCCACAAAGCAATCTTCCTCCGCATACACATGCGCGACGAGCTGCTACACCCATTTGGAGGTCTATTCGATGTTTCATCGATCAACTCTTTTTGTTGCTTCTCTACTTATTGCAACCGCGTCAAGCGCCCAAATAGTAGGTGGAACCATCGTCGGTACGATTCTGGATACAGCTGGAGCAGTGGTCCCCGGCGTCCAGGTCACAATCCGTAATGATGAGACCGGCAGCGAACGTCACCTCATCACGGACGCAGCCGGGGCCTATGATGCGCCCTCCATCCCGGTAGGCGTCTATAACATCTCAGTCGTGCGTGACGGCTTCGCTACGCAGACCCGCACCGGCGTTTCGCTCACGGTCGGCCACGCTACGCATATCGATCTCATTGTGCGTCCCGGAAGCGTCACTGAGCAGGTCACTGTGACTGACACGCCAACCGTCATCAATCTTTCAACCCAGCAGATCTCCGGTCTCGTCAATGAGCGCCAGGTCAAAGACCTTCCACTGAACGGCCGCTCGTACGACCAGCTCATCACGCTCAACCCTGCCGCAGTAAACTATACGGCCCAGCGCAGCGGATCCGTTGGGACCTCCAACTCATCGGTCGGCAATATGTTCGCGATCTCCGGCCGTCGGCCTCAAGACAATCTCTACCTTCTAAACGGCATCGAGTACACCGGTGCCTCCTTGATCAATGTCACCCCCGGCGGCACCAGTGGTCAGCTTCTCGGCGTCGACGCTGTACGCGAGTTCAACGTCGTCACCGACACCTACTCCGCCAGCTACGGCAAGCGCCAGGGGGCCCAAATTTCTATTGTCACGGCCTCGGGCACCAATGATCTTCACGGCTCAGCGTATGAGTTTCTTCGCAACTCCTTCTTCGATTCGCGCAACTACTTCGACCAGGCCCGCATCCCCAACTTTCAACGAAATAACTACGGTGCCTCCCTCGGCGGCCCACTACGCACAAACCGTCTCTTCCTGTTTGGCAACTACGAGGGTTATCGCCAGAACCTCGGCATCACCGACGTCACGCTGGTTCCTGATACGCTGGCTCGCCAGGGCCTTCTGCCCAACCCCAGTAACCCGGGCGGCCCACGTAAGAACTATGGCGTGGCGAACGGCGTCGCACCCCTGTTCAACCTTTGGCCTGCGCAAAACGGCCCCGAACTCCTCGACGCTAACGGCAACCCCACGGGAATTGGGGAAGCTTTTTCCAGCCCTACTCAGCACATCCGCGAGGACTTCGGCACTCTGCGCTTTGACGCCAACCTCACGTCGCGGGACCTGCTCTTCGCCGTCTATACCGTAGACGACTCCACCGCTAATACGCCGACACAGAACCCGCTCTCTCTCATCGACGAATCTCTGCGCGAGCAGGTCGTCAGTGTCCAGGAGCAGCACGTCTTCTCCACGCACCTGCTCAACACCGCTCGCATCGGCTACTCGCGTGCCAGCTTCTTCTTCCTTGGCAGTATTCCACCATTGATCCAGGCCGAGACTCCTGGCTTCCTCGCCGGCAAACCGACCGGCGCTATCGTCATCGCGGGCTCAACCGCCTCCAACGGGTCGTCGCAGATCACAGGTGCCGGCGCCAATGTCGGATCTAACAACGCGACAGCGCGCAATCTTTACACCTTAGACAACAACATCTTTTACTCTCACTCGCACCACCAGATTCAGGCTGGCGTGTGGCTCCAGGCCCTCCAGTCCAACGACAACCTTGCCCAGAACCAGTATGGTCAGGCCTCCTTCGCCTCGCTCACGACCTTCCTGCAAGGGACCGTCAAGACCTTCACCGTCGTTCCCAATCCTACGCCCCTCAACTGGCGCAGCTTCATGGGTGCCGCATATCTCGAAGACACCTGGCAACTAACTCCCACGTTCGAACTTCGCGGTGGCATCCGCATCGAATCCACCAACGGCTGGAACGAGGCCCACGGCCGCGCTTCGCAATACGGCTTCACAAATGGTGTCATTAACACCACGCCGACCACAGGCAACTCGGCCCTCTCTGATAATCGTGCAAAGTTCCTGCCCGAACCCCGTATCGGCATTGCGTGGAACGTCTTCGGCAACGGTAAGACCTCTCTTCGCTCCAGCGTTGGCCTGCACCACTCCCTACTCGACAACCTCGATTATCGACTCGATCAGGCGGCACCATACAACACAACTCTTTCCTACGCCAACGTGCCTATCGCAAGTCCGGTTAGCGGAGCTCCCGGGCTCATCTCTCCCTCCAATGTCCAGACTGATATCGCGACTCCCGCGGTTGTCTCATATACCTTCAGCATTGAGCAGCAACTCGATCGAGCGACCTCGATGACCGTCGGCTATGTGGGCTCTCACGGCTATCAACAGGTCTTATCTGAAGATCAAAACGAACCAGCGTCTATCATTTGCTCGGCGGCATCAACATGCCCCACCGGCACGTCGACCGGCACTATCTATTACCCCACGATCGTCAAAGCGAATCCACTGGTTGCAAACACCACTTCCTGGATCTCGGGCGGCTCCAGCAACTACAACGCTCTCGAACTCGATCTTCGCCGCGGCCTCTCGCATGGCCTCCAACTACGTGCCAACTACACCTACGCCAAAAACCTCGACAATGGCTCTGCCTGGAATACAAGTGTCTCGGCCAACACGCCGGCATTTGTCTCCTACCCGGCAAACCCATCGCTCGACTATGGCCCCGCAGCCACCGATGTCCGCCACCTTGCCGCCTTCAACGCGACCTACGAGCTGCCGATCGGCCACGGTCAAGCCCTACTGTCGTCTGCGTCGCCCCTGATCAACCATGCCGTCTCCGGCTGGAGTCTCAGTACCATCGCGACCCTCCAGACTGGTTTCCCTTTTAGCCCACAATTGGGCTACAACCCAACCGGCTCCGGCGACACCCGCAACCCCATCCGTCCCAACCTCGCGCCCAACTTCACCGGCAGCCTCTACGCTCGTGGCAGCACAGCGACCCGCGTCGCGCAATTTTTCTCCCCCGCCGCATTCACCGCACCCATCTACGGCACTGTGGGAAATCTCAGCCGTGATACTCTCACCGGTCCCGGCTACGCCGACTGGGACCTCTCACTGCTCAAGTCCACTTTGCTAACCGAGCGGATTCGCCTCCAGTTCCGGGCCGAGTTCTTCAACGTTCTCAATCACACGAACCTGCAGACGCCGAACGAAGTCACCTTCACGAGCGGTCCCACTCAAGGCACACCGGCCAACCAGACCGCACCCGCAGTTCTCGGCCCAACCGCCGGCGTTATTACCGCAGCCTCCACCAGCCGTCAGATCCAACTCGCCATCAAGTTAATCTTCTAACCAATTTTCTGCAACAACTTGACCTTTGAGGAAATGGATTTTGGATTTCCCCAGTTTTATTTCATGGTTGAAGTTCGACCGTGGGCCCATGGACAAGAATCGGCAGCTTGGAAATTCAGTGCCTACACGGTAGCTCTGGTGGTCTAGGGAATCGCCGCTGAGGAACCTGCGATGCAATCCGACCCCTTAGACCCTGTACAATTCCCCTGACCATGACTGACTGGCAGAGCGGGGCGCGAGAATTGCCAGGAACTATTAACTGGCCGAAGCATGCACATCCGTCACGCCGTCGCCGCAAATTCCTTCTCCTTCTGGCCCTGGTCGCCGTGGCCCTGTTCGGGGGCTGGACTGCGCTCTCGTACTGGGTTGACCTGCTCTGGTTCAGATCGCTCGGCTACGGAGAGGTCTTCTGGAAGACATTGAACCTGCAGTGTGGGATCTTTGTGGCTTTTGCGGCCGCGACATTTCTCGTCCTGTACGGATCATTTTTGGCCCTAAAGCGGGCCCATCAAGCTGATCTGCCGAGCGATCACAAAATTGTCATCGCGGGACAATCACTAAATTTATTAGTCGAGCCTGTCTTGCACCTCGTCGCGTTCTGCGTTTCGCTCTTTATTGCGGGTGTGATTGGTACTACGATGGTGGAGGAGTGGCCGACGTTGGCGCTGTTCTGGTATGCACCGCGCACCGTTAGCAAATTCGCCGATCCAATCTTTGGCAAGCCGCTCAACTTCTTCTTGTTCACCCTCCCAACGCTGCACCTTATCGTCGACTGGCTGCTAACGCTGTCCGTCATCATTTGTGTCTTTGCCGTCTTGTTTGTGCTGGTCGCGGGTGGGTCCCGTGCGCTCGACAAACGACGCAACAGGTACGGCACATCACCCTGGCGCGGGCTCTCCTATACGATTTCGCTTTTGTTGCTCATCCTGGCGATCAATGTATATGTCGATCGATTCGACAGATTGCTTGATCATCACACAATCTTCGAGGGCGCGACCTACACCGATGCCCACGTCATGCTCTCCGGGCTTCTCGTCGTGTGTGCGGCACTTGTTGTCGGAGTGGTGATTGCAGCCATCAATGCTGCGCGAAATTCGCGTGGACGATTGCTCTCAGCTGCAATCGTTCCTGCCGCGGTCTGTTACGGAGTGCTTGGAGTACTTGGCTGGTACGTCAATAATTTCGTCGTGAAACCAAACGAACTGGTTCGCGAGCAGCCCTACATCGCCCACAACATTGAGATGACGCGGCAAGCATACGGGCTCGATCGGTTCTTGCAACGCGAATTTCCGGCCGAGACAACGGTCGAAGCAGCCGATCCAGCGAATAATCAGGCCACGCTCCAGAACATTCGCCTTTGGGACTGGCGTGCACTGCAGGATACTCTGCGCCAGGTCCAGGAGATTCGCACTTACTACGACTTTCCCGACATCGACATCGATCGCTATGAACTTGATGGCACAATGCGCGAAGTGATGCTCGCAACGCGCGAACTGAACGTCGAGAAGCTCCCGGAGAGTAGTCGAAACTGGATCAACGAGAAACTGGTCTACACTCACGGCTACGGAATTACAATGAACCCTGTTAATGGGTTCACGGCGGAAGGACTTCCCACGCTGATCCTTAGCAACATGCCTGTACAAAGCACAGTGCGGGGTCTCACCGTAACGCGCCCAGAGATCTATTTTGGCGAGCTGACTAACACCGATGTGTACGTCAAAACGAGGCAGCAGGAGTTCGATTATCCGCAAGGCCAAACCAATAGCCTGACATCCTATCAGGGTACCGGCGGTATCGTTCTGGGTGGCTTCCTGAATCGCGTTATTATCGCTCTCGACCGCGGCGATCTCACGAAGTTGCCGTTCAGCGATGACATAAACGCGCAGAGCCGGCTATTGATGCGGCGCAACGTACGCGACAGAGTGTCGGCCTTGGCGCCGTTCCTCACTTACGATGAGGACCCCTACATCGTTGTGGGCGATGATGGCCGGCTCTCCTGGTTGATGGATGCGTTCACGACATCGGACAGCTATCCATATTCGAGCCACTACAGTCTCAACAATCGTTCCGTCAATTACGTGCGGAACAGCGTCAAGGTGGTGATTGACGCATACGACGGGACCACGACATTTTACGTATTTGACACCGAAGACCCGGTCTTGACTGCCTACCAGCGTATCTTTCCGGGCCTGTTTAGGGATGCCGCATCGATGCCGGCGGGGCTGCGCAAACATGTGCGCTACCCCGAACTATTGTTCAAATTGCAGTCTGAGGTGTACGGCCTGTATCACATGACGAATCCGGACGTCTTTTTTAACCGCGAGGATCTGTGGACCGTCGCCACTGAAACAGGCATGGGCAACGATGGGGAGCAGACAAAACAGCCGATGCAGCCGAATTTCGTCCTGATGAAACTGCCGGGAGAAACCGGTGTGGAGTTCGTAGAGATTCTCCCATTTACACCGGCCAACCGAAACAATCTGATTGGATGGATTGCGGGACGCTGCGACGGCACGCACTACGGCACATCCGTGGTTTACGACTTTCCAAAAACAAAACTGGTCGACGGGCCGCAGCAGATTGAGTCGCGCATCGATCAGAATGCTCAACTGTCAGGACAATTGACCTTATGGAACCAGCAAGGTTCGCACGTGCGACGTGGAAGCCTGCTGGTCATCCCGTCTGGGAGGGCGCTGCTCTATGCGGAGCCAATTTATCTGCAGGCCCAACAGAGCCCCATGCCAGAGTTGCGGCTTGTAGTGCTCGCGCTACAAGACCGGCTTGCGTACGGGCCAACATTTGAGGCTGCGTTGGCGTCCCTCTTCGGCGGAAAGGCCTCGTCTCTAAGCTCCGCGGAGACTTCGCAATCTGCACCGTCGGAGGGAGTGCCGGAACCGACGGACCTCAACACACTCATTGCAGAGGCCGGCAAAGACTTTGCCGAATACCAGCGCCTGACAGCGGAAGGCAACTTTGGCGAAGCTGGGCAGAAGCTTGAAGAGCTGAAACGCGTGATCGACAAACTGAACGCGCATCAAAAATAGACGCTCGATTGCCTATCCACCTTCTCATCTCACCTTTCTGCAACTTCAACTCGCCGGCGCTAGCCACATGCTTCTGTCCGGTTTGCGAGATCAGCACTGCGTTGCCTCGGGGAGTTGGAAATCCACGCCTGCATCGTGATTTACTTTCTGTCGCAGCAAGATCAAGTTGGTTAAGTGGTATATCGCGGTGATGTTGGTTCCAGACATACAGTGTGGTGCGCGTCAGGAGGTAATTGTGAATCTGCTCAGGAGGGCGACCGTCCTTGAAGACAAGTGTGACCGCATCCTCGCTCTCCAGGGATGAAGCCGGATGCGAAAGCTCACCTGATGCCGGGTATGGATTAGAAAGCACGGGCTGACTCTTCTCGGACTGGTACGACTCGGCAGGAATTCGGGCAGGAGGACGACATTCTTGTTTTGAGAATCCAGCGGCAGTCGGAGGCTTTATCGACTCAGTAACTACGGTTGCGACGACATAGCGGCGTCAAAGTGGTATATCTCGTTCACGGCGCAACCTGGTGTACTGGTCGTCGGTGAGCTCGAGGTTGATCTCGCCAGGCTTGCGCTGCAGTCTGCGATTCGACGTGGACACGTCTGTGGACATGAATAAACCGGCCGCTCAGGGCCTCCCGCCGAGGGGCCTAGCCACCCCTTATCTCCTCTTACAACGCGCCTAACCGACCGTCCTCCTCCTGGCTAGGGAAGAGCGAACGCAATATAGGTGGCCCCTTGCGGCCCCTTCGGATCTCTTGCCCCACTGGTGGCGATCACGACATATTGTCTGCCATCGATCATGTAGGTGCTTGGAGTGGCCGTTCCGGCGTACGGGAGGTCCCCCTGCCACAGAAGTTTGCCCGTCCTGGCGTCGAAGGCGCGCAACTTGCGGTCATAGATGGTCGCGCCAATAAACAGTACGCCGCCGCCGGTCAAAATAGGGCCGCCGTAGTTCTCCGAGCCGGTGTCCGGCTGCCCTTTCGCCACCAGCTCGAGGTACTGGCCGAGCGGGACCTTCCAGAGATACTCACCGGTATTCAGGTCGATTGCATTGAGGGTCCCCCACGGCGGGACGACCGGGTAGCCATCGGGATCTAGAAACTTGCGATAGCCGGTGAAGTGATATTTCGCGTCGATGGGTCGGGCGTTGCCGGCAAGCTCTCTTCGAGCGCCCTAAGGTACGCCCGTTGGGTCGTCAAGAAAATCGAGCAGCTGTTCCAGTTGGGCGTCCCGCAGGTTTGGGAAACCCAGCATTCGTCCCTTGCCGTTGTGGACGATCTCTCTAATCTGGGTCAGTGAAACTCTGTTCTGGATGTCGACCAACGACGGAAAGGCGGGCGGATCTCCACGACGGTCGACACCGTGGCAGACGGCACATTGGGCCCGATAGATCGCCTCTCCGGGGCCGCCCCGCTTGTTTGCGGTCAGGGCGCCCGTCCATGGAAGGTCGTTTGAGTTGATATAAATAACACCCGAGCGCGGGTCGACCGCCGGACCTCCCCATTCGCCGCCGCCGTCGAACCCGGGAAAGACGACGGTCTGCTTATCGAGCGACAGAGGGACGAAAAGACCATCGCTGCGGAGGGCTTTGAACTGTTCGACGGACCAAGCATGCGCTTCCGCGGTCCGTGTGGTGAGCATCTCTGCGGTCAGACGCTGGCGAGCGAAAGGCAGCGGTATTACTGGGTGCGGGAGGCCACCTCTCCAGGAACGGTGGAGGCGGGAAACGGGCGCTCCTCGATCGGGAAGAGAGGCTTGCCGGATACACGGTCGAAGACAAAGACGAACCCTGCTTGGTCGTTTGCGCCACCGCATCGACCATCTTGCCTTCGTGACGGATGGTCACGAGTGCCGGAGGAGATGGGAAATCCCTGTCCCAGATATCGTGATGTACGCCTTGAAAGTGCCAGAGCATTTTCCCAGTTCGGCCAACGAGGGCAACCAAAGTGTCGGCAAAAAGATCGTCGCCAACTCGGTTCGCACCATAAAAGTCGGACACGGCAGAGCCAGTAGGCACATACACGATGCCTCGTGTTTGGTCGACCGACATACCCGCCCAGTTGTTGGCGGCACCGGCAGACTTCCACGCGCCCTGAGGCCACGTCGTATAGCCTTCTTCACCGGGATGCGGAATTGTGTGAAAGGTCCAGGCGAGCTTACCGGTGCGGACGTTATAAGCGCGAATATCACCTCGCGGGGCCGGGTGGGTCTCGGGGGCACGAAAGCCGAGGACCAACAGGTCGCCGCAGAGCACGCCAGGGGTGGTCAAGGCGACCGAGTTTTGTGTGTAGTCCGAGTCCAGGTCTTTGCGCATGTCGAGCCGCCCATTTTCACCGAAGGCCCCGATCGGCTGGCCGGTGACCGGATTGAGTGCATACAGGAAGTTCATGATGTAGGCGAATAATCTGGACTCCTTACCGTCGCTCCAGTAGGTCAAACCACGGCTCGGCTGTCGTCCGACGATTCTGGAGTTGAACTGCCAAAGTTGTTTGCCGCTCGCTCCATCTAGCGCAATCACCTGCAGGGTAGGGCCGTAGCCGTAGAGAGTGCGTCGACAACCAGAGAGTTCGTTTGGACACCTCCGTCAGTGCCGGAGTCGAAGCGCCAGACCTGTTTCAGGTGAGACACATTAGCGGCCGTGATCTGATCTAACGGAGAGTAATGGTCACCTGTGGGCCCACCGCTGTAGTTCGACCAATCTGTTCGCGGCGCAGGATTTTCTGACTTGGCTGAATAGGTGGCTTGCGGGAAGCGGCCTCGACAATACCAGGCTCTGAGAACCAGTGCAACTGTCACAACGACCGCGAACGCAATTTTTGCGAAAAGACGGTTCGCGCGAATTAGCCGACTTTGCATTGGTTTAGAGATCAGACCTTGAATGAATTGGGCGGGGCCTATACTACCCCATCTCAACCAACTCAAAATGGAACCTGCCCTTTTGGCCCTACACCCAATTATGGAAGTGGAACGGTACCCGGCGAGGCGAACGATACGGGCGGTTGAGCACGGTGTGGTCCGCTGCCAATGATTGAGCGTCCCTGCGGGCAGATACAAGACCGACATTGGTCATAGCGTCATACTGAATCAGGGCTTCTCAGCTCTCTCATTCCTTTCAGGTTTCTGTTCCTGCGCGGAGGCCCATTTTGCATGTTCCTGCGAAACCAGTGACTCGATTCGCTCGGCCAGCAGGTTTTGCGGATTCTCTGTTGAGGCGTATGGTCCAGAAAGAGCCAGGAATAGGAACTTCTCGTGCTTCAGCGACTCGCAAGTTGACCGGTAAGAGATCCAGTTCGCCTGATACTGATTGAGCTGTTGGATACCTTCACACAACAGGACCAGCGCGCCCATTACAGCCGCAACACGCGCCGCCTGCTGGCTAGGGACAAACAGAGGATTGATGGTGATTAGGGCCGCAATGGCAATCGTAATTATCTTGAGGGCCTTGAATCCCACCTGACTCGACCGGCTTCTTCTGTCATACCAATTGATCTGATCATCCAGCCTGGTCAAGGACGCGTTTTCTGGCATGCTGTTCCTCCACAAAATCCGAATAACAATAGCACTATGCCTATCGATCCGGCTGACGGCTCTGATAGATGAGCGAACATATCCCCAGTCAGAAGCTCGCCTTTCATGCGAAAATCGCCAAAGCGGGGTTCCCCATGGTCAATAGCATACCCCCGAAATACCGGTATGACGCGTTCATAAGCTACTCCCGAAGGGACAAAGCCTTCGCGAAAGCTCTGGAGACGGCCCTTGAGAATTTCCGGCCTCCGAAGGGCCTTCCGGTTCGGATGCAAAATCTCGATATCTTCCGGGACGAATCGGACCTTACCGGCACGGCATATCACGAGTCCATAGAGCTTCATCTTCAGCAATCTGCGAAGTTGATCTTGATCTGCTCCCCTGATGCAGCTCGAAGTGAATATGTCGCCGATGAGATCCGCCGCTTTGTGGGCTCTGACGCGAGCCGAGGGCACCAGATCATTCCGATTCTGTACCGCGGAATACCAAACAACGAAGCCGGGCCACAACAGGAGGAACAGAAGGCGTTTCCGGCGGTTCTGTACGAATACCTTGAAATGCCTCTCGGCATTAATTATCTGGAGTTCGATCCTGCAAAGCACAAACCGAATAGGGCCGCTTACCTTAATTCCTGGTACGCTCTTCTGGCCAATATCTGCGATGTCAGCCGGGGAGAAATTGAAGAGCGAGAGAGGCGAAGACAAGCTAGAAGAAGAAAGCTGCAGGTGGGAATCGTCGGCGCGGTCTTCGCTGCGCTGTCGACAGCGCTGATCGTCACCCTCATTTCGCGGCAGCAAGCAGTACGGGAACAACATCTTGCGGAGTCCGGTCAATTAAGCGCAAATGCGATCAACGTACTGGCTGACGATCCGCAGCTCGGTCTTTTGCTCGGCTTTGAAGCGGCCATGCGCAGTTATTCCGCCAATAAGTCAGTCTCGGTCGAAGTTCAGGACGCACTGCATCGGGCACTTCTAAGCTCCCACGAGCAACTCCGGATATCAGCTAATAGCGGAGGCGTGCACGGCGTCGCCTTCAGTCCCGCCCGGCGCGTCATTGCGACGGCTGGCGCTGAAGGCGTCCAGTTTTGGGACGCTGTCACCGGCTCGCTCCTCCCAATGCGCATCGACGGCATTGACTCGGTGCTCAGTCTCGCGTTCAGTCCAGATGGAAGCCAGTTGGCCACCGCGGGACGGGACGGCGCAGTGCGGCTTTGGAACGCAACAACCGGTCGCGAACAACGAACACTCCGCGGACACCTCGGACCTGTTTGGTCCGTTGTGTTCACCCTAGACGGGTCGGGCCTGGCTACTGCGAGCGCCGATGGGACGGCGAGAATGTGGGACACGACGTCTGGCCGCGAAATGCACACATTTACCACAGCGCACCCCGGCGCCCTCTTCGCTGTCGCAGTCAGCCACGATGGAAAACTATTGGCGACCGGAGGCGCGGATCAATCCATCCGTATTTGGGACGTCGTATCAGGCCGCTTGTTACATGAGTTGGCCGACGACGGAAAGGTCCACGGGGTGGCCTTCAGCCCTGATGGCGCGAGTCTGGCTACCGTGAACCTGTCAGCGATAACCGTAAAGATCTGGGACGTGGTCTCTGGTCGCCAGCTGCGAGCATTTGGTGACCACACGTCGTCCGTGTTTGCGGTCGCATATAGTCCTGACGGTTCAAAGTTGATTACTGCCAGCATCGACAAGACTGCACGACTCTGGGACTCAGCGACAGGCAAAGAATTGTTCGTCTTCCGGGGCCATACGGGACTCGTTACCTGCGTCGCATTCAGCGACGATGGCGAACAGATTGTCACCGGGGCCGAGGATGGTACAGCGAGAAGCTGGAAGGTTCGGGAGCCCTACGAATTCCCTTCGCTCGTGGGCCATACTTCGGCCGTCAACCAGGTGGCATTCAGCCCCGATGGCACGCGCGTCGCAACCGGGAGCGACGACGGCACGGCCCGGATATGGCTCGCGACTACGGGAAGAGAACTGCATGATCTCTCGCTCGACAGTAATGTGAACGCAGTTGCGTTCAGTCCCGATGGCAAGCGGCTGGTCGCTGCCGCTTCGGACGGAACAAGCAAAGTTTTCGACGCGGCGAGTGGAATAGAACTCTTTCCATTGACAGGACATGGCGCTGAAGTGAAAAGCGTCGCTTACAGTGGCGATGGTCGGCGCATAGTGACCGGAAGCTCCGACGGTACAGCAAAGATCTGGGAGGCCGCATCTGGAAAGGAACTTGCAACGATCGTCTATTCTTCGGGCAAGATCGATGCAGTGGACTTGAACCGGAATGCGACACGCGCAGCCATTGGGGTCTATGCAGATGAAGGTACCGGTGGTGATGGCGCGCAGATTTGGGACGTTCAGGCGATCCAGGCGGGTCACCCTTTGAGCAAGCTCGACGCGGATTACGTCTGGGTAAACCAGGTTCGTTTCAGCCCCGATGGAAAACGTTTGGTCACAACGGGATCGACACCGCCATACCTGGTGAAGGAGTGGGACACTGCATCGGGTCAGGAGTTGCTTAGTCTGTCAGGACACGCGGGCGAGGTGCTCACGGCCGCCTATAGTCCGAACGGTAGTGAACTCGCGACGGGCGGGGAGGACGCAAAGATCAAGCTGTGGGACTCAGTGAGCGGCCGAGAGTTATTGACGCTGTCTGCGCCCAACATCACGGTTAACAGCGTTGCATTCAGTCCTGACGGCAAGCGGCTGGCATCGGCAGGATCCAATCGGGAGGTGCGGCTGTTTGCGATAGATCCAGCAGATCTTGTAGTGCTGGCAGCGTCGAGGCTGCGGCGGCCCCTCACCTCGGACGAGTGCCGGCGTTATCTGCGACGTGATGAATGCTCTACTGTTCCCTCATCAAAGATCGTCGCCGGCAACGAGATGAGACGAGCGGGCGACATGCACGCCGCAATGGCCCAATTTAGCGAGGCTTTTGCGGCCTACGGTGCGGCGGGGGCCACATTGGCTTCGAAGCGTCTGCTCAGCGAGCTCTTTATGAGCGATGCCCGCGATCGCGTGAAAGAGGGTGACTTGGCCGGTGCCACCAAGGACTTCCGCACCGCCACCCTCCTGGTGCCCCTCCCCGGAACAGACCCAGGAGAGGAGGTCGCCTCCGCAATCGCAATGGCCAAAGTGACCGAGGCCAAGCAGCTTGCCGCCGCAGGCAGAGGAACTGAGGAGATCTCGCTTCTGAAACAGGCAGTCGCCCTCGACCCGAAGAATGAACCAGCATACCGCGCACTCGCTCAGGCCTATGACAGCACTCACGAATACGATAAGTCCATTATCGCAATGCAGGGTGCGCTGAAAGTCAGTCCCTCTGTTTCCAATATGATTGATCTCGCCAACAACCTCCGGTTGAACCGCGACTATCCTGCTGCAATATCGCAACTGAATCAAGCGATAGCCGCAAATCCGCGCAGCGAGTGGGCTCACCGGATTCTTGGTCTAGTGTTCCTCAACTCTGGCGATTCCGCGAGGGCGCTTAGCGAATTCAACGCCGCAATCGCCATTTCACCCACACAGTACGCACTTTATGAACAAGCGGGGATCTACAAGTCACGCAAAGATTTCACGCGGGCCTTGGAGGCCCTCAAGAAGGCAGAGACGATTGATCCGAACTACGTCGACGCTTATCAGGACGCGGGGCAAATCTACCACGATGACTTGGCTGATTTCGAGGCCGCCTATCGCGAGCTGGCGGCCGCACACGGATTGGCGCCCAACAATGTGGGTCTGCAGGCGGACTTCGCAGAGGCGTGCCTTACTTCCGGACGATTTCAGGAGGCGCTGGACGCGGCATCGGGGCTGCTCGATTCGCCGCTGCTATTACAGGATATGTCCGTGAGCGACCGGCTTGCGATGAAGTTCATCAGGGTAGCGGCACTCGAACTGAACGGAAGTGATAAGCGGGCCGCCGAAGAACAGAAGGCCCTCATCGCAGATTTCACAGCGCTCCCTGCGTTCAAGCGCACTTGGAATTTCTCGGGAACCAGACGTTTTCTCACCAACTCGAGGACAGACCCTGAGCAACGAGCTTCGTTGCTCAAACTGCTCGACATCCTAGATCCCGTGACCACCCCCAAACCGAAGAGCTGACCCAACCTGCACCGCTGAATGTCGGGTCTTGACTTGAAGGTTCTGTGCTAACTGCTCGGAATTGCATCGTCGGAGATAGCGGAAGGAGCGATTTTATACTGCGCCTTGCGTTCTAAATGCGAAAATGGTGGGCCTACTCCAAACGGAGTAGGCCCACGTCAGGTCCAACAGACTATTTTGATTTAACGCCTGGTGATGACTGGCTCCTCGAGGACGACGTCCCGATCGGAGCTGACAGCTTCGTGATCTACGGCACGAGTTATGAGCGGTGCGCCTTCGGAGATGTTCCCGAAGGTTTCGCGACCGCCGGATTTATCATTCGAACCCGCCTCGCTCGAGGAGGATATGTCGCGCGCGCCAGTCTCTTTCAGTGCGGCTTTAGCGGCATCGACCTGGTCCGACGTGTCACAGTGAACCGACAGAAGCGTGCCGCCGCCCTTTACAGCGCCTTCGTAGCGCTTTGCCTCGTACTCCGGAATTCCCATGCCTACTAACGCCCCGACGAGGCCACCTACAGCGCCGCCGACCCCCACTCCCGCAAGGGTTGCCATTATGGGTCCAGCGGCGATAAGCGGACCGACGCCAGGGATCGCAAGAGCGCCAATACCTGCCAGCAATCCTAGCGTTCCCCCGATCACTCCGCCGGTGGTCACGCCGGCGGTCGCACCTTCGGGAGCCTTGGTATTTTTCTCGTGAGCGAAGGCGCGTGTGCTTTCATCGTCTGGCAAAAGAACCGAGATTGCAGCGTTTGAAAAGCCCTTTGCAAGTAAATGATCTACTGCGGCTTCCGCAGTGCCTGGTGTCGCGTAGATTCCGAAGACAGCTGTGTTTTTGCTAGACATGGTAATGCTCCTTTGATGGTGCGGATAATTTTGGTGTTTCGCGAAATGCTTATTGCTTGACGGTCAACTCGTTGACGATTTTGTCCGCCGGAACAACATTCGACGCCAGGGAAACAACTTTCTGTTTCTCCTCATCGGTCTGCACGGGGCCCTTTAGCGTAACTTCCCCGTTCACCGTAATGATCTTCACGTTATGCGCGTAAGTGGAAAGGTCCTTATCGCTGACGATTGCCTTGCGGACCTTCGCGGTAGTCTCACGGTCTACCTTTGCGTTGGCTTGATTGTCGGCAGTCGGTGATGTGCTTTTATTCTGACTTGAATTGTCCGGTGCTTGCGCGCTTGACGATTGCGCCGACATCCGGGTAGTTGGGAAGTTTCCATTGAGACATAGAACGGCGATCGCGGCTACCGCCACGATTCGAAAACGAGATAAATGCATAAGAGAACCCTTTCACGGAACACAAGGTCCCGAGGTGCCGAACTGGCGGCGGCGAGCTAACGCTCAGTCCATCTTGCGGGTCTGATGAGATAGGTCCAGGGTGAGTTGTCTACACACCAGCATTATGGCCGTCGATTGCATCTCACATAGTGTGTGACTCAGAATGGCCTTTCTCGCGGAAACAAACCGAGAGGGCCTTGTCCGACCATGCCTTGGGGATACCGATGAACCGAAAGTCCGGATCGAGTGAAACCGCTCAACTCCTGCGAGTCGTTACAGCGGTAGTTGTCGTAGCAGCTTTGTATGTTGGCCGAACTGTCTTTATCCCTCTAGCGCTCGCGTTACTTCTCTCTCTCCTCCTGGCTCCGGTAATGGACTTTCTCGGTCGCATCCGTGTACCTCGATTAATGGCAATCTTCCTTGTCGTCGTAGCTCTATGCGGCCTGGCAGGTGGACTTGGCTGGAAGGCATCTACAGAATTTAGCGACTTGGCCAATCAACTGCCGATCTACAAAGAAACGCTTGAGGGGAAGATCAAAGTTCTGAGCGGATTGAAGAGTTCGAATTTCAGCAAAGTCTCAAACGCCGTCAGCGATCTTGAGAGAGAACTAACGAAGTCAGGACCGCCCGAACAAGACCATTCAAGAAAAGCCCCTGCTCCAGGTTCCTCAATCGCTCGGCCCATGGCTGTGGAAGTGGTCCCTCCCTCCGATACACTTGCTTCGCTCGAAACCATACTCGGCCCGATGGGGGCCCTTGGAATGGTTGGCGTCTTCACGATCTTCATACTTATCGGTCGAGAAGACCTCCGCAACCGATTCATTCACTTGGCGAGCGGTGGACGGCTGACTGTCATGACGCAGGCCTTGGACGAAGCGGCTAATCGCATCCAACGCTATCTCTTCCTGCAGTCAGCAGTAAACATTGGATTTGGAGCGATTGTTGGAATCGTCTTGTACTTGATTGGCATACCGGATGCCTGGCTATGGGGCTTGTTCGCGGCGATTCTCCGGTTCTTGCCTTACGTCGGTGCTCCACTTGCCTCGTTCATCCCGATTTTGCTCTCCTTGGCAATCTTCTCCGGATGGGGCCATACATGGGGGACGATAGCTTTCTTTTTGATCCTCGAACTTAGCGTAGCGAATTTTATTGAACCTCTTCTCTATGGGGCCCACGTTGGTCTGTCAGCTTTGGCGATACTCATCGCGGCGGTCTTTTGGACGCTCATCTGGGGGTTTCCTGGACTAATTTTGTCCACACCGTTAACCGTTACCTTGGTCGTGATGGGGCGATATGTGCCAAGTCTGAATTTTCTGAGGATTCTGTTAGGCGATCAGCCAGAAATATCGCGGTCTAGCTTGTACTACCAACGTCTTCTCGCTCTGGATCAAAATGAGGCAAGGCAGGTTCTGGAACAATATCTCAAGGACAAGCCTCTTACGGAGCTGTACAGCGAAGTCCTGATTCCAGCAATGAGCCTGGTAGAGCAGGACAGACATCGGAATGAGCTGGATGAAGCGACCCAGAGCTTTATTATGCAGAGCACGCGTGAGCTGATTGAAGAGCTCGACGAAGTTCAGGTCGAGGAGACGCCGGCCATAGGGGAGTCTCTGCGCATTCGCCCGCTCGATGTTCTTTGCATTCCTGCTAGAGATGAGGCCGACGAAATTGTTGCGTTATTGCTTTCTCAGGTGCTCCAACGCAGTGGTATCAATACTCAGATTCTGCCACTGGGACCACCGTCAGACGCTTGGTCTGATGTGGCTGACATGAATCCAGGTATTGTCTGCATTTCAGCGCTACCGCCTTTCGCGATTGATCACGCAAGGGTCCTTTATCAGAAGCTTAGGGCCAAATCACCAAAGTTAGATGTTGTCATCTGCCTGTGGAACTTCGAGGGGGACCTTGAAAAAGCTGCTCGACGATTGAAATTGACCGATGTGCGTCGTCTTCAAGTGAGTTTGAATGGTGTCATGGACCATGTAGCCGCAAGAACCCGGCCCTCCCTTCGAGAACCAAAGGACTTGAGCGAGATCACCATGCTCGATACCAATAGCGAGGTCCCCCTCAATGCCAAGAAAGCTGTTGCAACTTAGAGTTTCCGGCTATGAGTGCGGCAATAGTAGGTCGCAAAGAGGCGGGAACCGTTGTTCCCGAAAGGCGGGGTTATTCACGCTGAATCAACGCTCTCTTCGCGGCCGGTTAGCTCTTAGCAATAATGCGATGCCCCCTGCAAGGGCTATACCGCCGTAAACGGCCCATCTGGTCTGTCCAGTCAGCCACCGGACCACATGGCAGATCGCCATCCTTGGGCTGGCCAGCAAGGTCAGTTCCATGGATCTTAGTTATGTCGCGCACGCCACACAGCACCCATAACGGGGTCAACTATTCTTGGGAGAATATGGACCGGCCCAAATTCCCGCTGGACCGCAGTGACTAAGGCCTCTCGCACGGGCAGGACCTTCTCCAGAACGCTGCCCGCAAATGCCACCGAAGGCAGCCATTCCCGGTTACGAGCCATATGCTGCAGTCGTCGTATAACCAGCCGCACAAGATATGCCAACGACTCCCCTTCGCGACTCAATACCTCGGCTGAAACTTCGTCCCCCATTTCAGCGGCCCGTACTACGAGTTCCGTCAGCCTGGAAAAATCGGGCGGCGGGATGCAATTCGCGTGTTCGACAAGCAAGTCGACGGTCGTCAAATGCCAAAATTCCATGACGTCATCCAGCAAAAGCGTGGAACGCCCTTCGTCTTTGGCCAGGAATGCAGCTCGGAGACCTTCCAGACCGATCCTCTGCCCGGAACCTTGGTCCGCTAGCGCTGGCCCCCACCCTCCCGCTGAGGTCAACTCACCAGGACCTATGCGACCGGCCACGTTCGAACCGGTGCCTGCCAGCACTAACACGCCGGCCTCCGCCGGAAACGCCGCATCGAGTGCGATCTCCACGTCTCCAAGCAACAGGAGTTCTCCGCTGACCCTAGTTGCCATCGCAGCGCGTAACCAGTCCGCGACCAACGGAACACGCTCTCCTGCTGTTCCGATGCAGCTCCGCGTTATCGACTGCATAGTCACGCCGCTCAGCGCTGTGAGTTGACGCAGGCCGGAATCGAGATTGAACGCTGCGGTCTCAGCGTCCGTTCGCATCCTCTTGATTGTTCCGGTGCGCACTCGTGCCAGTTCGCGGGCCCCATCGGCAAGGACGTAGTCCGTCTTTGTCCCGCCGGCGTCGAGTGCCAGAAAAAAACTCATCCTTGGGTGTCCCTCTGGAAAAACCTTTCGCTAAATTCGAGCCTTGGTAGGCACTTAATCATGGTTCCCCTTTTACTGCATGGCCGGTCTCTAAGGCAGAGATCATCAAGCGAACGTTCTCAGATTTCGTAACCATGCGACCCGCAATATTGGATTCCAGGTGCCTAACCGAGCCGTGAAACTGCACAGCTCCGGTAATTCGTGCGACCTCTGACGCATTCTCGAACCTCAGGCCGCCGCCTGCAGCGATGGCGATCCGACCATCAGCTTGTTCTCCCAGACGTCGAAGTCTCTCGGCCCCGGCATAAACATCTGGTGCCCCTCCTGACGAAAGCAATCGATGACAGCCTGCGGAGATTACGTCCTCTAGAGCATTGTTCAGATTTGCGGTCATATCAAAGGCGCGATGAAAGGTCACTTCGAGGGGTGCCGCCTTCTCCACAAGACGGCGCATTCGGTTGCCGTCTACGGTCCCATTGGGCCGAAGGACCCCCGCAACAAAACCGCTCACTCCAAGCGTCCGGGCATGCTCGAGGTCCTCCTGCATGAGCGCAAACTCGCCGTCGGAGTAGACGAAGTTTCCTCCCCGTGGACGCAGCATCGCATACACGGGCAGACCACTCTGAACTACTGCTGAGATAGTTAGTGCATGGCTCGGCGTCAAGCCACCTTCGCTGAGGGCGCAGCATAGCTCAATGCGGTCTGCCCCGCCATCCCGTGCGGCGACACACGCCTCGAGGTCTTCCGCACATACTTCGAACACAATGTCGCGACCCACTCTCAACCTCCACCGACGATACTGCATCTGTAACGGTCCATCTACAGCAGAAAATCACGTCGGCGCTCGCGCGGAAGCGATGGCTCGCGGCGTGTAGTCGAGATCTTCGACAAATGGATACGTTGGCTTGCGGAAGCGGTTCTTCGGGAGGTGGACTATGTCTTGGTTGATGGCGCCATCCGACAACGCCATTAGGCTGGGATTTGCCAACGGCGCCAACTCTGGAGAGAGATACCCCGATTTAACGACAATGATCTTGTAAGCCAATGGTTGAAGGCCTAATCGGGTGAAATCGGCAACATCGTGATAGGGACGCCTTTGGGCAGAAAGGACAAGAGTGACGCCTTCGATCTGGACGACGGCCTCACGCAGGCGCAGATCGGAGGATGGAAGCAGAAAAATGACTTTGGCTAAAGCGTTGACTGGCCTGCTGCCAAGTGGGTCAAGCGTCGCACCGATGGAGAGAGGTAGCGTTGAGCCGACGCCGGCCTTGTAGCATGCTTCGGTGGCCGGACGGTCGGTGATTCCGGCCAAGACAGTGTCCTGCACCTTGTAACGCAGCAGCTCTTCAAGAATTTCAGCACGGTCGCCGGAGCCGCCCCCGGTTGGATTGTCGCCCGAGTCGGCCAGGATAACTGGATGTGTCCTTGCCTTCATGGCCTTCTCGATACACCCATCAATTGTCCCGGTCACGGTGCCGAACTGAAACTCGTGACGGGCGTCCCAATACTGCTGCGCCAGATCGACGGCAATGTTCTTTTCGATGGCAGGGGCCGTACCGGTGACGACTGCACACGCCGTCGAGCGCGGCTCATCGGCCCACACGTAGCCAACGAGTAGAGATACATCTAGGACCCCTGGCTCTTGGTTCAGTTTCGGAAGTTGTGCCCAAAGCCTTTTGGCCGGTTGCCATTCGGTGCTGCTGCGCTCACCAGGCATCAGTACGGGAATGGGCGCCCATACCAGCGTGGGACGAATATGTTGGTCCAGACAATGCACGAGCATGTTACAGGACCGCTCCATAGTCTCTTCTTTGTCGATGTGGGGTGCGGTACGGAAGGCAGAAAACATGTCAAGGTTGTCGATCACGCGCTGGCTAACATTGCCATGGAGATCGTAGGAAGCGGACATAAGGCAGTTGGGGCCTACCACCTTGCGGGTGGCTTCCATCCAGTCCCCTTCTGCGTCCATCATTCCGTCCACAAACATGGCACCGTGCATTGGAAGAAACAGGCCGTCAAGTGGAAGCAAGGGCCGTAGGGCAGCCAGGAATTCAGCCTTGATTGCGTCGTAAGTGGCCTGCTCGACCGGTCCTCCAGGAACTGCCTGCGCAACCACAGTCGGGATGAAAGGAATGGAGTATTGTTTCAAGAACGCGAATCGTTGGGACCCTGCAAGTGCTTCGCCTTTCAAGATTTCGAAATCTTCCATGCGCGTCCGAATGCGGCTGTAGGTACTACATTCAATGCCAATGCCCCCAAAGGCGATACGTAGCTGCTTTGCCTCGGAGAAAGCGCTGGCTGTGCAATAACGGCGGAACGCGAAAGCGAGGCTAGCAGCAGAGGCACCCTTCAGGAAAAGCCTTCTTCGCATGAAATACACTCCGATTCTGCTGGGTCTGTACGGCGACGCCTGTACCAGAACTTTACCTCAGCTAAACCAATCGCGAGCTTGAGCGAAGCTCATCAGTTCTTTTGATTTATCGGTCAAGCTCAGCCCTCAGATTGAGGTTACGCACCAATCGGTGGAGATATTTGGGATGGATGCCCAGCAGGCGCGCTGCCTCGGGAAAACTTCCCTTCGCTTCTCTCAGCGAACCAAGAATCAAATCTCTTTTGGCCTGGTTGAGCACATCGTGATATCGCGCCATAACGAGCCCAGTGGACCGCTCCTCGAGTGGGCCACTGGGGAGGTCTTCAGGCAGAATCTCATCTGTCAGTCCGAGGACGATGGCGTGTTCGATTGCATTCTCGAGTTCGCGGACATTCCCTGGCCAGCTGTAGCCCATCAGGAACTTACGGGCCTCGTGTGAAATACCCCTGAAAGGCCGCTTACACTTTTCTGAATACTTTGCCGCGAAATATAAGGCCAACAGAGGTATGTCGTCGCGGTGGTCGCGAAGAGGGGGCACAACGACCGAGACTACGTTGAGCCGGTAGTACAAGTCCTGCCGGAACTCGCCGGACTTGATTGCCTGTTCAAGATTCTTGTTGGTCGCCGCAAGAACGCGAGCGTTAAATGGGATGGGGTGGGTCCCGCCAATCCGCTCGAACTCCCTTTGCTGAAGCACTCGCAATAACTTCGCCTGCATCGGCGGCACCAACTCGCCAATCTCGTCAAGAAACAGCGTGCCGTCGGCGGCCGCCTCCAGCTTTCCTTTTCTCGTTCCAACCGCGCCGGTAAACGCGCCTTTCTCATATCCGAATACTTCGCTTTCGAACAGCGCCTCTGGAATTGCAGCGCAGTTGATGGCGATGAAGGGACGTTCCGAACGCGGACTGCTCTGATGGATCGCACGTGCAACAACTTCCTTGCCCGTGCCACTCTCCCCACAGATAAGCACAGTGGAATCGCTTGGTGCGACACGATGGATGAACTCTTCTACCCGGCAGATCTGTCGGCTTTCACCCACGAGTTTTTTGGCCGGGTTGAGTTCCGCTTTCAATTGCCGGTTCTCCGAACGCAGTGCGTCGAGGGCGAGTATGTTTTCCAGCGCGACCGCTGCAATACGGGAGACCGAATCGAGGAAATGGACATTATCTTCGCGAAACGACGGTGCAGGCTGGAGTGAGGTGAGATAGATGACGCCGATCGTCCTTTCGACCGCGATGAGCGGCACGCAGAGCACGTTTTGCATTTCGCCAGTGTCTGAAGAAGCATTGATGGAGACAATCGATCGCTCCCAGATCGCACGCTGCAATGGTCCACGCTGAATTTCGATCAGATGTTCAGCGTTCGGCTTTCGGCTCCAGGTGCAGACCGAGTGTGGTTCTTCATCGAGATCAGCCACAAGCACAACCGCGCCGTGGTCCGCAGGAATCACTTCGAAGATCAGCCGCAGAAGTTCGCGTTGCAGGAGTTCGACATCACGGATGGAATTAATGATGCTGTTGATTCTGAACAGGGCGGTCAGGTCGCGTGCCATTCGCCCGACTTCATCTCCAGACGCCGGCAGAGCCGTTGCGCGATCGAGTCGAATCGTTCTCATTGTGGAGACAGAGGCCATGTCAATCATTCGTATTCGAGTGGAGGTGGCGGTTCCGCCTTCATCGGTCAGAAACGCCAAGTCGGATTGGCCCACACGGATCGTATCGCCGTGTTCGACGACTTTACGCGTTATTGGGATTCCATTCACAAATGTCCCGTTGTTGCTGGCGAGGTCGACGATCTCGTATTGTTCGCCCACCTGCTGGATCGTGCAATGTTTGCGCGAGACCGTAGTGTCGATCAGGCACAGTTGGTTCGATTCGTCACGGCCAACTGATATCTGGCCATCGACTAGTGGTCGGACCGTCCCTGTCAGAGTGCCCGAAATCGCTAGGAGACGTGGCTGCATTAGAGCCTCCTGTGCGTCAAAGTGTAGCTGACTCGACAAGGAATCTCCGATAAGACGGATATCGAGGGGCAAGCAGAACCGAACGGATACTCACTGGTATCGGATCGGATACCGTCCCAGCCGCTGCTTATGGAAAATGTCAGGTCGTGTGTCTGTTGGGCCTTGGATCTCATTACAAATAAAGGCGTGTCGCGCGGAGCGGAATTAGCAAAGGGCCGCGGCCGTCTTTGGCCATGCGCATGCAATATCTCTGGGTGAAATAACAAGCTCACCAGAGCAAATATTCCGGAGCACAGAAGAAACCTGAAAAACGGAAAAGGAGATCGTCATGAAACGCATAGCCGCAATCGCCCTCTTCGTCGCAGCCAGCTTTATCACGGCCGGTGGTGCATTGGCTCAAGATCAAAAGGTCAAAGCAACCGTTCCGTTTAACTTCACCGTCAACAGCAGCTCGTTGCCTGCTGGCAATTACACGATTGGCTCAGATTCCACCAGTCGAAACATCCTCACCATTGCAGATTGGGACAAGCACGTCCACATACTGGCCATGGGCCAAACCGATTCAGGCACCTCGGTCAAATCTGGCCACCTGGTATTCCACAAGTATGGCGACCAGTACTTTCTGAGTGAAATCTGCTATGCAGGTTCCGCGACTACGGTCCAATTCCCCGCGTCGAAAGCGGAGAGAAGGGCCAAAGCGGAAACCCAAGAGGCAGGTCTCAGAATTGAAAACGACGTTATGGTCGCGCTCTATTAGTTATCGCAGAAAACATTCGACTAAGGCCCGGGGACGGATCGTCTCCGGGCCTTCTGTATTGTCGACCCCAAGTGGACAGATTGATCGCGCGATCGCTCGCGAAGAACCCAGCAGATCGATATCAAGGTCTTTGACAGAAGACGGGGAGAAACCGACCCTTTACGTCGCTTACATGATTCACCAACATGCGGTCGAGAGACGTGCGGTGCCATTTTTGCAGGAGGTGATGGTCGATTATTTGATGAAGACTCAAGTCGATCTGGATTTGTGGCGCATGTTGTTCGGATTTAGATGCCTGGTCGTACCTGATACCCGGAGGTCCGGCTCGCGAAGTCCACCACATGGCGGAAATATCTAGAACCGTTCAGTCGCTGTTCGAAGGGACTACCCTTTATAGCGCCGAAGCCGGCGGACCGTTCGGTAGAAACGCACAAAAATCTCTGGCTTGTAGCAGACCGTGGTTTGAAGTCTCTGCCCAGTCGAAGGCAATTGCTGAAATGGTTGCGCAACAACTGTCGATGTGGGATGCCTGCAACTTTTGGACGCAAGGACTTGTGGCGCTCTTCGATTGTTGTCGGGGTGAGCTTTTCCGTCAGCGTGGCCTGCTGGCTTCGAATAGTCGTCCGGGTGAACCAACTGTAGACAACCTTAGTCCTTTTGAACTAATCGTTCATCAGCATCTTAGTAAAGCCAAGCGCAACTCTGTAGGGGGCAAAAAACACGGCGGAGATTTTTGGCGCGCTTTATTCCGGCATTTGGATTCAGAAGGTATCCTGCCCGAAAAGCAGCTTGAGGGAATCGCTAAAAAGCTTCTTATGAAGGCGCGCCAAAAGGGATACAAAGTCGACACATGGGCGGAGAGCTACGAGTGCAAAGTGCAAGCGATATTGGACAATGAAAAATCGTACGTTCTGAAGCGGGAGTTGACCCATGCGCTTCACAACGCCGACAGGAAAGCGAAGAATCACCTGAAAAAGCTGGGGTTTTAGGTAAGACACGGCGTGGACACTCGGACATCCCCGACGTTGGATCATAGAAAACTTCGAGCCCCGTCGCTGACGACCCTATGAGACCCTGCCGAAGTTGCCGTGAAGAATCTTCTTCTCTGAGGCGAGGCCCTCAACATAATCGGCCCAGAATTGGAGCATCTTGCGTCGCTGATCCGAGTATTGCGCGCGGTTATACACCCCTCTCACGCCACCTATGGTGTGGTTGAGCGCCTTCTCGATCACGTCGGACGAGAAACCCTTCTCATGAAGCAGCGTCGAGCCCGTCCGGCGCATGTCATGAATCGTGAACGGCTCGATCGGGAAGCTCACGCCTTGGAGAGCTTGATTTAGGGCGGTAGTGCAAAAAGGCTTAGCGAGACTGCTTCTGCTAGGGATCACCCAAGGAGAGCCCCCGGCCAGCGCCTGCAGCTCAAAGAAGATCTGCACCGACTGACGTGAGAGGTACACGATGTGTGGAACTGTGGTCTTTGAGTTTTCTGCCGGAACCGTCTACTCAGCGGCTTCGAAATCCACATG
This sequence comes from Edaphobacter sp., assembly GCA_035483075.1. Lineage (GTDB taxonomy): Bacteria > Acidobacteriota > Terriglobia > Terriglobales > Acidobacteriaceae > Edaphobacter. Next base: position 3,506 of record DATHQG010000045.1, on the reverse strand, counting down.
TTCCCACTTGGCAAGGATGAGTTCCGATTTACGAACAAGGGTAAGGAGGATTTGGTGGAGCGCCAACTTGAACTGGCGACGGACATTGGATAGATAGAGCGTTTGAAGATAGACCCGGATCTCCTCAGGGGAAAGGGCCCTCGTCCGCGCTCTGCTTGAGGAAAAAAGCGCAGTGGGATGGTAAGGGCTGGATTCAGAGTGATCAAACCGTGCGTAATCGCATATTCAAACATCCTCTTGAACAAGTTGCGGATCTGGGCGGCCGAGGCCGGGGCCCCTTCGTCGCGTTTGCGGAAGACGATGTCCTGAACGTCGGCGGCGGAGACGTCCTTAATGGCTTTTTCAGCCAGCCGCGGATAGATTTCATTGTCCAGATATCTGCGGATATGCCTCGTATCCTTACAGTTCTTTTCGACGATTTCGGTGACGTAGCGCTTGGCGAAATCGAAGACGGTGGTCGTGTTGGCCAGCGCGTATCTCTCTTCCTGCTTGTGTCGCGCCGGCGACTTTCCATTGGCCACCATCTCGGCGTACTCTTCGCGCCTTCTCCTCGCGGCGATCAGGCTAACTGCACGATAGCGCCAGGAGACTTTTTCGGCCTTCCCAAGGAAGCGATAACGATAGCGCCAGGAGACGGAGCCTGAAGGAAGAACCTCGACGCTTAGGCCGCCAAAATAATGAGTAGATTTGGACGTCTCTGGACGCCCTCGGAAGTCGAATTATTTACCGATGCAGAACTTGCTGAAGATAAGGTCCAGAATGTCATCGCTCGTCGTGGCGCCAGTGAGAGCATCGAGGGCGTGGAGTGCTTCGTAGAGATCGAGGAGAATCATCTCGTGGGGAATGGTTTCTATAACAGCTTGCTGTGCTTGGATAAGAGCTGACAATGCTGCCGAAACGGCTTGCTGTTGGCGGAGATTGGTAAGGAGCGCGGTCTCTGCGCCTAGGGGTTCTATGGTGAGGAGAGAGAGGATGGCGCGGCGCAGTTCGTGGACACCAGCTCCCGTGAGCGCGGAGGTTTGCAGTGCGGCGAAGGCGCGCGGCCCCGGGAGCGCAGCATGGGCCAGGTCGTTCTTATTGATAACAATGAGGAAGGTGCGGCCGGCTAGGGTAGCGATGGTTGCTTCGTCTTCTTTATGAAGCGGTTCTGTGGCGTCGAGGACTAAGAGGACGACATCGGCTTCGGCCATGGCTTCGCGGGATTTTGCTATGCCGAGGGATTCGGCTTCATCTAGAGACTCGCGAAGGCCTGCTGTATCAATGAGTTCTACGGGGACGCCTTCGAGGGAGACGCGTTCGGTGATCAGGTCGCGGGTCGTGCCGGGGGTCGCGGTAACGATGGCGCGGTCTTGTTGAACTAAACGATTGAAAAGGGACGACTTGCCAACGTTGGGGCGACCGACAATTGCGAGGGTGAAGCCGTCTCGCACGATGCGGCCGTAGCTGAAGGTTTGCTCCAGGGCGGTGAGAGGGGCTTGAATTGCCTGGATTTGGGCCGTAATCCCGCTTGCTTCGAGCGTGTCGATGTCGTCTTCGGCGAAGTCGATACCGGCTTCGAGGGCTGCGATCAGGGCTATAAGTTGTTGTTTTATTGGGGTTATCTGGCGGGAGACGGAGCCGCCAAGCTGTTGGGCGGCGATACGGGCCTGGTGGAGGGTGGTGGATTCGATGAGGTCGTGGACGGCTTCGGCCTGGGTGAGGTCTAAACGTCCTGAAATGAACGCGCGTTGGGTAAATTCGCCGGGCTCGGCGAGGCGGGCGCCGGCGGCCAGGCATTGGCGGAGGAGGTGGTCGAGGAGGACGGGAGAGCCGTGGGCGGCGATTTCTACGATGTCTTCGGAGGTGTAGGAGTGGGGTGCTTCGAAGTAGGTGGCTACGGCTTCGTCTAGGGTTTCTCCTGTGTTGTCAATGATTTCGGCGAAGCGGGCCTGGGCTGGGGCAAGCGGGTGACGGAGTTTTAGAATTGGTCCCGCGATTGTGCGAGCGGCGGGGCCGGAGAGGCGGACTATTCCGATGCCGCCGCGTCCGGGTGGGGTGGAGATGGCGACGATTGTGTCTTCGAATTCGGGCACGGGGAAACTCGCTCACTAGGATTTTCTTATGGTACCGGGAGAAAAAAATATTGGGTGGTGGAGTGGCGTTTTTACAGGGGGTTTTGCGAAAAGTGACGTGCAGAACGTGGTTTTTTGATGGTGAAAACGTGGTGGAACTGTGGTGAAACGCGGTGAGAAAAAGCACTTGTTCCGGGCGCTCAGAATTTGCCACTTCTTTCGAATTAATTTGCTGGTTTTTCCACGTTTCATTTCGGAGGATGAAAGTCTGTTTTTGAGGATAAAATGTTCGACGTTGCGACTACCAGGATTTTGCGAGGTGAGGATGATTTCCAAGGTTGTGCTTTGGGGATGTTTGCTGGTGGGTGCGGTGGGTGTGGCTCCGGCGCAGGAGAATTACTTCGGCAACTGGCCTGAGGGGGTCGCGCCGCAGGAGGTGGGAAAGAAGCTGGCGGACCACTTTGTGACAAGTCCGCATCAGTACACGAAGACGATCCACTACTCGGAGATTTGTGCGTGGTATGGGGCGCTGACTTTTGCGCAGCTGACGCATGATGATGCGTTGCGCGATGCGCTGATCAAGAAGTTTGAGCCGTTGATGCCGGGTGGGGCGGAGGCAGAGCGGAGGCCGCTGCGGCACCATGTGGACGACTCGATCTTTGGAGTCGTGCCGCTGGAGATTGCGGTGCAGACGAAGGACCCTAGGTTCCTGAAGGAGGGCCTGTGGTGGGCGGACCGGCAGTGGGAGAGCCCGCAGCCGGACGGGTTGTCGGGAGAGACGCGGTACTGGATCGACGATATGTATATGTTAACGATGCTGCAGTTAGAGGCTTATCGGGCGACGGGGGACAAGAGGTATCTGGACCGGGACGCGAAGGAGATGGTGTCGTATCTGGATAAGCTGCAGCAGCCGAACGGGCTGTTTTATCACGCTCCGGATGTGAAGTACTTCTGGGGTCGCGGCGATGGATGGGTGGCGGCGGGGATGGCGGAGATGCTGAGCACGTTGCCGGAAGACCATCCGGACCGGGCTCGGATACTCGAGGGGTACCGGCTGATGATGAGCGCTCTGCTGAAGTACCAGGGGAAGGATGGGATGTGGCGGGAGCTGATCGACAAGGACGATGCGTGGCCGGAGAGTTCGAGTTCGGCGATGTTCAGCTTTGCGATGATTACTGGCGTGAAGCATGGATGGCTTGACGCGAAGACGTATGGGCCGGCGGCGCGGAAGAGCTGGATCGCGGTGGTGGGGTATGTGGACCAGAACAATGATGTGACACAGGTGTGCGAGGGGACGGGGAAGAAGGACAATCTGGCTTACTACTATGCTCGCAAGCGTAGGACTGGGGATTTTCATGGGCAGGCTCCGGTGATGTGGGCGGCTAGTGCGCTGTTGCGGGATGAGAGGTAAAAGATCTGTCCTGCCGGACGGGCCTCCTGCGCGGAGGGCGGTCA
>DATHQG010000044.1:0-8705 GCA_035483075.1 Edaphobacter sp. | reverse complement strand
GCCGTCTCCTCCAGCGTGAACTCCTGCAACGCGATCCTTCGAATCAGGTGTTGGTGCCCCTCGTCCAGCTCAGCCACACAGCTCTGGACGTCGTGTACGAAGATCACCACGTCATCGAAGCCCTGCACGGAATAGTTCGTCACCTGGCCGCGAAACATCTCCCGTCCCAGCAACGACGGTGCTCTTCCCGCCTCCATCGACAACCGCACATACCGTCGCAGCAGCCCTTCCGTGTACTTTCGATAGAACGCTGTCTCCGGGGCCGTTCGTCGCTGTTCCCCGGGCTCAGGCAGCTTCTCCACGGGCTTCGCAGGAGCGCTAGCCGTGGCCCATACCATCGGCAAAATCACCAAAGCTGCACTCATCGCGCACCTCCGGCAACGCCAACCGTTGTTGCACATCCCGCCGTCCGCACCCGGCGCCGTCTCCGGCCCCCAGCATGCTTCGCTCGCGGCGCCGGAAACTCAGCCAGTCGCCCGGCACATCCCCGGCAGTACACACCTTCAACCATGACCCTGCGGAGCCAGAGCACCCCGCAACCCTCACATATCTTCAAATCAATGCGCAAGTCGTTCACTTCAGTCCCTTTCAAGGCGTAGCTCTCCTTCGATGGGCCTCGATATTTTTCAACGGTCGAGCGGGCCCACCAAATTGTTAGGAAGTCCATCGCTCACTCCGCAGAGGCTCTAGCGGCCCTGTCGGTCAAGCGCTGGCATTCGTTCTGTCGTTGCTCAGTACGGTGTCGTACCTTGGGAAAAATCCATCCATCTGCATCACTCTCACCTCCGGTCCCAGAGACCGTCGGCCGCCATTGTCCATCATTGGGGAGTCGCGGCTCGCTCTCTTCTCAGGGCCCGAATTGGGAAAGTCTCAAGGTTATAGCTTTAGACAAAATTCATGTCAACCCAAATCTTTCCTCAAGCAACTAAACTTCTTAAACCACCATCTACCATCATCTTGACCGTCAAATCCTATTGCAGAAAGTCACAGTTTCGCCTTATCTTCGTCTTGCCAAATGATATGGTTCGCCAGACTCTATGAACTTTCAAGATCTACACGAACTCCTCCGCCTGGAACTCCTCCGTCGCATCGAACGCGGCACGCTCACCGGCAGCCGCGTCGCCCAGCAGGCTGGATTTCAGCCGGCGCATGTCTCAAATTTCCTAAACCGCAAACGCTCTCTCTCCCTCGAAGGCCTCGATCGCGTCCTCGCGTCGCAAAATATCACTATCGACCAGCTTCTACCGCTCGATCTAACCGCCGCGCAGGCCGTCCCGGTCCACGCCAGCGACCCCACCGAGATCGTCCCCGTAGTCTCACCCTCTGCGGCAATGGACGAGGCCCGCATCCTGCCCTCGGCTATCCTGGAAACCATCCAGGTCTCCGCCTCCCGTCTGCATGACAACCGCGCCCGCCCCTCTACCAAACACGCTCACTGGCAGCGCTTCCTCGCCATCCGTGCCGACGCCCAGCAATCCGCCGCCATGGATCCTCTAGTCTCTCCCGGCGCCATCGCAGTTCTGGATCGCCACTACAACTCCCTGGCCCCCTATCGCGCGCACCAACCCACCCTCTACGCCGTCCGTTGCGGCGCCGCCCTTCTCCTCCGCTTCCTTGACTTCGACGAGGGCCGTCTCATCCTCCGCCCCTACTCTCGCGCCTTCCCCGTCCAGCTCCTTCCCCTCGCCACCCACGAAACCCTGGCCGACTACATCATAGGCCGCGTCTGCCTGGTCTTCTCCCAACTCTGAAACCGGCATTTCTTTTTCCCTCAAATCCAAAACTTCGTCGTCTCGACCGAAGCGACTAGTGGTCTCATCGTTAGTCGCGCAAACCCTGGGCCTGCCTCAACGCCGCTGTCGTTTTCCCGCTCGATACCCACAGACCCGTCATTTCGACCGAACGACTCACAGTCTTATCGTGAGTCGCGTAGTGGAGAAATCTGCTTCTCTACCTTCACCGTTTCTCCCTCACGACCTCGAACCTGCTTTTGTCTATCTGCCACTTCCATCAAACCCACAAACTCCAGTGATAGCCTGACAAAGAGATGAACCTGAGAATCGCAGCCATCCGCTCCGGCTCCGAACCCGTCCGCAAACTATCCACCGGCTCCTTCCAGCGCTGGCTCGAAACACCACTCTCCTGTCCAAAGTGCGACGCGACCTACAACCTCGCCGTCGACTGGGACCAATCCACCGACCGTTGGTTCTCCGAGACCTCCCGTCCTCTCATCACCCTCCTGAAAAAGGCGATCATGATGGGACACAGCACCAACCATCGTGTCACTCACTTCGAAACCGAAGGCGTCATCGTCGAAAGCATCACCGCGCCCCGGCCCTGAGATCGCACACCACCCCAAGCCGTTCAAGCAGGTTCAAGGTAAAACACCCAGAGTCCGCCGAGCGCAAGCAGCGCAAGCAAAAGCGAAACAGTAATACTAAGCGGCCACATCGTCGGCAGAGGCATCTCTCCCGCCCGCAGCTTCCTGACCATTGACAGATGCGAGATCGCGACAAGCACGGTGGAGACCACGCCAATCACCACCAACGCTAGGCCAAAGTGGATCGCACCTTCATGCAGTCGAATAGTTTTAGCTGTCTCGGCCTGTTCCCGCACCGTTCTGAAAAATCCGATTATTCCCAACCCAAAGCTGCTCATCGCCAGCGTAGTTCTGACCCACGCCAGCGTCGTCCGGTCGAGCGACAGGCTGGTACGAAATGTCGCCATCTCCGTGCGGTCTTCTGCGAACGATACCCGCGGGTCCGTTTTAGATCCTTCCACCTTCGAATCGTCACTCATCACGCGCTACCTCCTGTCGCTGCTCAGAAGCGTACTCAAGCTTCAACTCGAGCGTCCAGTGACGCAAGCGAGTCAATTCACCGCCACCAACTACGGGCCCGACGGTGTTGGGGTCGTTGCCTCGTTAGCTGCTGGCAGGTTTAGTCATTGTCGCCACGCAGCTCTTTGAAGTTGGCGGGCTCCGGTGCCTTCGCTTGCTTGGACTCACCGCATTTCTCGTAGGCGTGCCCCTCCAAACAATAGGTAGCAGAGGTCCAGTTAGGCTTGGAGTCATTCTGTTCGTCGTCCTCAAATTCCTCGTAGAGCGTAATTCGCTTCCAGTCCGGACTTATCGCGAGGTCCACGGCCTGCGGCGATCCAAACATGCCGCTCATGTCTTGGTCGATGTTCAAGGCAGAAGTGATCTCGCCGTGCGGAGACACCGCGAAGAGGTCAAAGCCCATGATCTCGCAGCTGCCGCACTGCCCCGAGCCGAAGGGGCTGTGGGTCCTGGTAAACGGTCCGGAACGGACAAGGCCCCAGCCGTCGGGCAGCATCTTCGTCTCAAAATATTTCTCATCGACAGAGAACTTGCTTCGCTTCACCGCGTCACCCCTTCGCCACGCAAGTTCAGGCCCGCAAACCGTCGCGCCATTTCCAACCTGTTTCCAGAAGTAGGTGAGCGGGACCGCCTCCGGCGAGACCCCGCCAGGCCCATACATATACCCGCCTGCCGGATTGATCAGCGAAAACGTCGACCGCACAATCGAGCTCTTCCCCGACCCAGTAGGAAAGAACCACGACTCGAAGCTCTTGCCATACATATCGCTCTGCTCCGGGTTGTTGTCGCACGGCGTCACCGCGAAGGTGCGCGGCGAATCAAGCCGCAGATGATTGAACGAAGCCGGCTTCCCCCACTGCCGAGCACCTGAGCTGCTGGAGTAGTCCCCCATCTTTCGCCCATCCGGAGCAGAACTGAAAACATCCACCATCAAATATAGCTCCGCAAGCTTCAGTTGCCTCGCCGGTGGAAACGCCCCGTAGGGGATGAAGACGTGAAAGTTGTAACCAGTCTGATGGCCTGCCGTATACGCGTTTCCAGCGGCGTCATGCTTGGTCTCCGGCCGCGACTCGCCACCGATCTCCACCGTGACGCCATCATCGGACCTCGGCTGCAGCACCGCAGGCAAATTGTCGTGAAACAGGTTCGTGTTTAGCCCGGAATACGCCGTAGTGGCGAAGTCTTCGAAGAAATGTGTCTGGTACTGGCTCGACGCGATCAGCCACTGCCGGACAAACAGCCGTCGGAGATACTCGCGATACTGTACCTGCTCCCCATACCATCGCTCACAGTTCTTCTCGCCAGCTACCTGGTCGCCCGAATTATCATTCTGCCCGGCGCAGTCCTTCAAGCCGCCGAGCTCCTCGGTTCCAAACTGATTGCCCCACCCAATCGTTGGCATCGGCACCTCCGGCGAGGTAGCCAGCCAGATCTCGACATGGTCACTCGAAAGCATCTCGGACTTCTGCTGCGGCCAGCGGAGGTCCTTCTGGTCCACCTGGATCTTCCCCCAGACAACAAGGCCATCGTCAGTGGAGCGCACCCAGACGTTCCCCGGGTGGGCCTGAGGCGAGTGGGGCACAAGCGTCAGCGTAGGCGGCGAGGCATAGATATTCTCCGCCGCTTTTCCAAGGTCCTGCGCCGAAACATAAGGCACCGCAACAGTCTCCGCGGCCTCCGCAGATTGGCCCTTGGCCTGCGCCCCGGCCCGGTTCAAGCAGCCACTTACCAGCAACAGCAGAGCGGGGAAGAAAACAACTCTCAGATTCATCGAATGTCCCATCACAAAGAAGCACAGCCGATGGAACTATACAACGGATCCAGCGACCCTCCGACATCAACCCTTGCGGGAAACCCGATGGATCGCGACCTCCGGGCTCGTCACAAATCCCATTCGTAGGTAAAGCTCGATCCCATGACGGTTCGTGGCCGTGACCTGGGGCCAGGTAACAGATTTGAGCGCAGCTTTGGTTCTCGGGTACGATTTAGTGGTGGATAAGGAGAATGTTGAAATGAGCTCTTCGAGTGAACCCTGGTTGGATCGGTGGTGGCCGCTGCTCGTGATTCTTTACGGTGTACTCTTCGTCACGGTCCTTGTGTCGTTTTCACCGACCATCTGAAGAAAAGCTACCCCAAGAGTGGTTCCTAAGCAAACCGATCACTAAGACCTTCAAGCAAGCCTCTAATGCGTCTCCTTGCCGGCCTGGTCGATGATTAGCACCACATCGGAGCTAGACTTCAAACGTGCCACCGCCAGCTGCTTGGCGGAAGGAGACCAGTCAAAGTCGTTGATGGTCTCAGGCGCCGGGTTGAAGAGCACATGAGGAGTGGAGCCATCCAAGGGCTGATACAGCAAAGTGGTCCCGCCACTCCTAAGGGCGTCGCTTACGATGGCCCGGTCGTCTGGCGAAAACCTGGAAAAGTTCGCACTCTGACTGATGAAGAAGGGTGCTTGCATTCGCCCGGAGCCCAGGTCAGTGATAATGGCGCAAATTTTTTCTTGCCGAAGCGCAAAAAGAGCTGCCTGTATTCCATCGTGTGATACCACCGCCTCGACGTAATTTACCGCTGGAATCAGCTGCTTCGGCGTCCCTCCGGAGACAGGGACGCTCCACAAGGCAACGTTGACGTTGCTTCCAACACTGTAATACGCCTTCTGGCTGTCGGCGGAACAACTGGGAGATCGCGCGAATCCGCTGTTCGTGAGTTGAGCGATCTCTCCTCCGTCGGCCTTCATGCGGAAGAGACGTGGCTCGCTACCGCCCTTTGGGAATCCGGTGAACAAAATGTGGCCGTCGGGGCAGAAGGCGATGGAGTCACCTGGGCTGATCTCGCCAGTATCGAAGCTCTGCACGCTCCCCGTCCCTCGTTCGATGGTTCCCATACTCCAACCTTGAACTATGTAGAGCAGACGGTCCTCCATGGCCCAGGCGATGGCGTTCGGCGTTATCCTCAACGGCAACGTCGAGATCGGTTCACCGCCATCGGGTCCATAGAAAGCGATGCTCGAATCGACATTGGTCAGCACGGTGGCGAGGGTGCGTCCGCTGCCGGAGAGCGCCAACTCGCTGTACGAATTTACATCGTTGGTTACCGAATGGAATTCCCCGGATGCCGCCGTGATGACGCCAATCTGCGCGCGGTCGCTGTGCTGCTTGTAATAAAGCGTCAGCAGATGAAGGCTGTCGGGCATCCAGGCAAGCGTTGTGTAGGCGAGACCAGGGTCCACCCAGGAGATCCCCGCCGGCGGCGCCACTGTCGTAACCCTCTTGGAAGATATCTCTATCACTTTCAGTCCTATCCTCGTCGTCCCTGCTTCCGCCTGTAGCCATGCGATCCTCCTTCCATCCGGAGACCACACCGGCGCCAGCGCTTTCTCCGCAGTCGAGTAAAGCACTTGATCGTTGCCGTCATCTTTATCGGCGATATGGATCTCCGCGAATTTGTCATTCCTCTCGGGCGACCACCTGAGGTAAGTGACCCTGTTGCCATTGGGCTCAAAGCTTACCGGGCTGTCGACGTTGAAGATCAGCTGCCTCGGCGTCCCGCCAAAGACGGGCATCACGTAAAGATCATTCGCCATCTCGTTCTCCGGACTTAAACGGGTGAAGTAGAGATGATTGCCGTCCGGCGAGAAGGTGAGTCCAAGGTAGCCATTTCCAAATGCGCCCAGTACCTGGGTCTCAGTGTTGGTCGCTGTATTTCTCACCCACAATGTGCGCTGCCCTTTGTCGTTTTTCACTTCGGCCAAAAAGCGTGCGTCGGCTGAGAGGGCGATTTTTTCGATGCTCCCGATATTGGTGATCTGTTCAACGGAAACTGCGGCGAAGGGGCGGGGACGCGGCCAGAAGCGCCACCCCACAAATCCGGCAATCCCGAGAACGACCAACATCGCCAACGCGACAGTGGGTCTTCGCCTCTGGCCAGCGGCAGGCGCGGCGATGCCGCTTGCGTTTGACTCTTGCGGGTTCTGCGAAGTTTGGATCTGTTGAGAGGAAGCCGCCGGAACTGCAGCTGTCGCTACATTGCCGGAGCTGCTCTTGCGTTGCAGACGCTTCAGGTCGGCGCGAAGTTCAGCGGCCGACTGGCAGCGAAGCTCCCGGTCTTTCTCCAGCGTTTTGTCCAGGATATTTTCAAACTCTGCGGGGAGCTCCGCATTGAGCGAAATTGCTGGTGGCGGAGGGTGGTTCAGAATGCGATCGAAGACAACGGCCGTCGTGGACCCGCTGAATGGGTGCCGTCCGGTCGCCATTTCGTAGAGAACAACTCCGAGCGAAAAGAGGTCGCTGCGCAGGTCCAGCGGATCGCCGCGCGCCTGCTCCGGGGACATGTAGGCAACGGTGCCGACCGCGGCGCCGGAATCGGTGAGCGGGACCACTGCGGTCGAAGCGTCGTAGCCAACGCGGGCCTCATCGAGTTTCGCCAAGCCGAAATCAAGGAGCTTGGCCTGGCCCGAGCTGGTGATGAAGATGTTGGCCGGCTTTATGTCGCGGTGCAAAATTCCCTTGCGATGAGCAGCGTCCAGCGCGTCGGCCAGCTGTATGCCCATCGCGACCAGCTTCGGGTACGGCATGGCGTGGCCGCGATAGAGCTTTTCCAGGCTGCTGCCTTCAAGCAGCTCCAGGACCAGGAACGGCGGCGTCGCGGTCTCATCGAGTTCATGGATGATGCAGATGCCGGGATGATTCAGCGAAGAAACAGCCCGGGCCTCGCGCCAGAAACGCTCCAGCGCAGGGTCGCCGTCGCGGTTGGCGGGTGCGTCAGCAGCATTTGCGAGGAGTTTGACGGCGACATGTCGGCCAAGCTTCTGGTCGACCGCCTCGTAGACCACGCCCATGCCGCCCTGGCCTAACCTGCGGACGATCTTGTAGTGCCCGAGCAGCGTGCCAGAAGCCAGTTCTTTCACTCCAACATCTTGCCTGTAGCCGCAGAATGCGGCAAGTATTCGTTTCAGCGCACGACAGCTAGCCGGGCGCGAAAGCACTTCGAGCTGGCTAAGCGACAGATTTGAACTTTGCGGGAGTTGGGACTCTGGGCGGTTTACGGCTAACCGGAAGTTGGCCGGTATGTTAATAGATCAACCTGAACCTCCTCAGTTGCGACTCTTGTTGGCGCCAACGGACATCCAGTATGTTTGGCGGCCAACTCCTCAGTAGACGCTGGCCAACTCTTACTTCGCTGGCACCGCGCCCTCGGACAAGACGCTTCCCAGATACAACGTCAACACCTTTTTGAACTCAGCCACAACCAGGACTTTCCCTTTGGAATCTACTTCGCCGTAGAGCGTCATCATGCCCCGGACTATCTGGAGAGAGACGTTTGCAGCAAGTAGAGACTGTTCCCTCGAAAGCGAAGGGTTCTTGGCCTGAAAGGCATTTGCGATTGCGATTCGTGAAGCCTTTCGGGCAGCAGGGTCGCGGCGAAAACGGATTGGCGCGGCCAGCAGGCTCAGATAAGCGGGACGCTCCTTCGCGAATTGGGTGATGCGCTCGATGAACAGATATCGGCGAACTCGGCATGCGTCAGTATCTCTGCCTGTTCCATCATCGGCTTCCAATGCGCCTCCAACTCTTGGGCATATTGGTTCACTAGTGTGAACGCGATGGACTGTTTATCCGGAAAGTAGTTGTACAGCGCGCCGATAGAAGACCTGCTTCGCTCCGCGAGCGCCGTCAGCTGAAGTTGCGCCTGACAGTCGATTGCCATGGCGAAGCTGGTCACGTCGTTGCCGCAGGTCTCCTTGAGGCCAAGCGTGAACATCTGCTACCCTATCGCGCTGCGGGATGCAGTAATATACGAGAATGCCCTCGCCTTCCTTGCCCATCGAACGCCCGGTCCCACAACAGCAGCGGTCTTCGCGTCGAGT
>DATHQG010000043.1:0-11680 GCA_035483075.1 Edaphobacter sp. | reverse complement strand
CCCCCTCATTCCAAGGGGAACCCCCTCCCCCTGTTGGGGTGTAAATTTCAATGTTTGCAATAAGATAGCGGTAATCGAGTCCGATAAATTCGTGCAGTCATTGGGGTTATAGCCAAATTCTTGCCATCAAAGACTTACTGGGTTAAATGGAAAGCCCCGGCCGATGCCGGGGCCCCTTTCTCAATCTCTATATCCAGTATAGCTGGTTGGCACAAACTAAAATGCCAGCTGTAAATTGACGCTGGTCAATGGGTTAGTTGGTGTTGGGGCTTAACAAGCGATTTTTGGGCCAAAAACGCAGAAAAAGAGCAACCGCAACGACAAAGGCAGTTAAATCAGTCGCTGATTTTGTACGAGGCAAGCCGGATCCGGAGCAATACCGGCGCGGAGCTGCCCGGGTTTTGCCGCTGAGCTGAAGCGGAAGACTATTTGGACATTTCGACCAGTTCGCTGGTCGTGCCATCGGGAAAGTCTTCACGGACCATCATTCGTGGCAGGCTTTCGGTTGCAAAGACTACGTATTGTTCCGTGCCGGTGGCTTTCTCGATTCGATAGATGACCCTGAATACAGGGAACGATCCAGCCGGAACATGAACCTGCTCCAGGGGACTGACCACGGCAAGCACATGGCTCGTTCCGATTCCCGGATCGTAGACGCTGAACTCAAATCTTTGCCCCGGCTGCAGATCGTTTGAGAGTACCGCTGCCCAATCGATCCTCTGGTCAACGGTACCTGGAGAGATGGCGGCGTCGACGGAACGCTTCGAACCAGTCGTCGAGCGACTAGTCACGAAGCCGGTTACTTTGCCGGAGGCGTAGGTGAGGTCAAAGTATGGAGGAGCTTCGCCAAATCTGATCTTCGCGGAGACGGGCTCGAAGGACGGCCCAGCAATTGCTTCCCATCGTTGGTCGAGATAGCCGCTTGATTGCATGGAGAACTGATAGTTGCCGGAGTCAAGGCCCTTTTCGATCTTGATTTTGCTTGTCCCCAGTTCCTTGCCGGCGCTCGAATCTTTGTAGGTGAACTGGCCTGTCCTCAGACGATGGGCATCGGGTGTGGCTGCGACGACTTCGTTTTCTCGAACTTGACCGAAAAAGCTGAGAAGTCCAGTACTAAGGACCATCAGCGTAACAACTGTGTTCATTCTTCTTCCTTTTCAGTGATGGAGTATAGCTTCCACGCGGCGGAGATCCTCTTCCGTATCAACGCCTATGGTATCGAAGTCGGTGGATTCGACGTAGATGTCGATGTCGTTTTCGAGGAAGCGGAGTTGTTCGAGGCGCTCGGTCTGTTCGAGGGCGCTCGGGGGCAGGGTGGGAAAGCGCTCAAGTGTTGCTTTGCGGTAGGCATAGAGGCCGATGTGCTTCCAGTATTGCGGCGACGTGCTATCGCGGTCGTAGGGGACCGTGGCGCGCGAGAAGTAGAGGGCGCGGCCGTCGGCGGCGGTGACTACTTTGACCGCGTTGGGGTTGGCGATGTTCTCGGGTGTGCAGAGGACCTTGAGCGTGGAGACTTCTACGTGCGGGTGAGTGAATGGGCGGAGGAGGGCGGTGAGGTGTTCGGGTTTGAGGAGGGGTTCATCACCCTGGATGTTGACGTAGATGTCGGCTGGAATTTGCTGGGCGACGGCGTGGACACGGTCGGTGCCGCTGGGCAGGTCGGAGGAGGTGAGCTGGACGGGCCAGTTGTTCTGCTGACAGAGGTTGGCCACTTCTTCGGAGTCGGTGGCGATGATGACGCGGTCGAGTTGGGGGCAGGCGCTTGCGGCTTCGTAGACCCAGGCGAGCATTGGCCTTCCGGCGATGGAACGAAGGACTTTACGGGCGAGACGCGTGGAGGCGAGGCGTGCGGGGACGACGCCGAGCACGGTGGAGGGACGCTTTTCGGTCTGTCCGGAATCAAGTATGATGGAAGCTGGCTGTGCCGTGGCGATCGTCTCTCTCCGGAAGAGAATTTTGTGCCGGCGTAACCCCTACACACATCGGCGGTGTAGCTCAGATGGTTAGAGCGACGGACTCATAACCCGTAGGTCGGCAGTTCGATTCTGCCCACCGCCACCAAAGTGTTATCGTGCCGGCCAACGTACTCTTACGGTTCGAGAGTATCATTTTGACTACGGGTTGCGTCTAATCTGTACTGTGCCGGGGACAATCCCCATGGAGCCGCTCTAACTATGCCCAAGATTTCGAAGATCCTTTTGCTTGCCGTATCAGTTGTTCTGGTCGTTGCTGTCTTCCTTGGAGTGAACTCGAACGGCGTCAGCGCCGCGACTGAGCCGCAGGACGGCGCTTATCGTCAGATCAACGTATACAGCGAGGTGCTGCGGCACATCCAGACCGATTATGTGGAACAGCCAAACATCACCGCTGTGACCAACGGCGCGCTGAGAGGGCTACTGGAGTCGCTTGATGCTGACTCCAGTTATCTGACGCCTGAGGACTATAAGGCCTACAAGGCGGACAAGGGCGGCAAGGCGCAGGTGGGGATCAATGTTTCGAAGCGCTATGGTTACGCGTCGGTGGTTTCGGTGGTCCCGGGCAGCCCGGCGGACAAGGCCGACATCAGCGATGGGGACATCATTGAGGCCATCGGCCCGGCGGACACGCGCGATATCTCATTGGCGATGATCCAATTGCTGCTGGAAGGGCAGCCGGGGACCGAGCTGACGCTGTCGGTGGTGCGTCCTCGTAAATCGGCGCCGGACAAGATTGTTCTGACGCGGGTCGCGCCGTCGCTGCCTCCGGTTACGGAGACGCTTTATGAGAACTCGTCGATCCTGTATCTGAAGCCGGGTGTGGTGGACCACGACCATGTGCAGCAGGTCGAGTTGAAGCTGAAGGGTATGCCGAAGGCGGGGAACAAGAAGATCCTGCTCGATCTGCGCGATGTTGCGGCAGGGGACATGGCAGAGGCGACCCGGTTGGCGAACTTCTTCCTGAAGGACGGCACGATTGCGATGCTGGAAGGGCAGAAGGTGCAGAAGCAGACGTTTACGGCCGATGCCTCGAAGGCGATCAATACGACCGCGCCGGTGGTGGTCCTGGTGAACCGGGGAACGGCCGGGCCTGCTGAGCTTGTGGCTGCAGCTCTGCTGGATAACAAGCGGGCCGATCTGGTTGGCGAGAAGACGTTTGGCGAAGGTGCTCAGCAGAAGACGTTTGAGCTGCCTGATGGTGCGGCGTTGATTCTGTCGATCGCGAAGTATGAGTCGCCGTCCGGCAAGAAGCTGCAGGACGAGGGTGTTACGCCGGGCGTGCTGGTCGCTTCCAACGTCGACCAGGCTGCGGCTGTGGATGAGGACGCGGCCCCGACCGAGAACCAGGCGGCGCCAGCGAAGCCAAGCGTGACGGTGGATGAGCAGCTTTCGAAGGCGCTCGCGCTGCTGAAAAACAAGGCTGCTTAGCGTTATTCCTCGCGCTGCGTCGTGAGCTGAAGCGGTAGCTATCCGTGCTATCGTGAAAGGGCCGTGCAGAGCCTATACAGCCGCGAGGACCGGTCGCCTGAATCTGAGGAGATTCCGCGGTGGAGGCGGATCCTTCGTCGCGTTACGCTTAACGGTCCTGACTATCCCAGCCGCCGTATTGCACGGCGGGTAACGTTTTTTGCGTTGCTTGGGTTGTCGGCTGTCTTTGGGGGGTTGTGTGGGTTGATGGTGGTGTACTCCATCGACCTTCCGCAGATGGACGACTTGGCGCGGTATCACCCGAACACGACAACTGAGCTGCTCGATATTCATGGCAGGGCGTTTGGATCGTTTGCGCTGGAGCGTCGTGTGGTGTTGCCGTATGCAGAGTTTCCGCCGGTGCTGCGGCAGGCGATTATTTCAATTGAAGACAAGAGCTTCGAGCGTAACTGGGGGGTGAACCTGGTGAGGGCCGTGGGTGCGGCCTATCGGGACGTGCATTCCAGTGGACGAGCGCAGGGGGCTTCCACGCTGACGATGCAACTGGCGCGGAACCTCTTTCTCTCTTCGGAGAAGACCTATGGGCGCAAGATCCAGGAGGTGTTTCTCTCTGTACAGATCGAGCGGCGGTTTACCAAGCAGCAGATCTTCGAGCTCTACGCGAACCAGATCTATCTGGGACACGGGACGTATGGGTTCGAAGCGGGGTCGGAGTTTTATTTCAGCAAGCGTGTTGACGATTTGACTCTACCGGAGGCGGCGTTGCTGGCAGCGCTGCCTAAGGGGCCGGAGGCCTATTCGCCGTTGAAGTATCCGGACCGTGCCTTGAAGCGGCGGAACCTTGTGCTGAGCGAGATGCTGGACGATGGCAAGATTACACAGCAGCAGGCAGATGCCGCGAAGGCAGCGCCGCTTGGGCTGCACCTGGAACCGCCGGCCAACAGCGTTGCGCCCTACTTTGTTGAGGAGGTGCGGCGGCAGTTGGAGAAGGAGTACGGCGTCGAGGAGGTGCATGGGGCCGGGCTTCGCGTCTATACGACGCTTGATCTCGATCTGCAGGTGGTCGCGAACAAGGCCGTTCTCGACGGCACAGCGACGTACGAACGGCGGCATGGATGGAAGGGAAGGCTGCCGAATGTTGTGCTTGATGGGTCGGACGTTGAGAGTTACCAACATCCCGATTGGGTGCAGCCGCTCGACAAGGGAAGCTATGTCCATGGTGTGGTGACGACGGTGGCTGCAAAGAAGGTCGTCGTGAAGGTCGGTGTTGACCGCAGGGTGGTGCTGACGCCTGAGGACTGGAAGTGGACGCAGAACCAGGACGGCGACAGCTTTTTGCGGATGGGCGATGTTGTTTATTTGAGGGTCGAGGGTACTTCGCCGGACGGTGGGTTGCATGCCTCGTTGCAACAGGATTCGGGTGCGCAGGCTTCGATGATGGCGGTGGACAACTCGAGCGGCGAGGTGCTGGCCATGGTGGGGGGCAGGGACTTTGCGCTGTCGCAGTTCAATCGGGCCACGCAGGCGCAACGCCAGGTTGGATCTTCGTTCAAGCCGTACGTCTACACCACGGCGGTTGAGGGTGGGGCGAAGCCTACGGACATCATCGTCGATGGGCCGGTGAGTTTTCCGACGCCGAACGGACCATATACGCCGCATAACTACGAGCCGAACTACAAGGGGGCGATGACGCTGCTGAATGCGTTCGCCGAATCGAGAAATATTCCGGCGTTGAAGCTTGCCGACCGGTACGGCATTCGCAAGGTGATCGAGACGGCACACCGCTTCGGCATTACAACCAACATTCCGGCGTTTCTGCCGGTGGCGATTGGGTCGGCGGACATCACGCTCGCCGAACAGGTCGCTGCGTATAGCGTGTTCCCGAATGACGGAATATTGATTGAGCCGCGCTACATTCGCAAGGTGACACAGGCAGATGGATTGCCACTGGACGAAGCGCCGAGTCAGGTGTCGGAGGTCATCTCCGTGGAGACGGCGCGCACGATGATGGAGTTCCTGCAGGCGGTGGTGCAGCATGGAACGGCCGCTTCGGCGTCGCAGTTGAAACATCCTCTGGGTGGCAAGACTGGAACGACGAACGACTTTACGGACGCGTGGTTCATTGGGTTTTCACCTTCGGTGACCTGCGGGACGTGGATCGGGTACGACGACCGTCAGACGCTGGGTGAAAAGGAGACCGGGGCCCATGCGGCGCTGCCGATGTGGATGGATTTTATGCGGGTCGCGATTGCGAATAAGCCGAAAGAGGCGTTCGCCTCGGCGGGTGCGCCCCAGAAGAAGCTGGATGTGCCGCTGAGCAGTCCGGCAGACCTGGCGAAGCCGCGACTGCAGCCGGGGGGGAAGCCGGACGAGGCCGATCCCGATGCGCCTGATGGCGGTGGGAACGAACCTAAGCAGCCTGCTGCCCCTGTTGGTGCTGTTCCCGGAATTGCGGCCCCTGCGGCTAGGCCTGCACCTTCCTCGGCTACACCGAACGATGAGAACGCGACGCCAGCTGCTCCGCGGGCGATCGCTCCGTCCAAACCTCTGGCCGGTGGCCCGATGAAGGGGGTTACGGCGCCAGCGAAGGCTGTTGAGGACGAGCGTAGTGGCGTTGCGAAGCCACCGCCCGACACAAACTGAAGTAGCGTTTCGCAGTGGCGACATCGCGGCCGATCTGCTCTCGCAGGGCTTCGGGGTTTGGCCAGCGGACCTCGGGGCGCAGGCGGCGCAGGAAGGTCAGGGTGAGGGGCGTTTGCTCGTCCAGGGTTATTGGATGGAAGTTCAGCAGGTGGGACTCGACGGTGAAGGAGTCGGCGCCGAAGGTGGGGCGGTTGCCGACGTTGGTGACGGCATCGAAGGTCTCGCGGGTCGGGCCGTTGCCGATGGTGAGCGTTGTGATGTAGACGCCGTTTGCGGGCAGGAGTTCGGCGTATGGGGCGAGATTGATGGTGGGGACGGTATAGCGGGTGCCGTAGCCGCGTCCTGAGGCAGGCGTGGAGGCGATGGCGAAGGGATGGCCGAGGAGAGAACGGACCTGGCTTACGTTGCCTTCGGCGATGAGTTGGCGGACCCGGCTTGAGGAGATGGGCTGGTTGCGAATGGTCCTGGGGGAGTAGACCTTACAGGTGAAGCCGAGCTCGCGGCCAAGGGCTTCCAGATTGTTGACGTCGCCCTCGGCGTGATGGCCGAAACGGAAGTTTTCTCCTTCGTGGAGTTCGATGACGTGGAGGGCGTGGTGGAGGACGTCAGTGGCGAAGGCCCGGGCGGACATTTGCGAGAAGTCTTTCGTGAATGGCAGGACGAACACGGCGTCGAGGCCGGTAGAGGAGAGCAGGTCGAGTTTTTCGGTGAGTGGGGTGATGAGGGGAAGGGTGGATTCGGGGCGCAGGACTCGGGCGGGATGGGGTTCGAAGGTGATGGCGATGGATTTTGCGCCGAGAGCGCGGGCACGGGCGACGACCTCTTCGATGACCGAGAGGTGACCGCGATGGACGCCATCGAAGTTGCCGATGGTGGCGACGGTCGGGCCGAAGTTCGGCGGCAATTCGGAGAGATGGCGAAATATCTGCATCAGGCGATCTCGAAGTTTATCTTCTGGCCGTCGTAGGCCAGGCGGATGTGCGGGGGGAGTTTGGCGTTGGTTGTGTCGTGGTCGAGGTCATGGCTCATGTGGGTGAAGAAGGCACGCTTTGGCTCTAGCTGCTCGACGATGGCGACGGATTTTTCGAGGTGCGAATGACTGGGGTGGGGTTCCTGACGGAGGGCGTCGATGATCAATACATCGAGGTCCTGCAGGAATGGAAGACTGACTTCTGGAACATCGCTCATGTCGGTCAGGTAGGCGGCGCTGCCGAAGCGATAGCCGGTGATCTCCTCGCGTCCGTGGGTGACGGGAATTCGCTGGAAGCAGGCGCCGAAGAGTTCTATTCCAGCTCCGGGGGTGGGATCGATGCGGTGGATATGCACGCGGGCGCTGGTGGGGTAACGGTCTTCCTTGCGAAAGGTGTACTCGAAGATGCGTTCGATGCTGTTTGCGGTGGCCTCGTCGGCATAGACCGGAAGGTTGGCCTGTGTGCGAAAGCTGAGGGGGCGCAGGTCGTCGAAGCCCATCACGTGGTCGGCGTGGCCGTGGGTGTAGAGCACGGCATCGACGCGGCGAATGCCTTCGCGCAAGGCCTGTGCGTGAAAGTCCGGGCCGGTGTCGATGAGCACCGTGTGGCCGTTGTAGGCGAGACGGATGGACGGACGCGTGCGGCGGTTGTGCGGGTCTCCACCGGGAGAGACGGCGGAGGTGCAGACGGCGCAGTCGCAGCCAAGCGTCGGCACACCCATCGAGGTGCCTGTGCCAAGGAAGGTGAGGGTCGCTTCCATCGTTAGCGGACGATACTGGGACCGCCGGGGCTGGGGCGGCCAGCGGCGGGGGCTTTGGCCGCGGCCTGGCGCGCGAGGGCCTGCGTGATCTCGAGGAAGGCCATGCGGAGCTCGAAGAGTGCGCTGTCCAGCAGACGGTTTTCCCCGGGGGTCAGATTGCCTTTGGTCTTTTCTGCGAGGACGCCGAGCATGTCGATGCTCTGGCGTGCGCCGAGGATGTCGACCTGAGGCTGCTGTCCCTCGTGGGTCGCGGCGCCAAGCTGCATCATTGCCGTCATATAGAGGGACTGCACGAGCTGCTCGAAGCTCATCACAGGCGGATGGTCCATGCCGGGGTTGGCGGAGCGAATCGCGGTGTCGAGGCGGTCTGCCGTCATCTCGTACGCGCGGCGGGCCTGGTCGTTCTCTTCGGCGGTCGGTGCGGGCGGCATCTCGGGTTCGGTCGGAGTTTCAGGGGCTGCGGCGGCCGGGGGTGGCGGCGCGACGGCCACTGGTTCGGCTGGAGTTGATGCGCGCTCTTCTCTCTCGGGCGAAGGATCGGCGTCGGGGCGCAGCTCGCCGTCCATGGTGAACTTGCGGCGATCGGTAACTACGAATGGCTTACTTTGTTCTGGCATTGTCACACTCTTTCAGAAGATTCAGATACGGCCGACCGCTGGGACGCTGCAGCGACCGAAATGGGAAGTGATACTGGCACAGCGGCACCGCCGGGGTAAAGAAAGGGATTGCCTCGATCGAGGGCTTCGCGACGGACGTAGCCGAGGCCGAGTTGCACTGTGCCGCCGGTATCATTGCCATAGTTTGCGGGCAGCGGAATGGCGGCGACGCTGGTTAGTTCGCCGACCTGTTTGCCGTCGGCCTCAAGCAGGGAGCCAGCAGGGGGGAGATCTCCATTGAGGCGAAATGCGCTGAATGTGCGGTGGACATTGCCGCGCGAACGGATGCGCTCGACGATCTCCTGGCCAAGGTAGCAGCCTTTGGCGAAGTGCAGGGCGCGGGTCTGTCCGGTCTCCTGAGGGAGCTCGCGGTCGCGGATGTCGGTGGCGTAGAGTGGCGTGCCTTCAAGGACCCGCAGCCATTCCAGGGCCCGGGCTTCGCAGAGTGCTGCTCCGGCGATTTGAAGGGCATCAAGGAGCTTTGTCGTCGTCCCGTGATCGGCCCAGAGCTCGAACCGTGGTACCAAAGGACTGTGCATATGAGAGACACTGATTTGAGCGGTGTTCCATGACATGGGCCGCATTTCAATTGTTCCCAGGCTGGCTGCGTTCAGACCGATCTTTGTGAGCAGGGCCCCGGCCTGCGGGCCCACGACCGTCAGGCCTGTGCGGGCGGCCGAGACATCAGCTAACTCTACGTCGTCCATGATGATGAAGCGGTCGAGGAGCGTCATAAGGGTGGGCACCTGGGACGAGGCCGTCTCCATGAGGAGAGCGTTTGGCTCGGCGAAGATGGTGGCGTCCCCCTGGATGCGGCCCTGCACGCTCAGCAGGAAGTTATAGTTACCTTCGCCGTCTTTCAGTTCCTCGATCGAGTTGGTGACCATGCCGTTGAGCCAGCGGACGCGGTCCTCTCCGGTTACGCGAATCCACCCCGTCTGATCGAGCCTCGATACGCCTGCGCCCTGGAGCAGGGCGGCGAGCTGCGAGGCGAAGTTGGATGTCGATGCGATGGAGATATCGGCTTGTGCGGGAGGGGTCATAGCGGGCGTTACGGAAAACTCTCGTACACTTGATTATAGCGGTGGATCGAGAGGACCATGTTGCAGCGAGCGCTTTGCGGTGGAGATAGAAAATTGATGGGGTGGGTCGCAGGGGTCGCGCTGCTGGCGGCCAGTTATGTGGCCTATGGCGCGCAGACAGCAACTCCAAATGGCGCCCAGGCACCGGCACAGTCCGCGGACCAGGCCGCGACACAGGCCCCGATGACGAAGGACCAGGCGAAGGAGCTCTTTCGTTCTGTGGACGAGATCCTCAGCTTCGCCAGCACCGACACGAAGCTGCCGATTGAGCATAGTGTGAAGCGCAAGCTGATCTCTCGTGACGAGGTCAACAAGTATCTCAGGGAGAAGTTCGACGAGGACGAAGGCGCGAAGCGGATGGAGCGCTCCGAGATTGTGCTGAAGAAGTTCGGTTTGCTGGACCGGGACTTTCATCTGCGCACCTTTCTTCTTTCGCTGCTAACGGAACAGATTGCAGGGTTTTACGACAACAAGACAAAGACTGTGAACCTGCTTGACTGGATCAAGCCCGACGAGCAGAAGCCGGTGTTGGCGCACGAGTTGACCCATGCGCTGCAGGACCAGAAGGTCGACCTTACGAAGTGGTCTTCGATCAGTATGAATGGCCCGTCTCACAACGTGCAGGAGGACAACCGTCATTTGCAGGTGGACGAGGTCGACACTGCACGGAGCGCGGTCTCCGAGGGGCAGGCGATGGCGGTCTTTGTCGACTACACGCTGCGACCGAGTGGAAAGACGCTCGCGGATTCGCCGGAGATTGCGGACCGAATGAAGGACCTGGTGGCCGACACTACTGGCTCGCCGGTGATGGCGCGCGCGCCGCTGCTGCTGCAGGAGTCCCTGCTGTTTCCTTACAGCGACGGGCTGAGCTTTGAGCAGGCGGTGCTGCTTAAGGCGGGGAAGGAGGCGGCTTTTGCCGGTGTGCTGGCAAACCCGCCGTCTTCGAGCTTTGAGATCATGCATCCTGCGGCTTATATGGCGCACGCTCCGGTCCCGGTGGTGCGACTGCCGGACATTCATCCTCTGCTTGATCCGGAGTACACGCCTTACGATGTGGGCGTCATGGGCGAGCTTGACGTTCGCATTCTTGTCGAGCTCTTTGGCGGCCAAGAGATGGCGGACGCGCTTGCACCGGCGTGGAACGGCGGCGTTTACTTTGCCGCACAGCGGAAGTCGGCGGTCACTGCGGCCGAGAAGGAGTCGACGGCGTCGCTGGGGCTGATCTATTACTCGCGCTGGAAGAACCGTGACTCGGCGCGTTCTTTCATGCACACTTATGCCGCGCAGATTCCGAGAAAGTACTCCAATGTGGTGGAGCGGACGAAGGACGAGGCCGACGACAGGGAGCAGGTCTATTCGACCAACGAGGGCGATGTGCTGATCTCTCTTGCGGGGACCGGTGTCTTTGTCGGCGAGGGATTTGACCTTGCGCTCGCGCGGAAACTGCGGGACTCGATTGTAAGTGTGCAACCCGAGGGGCCGATTCAGCAGGCGGCGACTCCGCTTCAGGAGCCGGGGCTATCTTTTGCGCGGGTCCTCGCTTCGTTCGGGGTCGTCAAGGCAAACGCCCTGCAACGATATACTTCTAGAGGGTCAATATCGACAACGGACAGCGTCCGCTAAGGGAGCAAAAAGGGTTTGAAGAAGGCAGAGATTGGCATCATCGGAGGCAGTGGCTTGTACGCCATGCCTGGACTTACCAATGTGCGCGAAGAGCGCGTTACGACCCCGTTTGGCGATCCCTCCGACGCCTTTATTCTGGGAGAACTTGAGGGGCGCAATGTTGCCTTTCTGGCCCGGCACGGACGCGGGCACCGCATACTGCCGAGCGAGTTGAACTTCCGTGCGAATATTTTTGCGATGAAGATACTGGGCGTCGAGCGAATCCTCTCCGTCTCTGCCGTGGGTTCGTTGAAAGAGGAGCATAAGCCGACTGACTTCGTGATTCCGGACCAGTTTATTGATCGTACCTATGCTCGGGTTTCCACTTTCTTCGGCGAAGGGATTGTGGCGCATGTAGGCTTCGGCGATCCGGTCTGTGCGACGGTGGCGACTGTCTTCCAGAAGGCATGCGATGCAGTCGGTGTGGTGGGCAAGAGCGGTGGGACCTACGTCTGCATGGAAGGGCCGCAGTTCTCAACCCGTGCCGAATCGAACCTCTACC
>DATHQG010000042.1:0-5008 GCA_035483075.1 Edaphobacter sp. | reverse complement strand
TACGACCCTCGCGGACGCTGATGAATGCAGTCTTGCGCAGGGGCAAGGATACATCAAGTCAAAAAGTGATTGACCGTTTGCGGGATGCGAGAGAGTGTGGAGTTGGTTAAGGGCCGGAGAAGGTCGATCGGCGGCCTGAGGTATGCGGAGGGTGCACGCCTGAGGTCGCCGATTGCAGTTAGAGGAGTTTGCTGGGCCTAGAACTGGTGCGAGACGGAGGCGATGACGGTGTAGTCAGCGAAGAAAGCGTCACCGTTTTTGGTGTTATTTTCCAGCTCGGGTACGCTGGGCGGGCGGTTGCGGTAGAGGGCCCAGGGGCCGTTGACCGAGATGACTGTTCGGCGGAAGTTATACATGACGCCGGGGTCGAGCGAGATGATGGCGCCGGGCCGGCGGAAGCCGTTGCTGTCACCGAGGAGATCGCGTACGGGGACGCCTTCGGCGCGAACACCGATGCTGAATGCGAGGCTGCGCACTCTCGGTACGCCCTGGGCGATGCCAGTGCGAAAGAGATATTGGTCAGTGACGGAGTCGATGCTTTGCCCGGGCTGCGAACGAAAGCTGGCAACGCCGTTGGTGTCCATGGGATTGAAGAGGTACTGTCCCTGGGCGTAGAGGTCTGAGCCGCGCCAGAGGGTCTTGTAGCCCTGAGAGCCGACGACGAACCCCCAGCCACCGTCGCCAGGCTGCAAGGACGGGTCTGCGGTGGCTTTGATGGTCTGTCCTTTATAGAGCGCAGAGCCGGTAGCGTTGTCGATGCCGGTGGGCATCTTGAGGGAGAGGCTGACGGCGACGTTGCCGCCGTTCTCGGTGGGTGGGCGGAAGATCCAGGCCTGGGCCCCGATGGTTACGTCGCCGATGCCGCTGACCTGATAGATGCCTGAGGGAGCGTAGAGCTGGTTGCGAGTGCCGTTGTAGACGGGGATGTCGGCGATGACGCTCCAGCGTGGCGAGACGCGGTATTCGATGCCGACGTCAAAGATGTTCTGGTGGTTCTCGACTGCAGTGGGCCGGGCGATCTCATCGTCGCCGATGAAGTATTTGTTGGAGTTGAAGACGCGGTAGCCGATGTTGACGGTGAGGTTGTGTATGGAGAAGCCGTTCCAGGCGCCTCCGCCATCGGACTTGATGAGCTGGTCCATTGGTCGCTGGTTGGAGTGTGCTGCGACGCATCCCTGAGCGAATGCTTTGTTGCCGGCCAGGGGCGTTGCTGCGAATGAGATCAACAGAAAGAGCCGAAGTGCATTTTTCATGAGTGTCCTCGCGGTACTGGTCTCGAAAACCACGTACGTGGTAAAAGTGCTGAAGAATGAGTCACAACTGTACTGTTGCGAGTCCACGATCGTCTTCGGCCAATAGGTGGAGATTTGTACCGATAATTAGTGTGGGCGGCCCTTCCTGCGCGTCGCGAGCGGCCCAGTAGAGATGAAGGGTGAAACAGTGGTTGGCGGTGGGAGAAGAGCGTAGATTATAGATTTCGCTGCGACTGTTGGGAGGATCGATGGCTACGACGAAGCCGGTGGACGCGAAGGAGCGGTACGCCCTTGGGCAGGAGCGCCGCAAACAGGTGCGGCGTATGCAGCACAGGATCTGGAACGCCAAGGACCGACGGGAGAGTCCGCTGAAACTGCTGGAGGCTGCGACGCGAGGGCGGGTGCCGGCGCTGGTGGCACTGAAGAACCAGTTGATGGCGGCGTCACCGTTTGGGTATTTTCGCGGGGCGGTCCCGGTGATGGCGTATGACCTGTCGCTGACGGCGAACACGGGGATATGCAACCAGCTTTGTGGTGACGCGCATGCGCGGAACCTGGGGGCGTTTGCTGCTCCGGATGGACGGCTGGTATTTGACATAAATGATTTCGATGAGACGATCGTCGCGCCGTTTGAGTGGGACGTGAAACGAATGGCGACGAGCCTGGTACTGGCGGGGCGGGCGGCCGGGACGAGGAACATGGATTGCCGCGAGGCCGCTATGGTATTTCTGGAACACTATCGAACGATGATGGCGGAATTTGCACGGATGCCAGTGCTGGAGGTGGCGCGGTTCCAGGTGCGTCGGCTGCGAAGCATGGGTTCAGTGGCGGGGATCCTGCAGCTGGCGGAACGGGCGACGCCGATGCATACGCTGTTGACACTGACCGAGGTGGAGGGTGAGGGTTCGGCGGCGAAGCACAAGGGAGCGAAGAAGGCAAAGAAGCATAAGGCAGTGAAGGGGGAGGTGGAGCTGCGGCCGCCGCGGACGTTCAAGACGATACCGCCGCATTTGACGCGGGTGAAAGATGAGGTGGCGGAGAAGGTGTTGGGGTCGCTGACGAAGTATGCGGAGAGCCTGCTGCCGGAGCGGCGGCACTTTCTGGCGCAGTACCGGCCGGTCGATGTTGCGTTCAAGGTGGTGGGGACGGGATCGGTGGGACTCAGGGACTACTGCGTTTTTATGGAGGGCAATGGAGCGAAGGACCCGCTGTTTTTGCAGATCAAGGAGGAGGTCGAGTCTGGGTATGCGCCTTATGTTTCGGCGAAACAGCGCGGGGCGAAGCGGCACCAGGGGCGGCGGGTGGTGGAGGGTGAGCGCGCGATGCAGCTACAGTCGGACCCGTTTCTGGGATGGACGACGATGGAGGGACGGGACTACCTGGTGCGGCAGTTGAACGATCACAAGGCGTCGATCCGGATCGAGGACCTGAAGGCCGCGGGGTTGCTGGAGTATGCGGTGGTGTGTGGTGAGATGCTGGCCCGTGGTCATGCGCGGGCGGGCGACTGCTCGATGATCGCGGGGTATCTGGGGAGGTCGACGCGATTTGACAGGGCGGTGGGTGCGTTTGCGGAGGCGTATGCGGACCAGACGGAGCGGGACTGGAAGCAGCTGGTGCAGTCGCTGAAGAAGAGTGGAAAGCCGCTCGCGAAGTGAGGTCCTTTCTTTTTTCTAACGCTTGCCGCCAGTTGGCAGACCAGATACAGCAGTTTCCGTGACCGAGAATAATTTCTTCCGGTGCGCTAGCAGTTTTGCTAGCTGTGTCAGTTCGGCGCATTGCCTATGCTCATCTTCACTACATTTAGGGGAGCAGCCTGGCTGCATGACTGATGTCACGTCACGCAGGTGTGCCAGACATTCAGGGTTGAAGTTTATCTGCCTCAGTGGGACAGATGTGACTCGGTCAACGACGAATGAAGGTACGGGCGTTCTCCTAAATGAGTGTTTGGAAGTTCAGGAGAAGACTCATGAAGAGCACGAGCAAGGCGGCTTTGATCCTTCTGGTGATTTTTGTTGTTCAATGTTTCGCTGTGTCGCGCGCCTCAGCGCAGGCGAAGAAGCCGAACATTCTCGTGATCTTCGGCGATGATGTGGGTTACTGGAACGTCAGCGCCTACAACCAGGGAATGATCGGATACAAGACGCCCAACATCGACCGGATTGCAAAAGAGGGTGCGCTGTTCACGAACTACTACGGGCAGCAGAGTTGCACTGCAGGGCGCGCTGCGTTTATCACCGGCCAGAGCCCGATTCGCACGGGACTGACCAAGGTCGGGCTTCCGGGTTCGCCCATCGGGATCCAGAAGCAGGACCCAACGCTTGCCGAACTACTCAAGCCGCTTGGCTACATGACTTTTCAAAATGGCAAGAACCATCTTGGGGACCGCGATGAGTTTATGCCCACGGTCCATGGGTTCGATGAGTTCTTTGGCAACCTCTATCACCTGAATGCTGAACAGGAGCCGGAGAACGTCGATTATCCCAAGAACCCCGGGTTCCTAACCAGCTTTGGGCCTCGGGGCGTGTTGAAGTGCAAGGCACAGGCGACAGAAAACATGACGCCAGATCCGCGCTTCGGCCCATGGGGCAAGCAGAGCTGCGAGGACACCGGACCGCTGACCATCAAGAGGATGGAGACGGTCGACGATGAGTTTCTTGCCGCGACGCTGGACGACATGGACCGCTCCGTGAAGGCGGGAAAACCTTTCTTCATCTGGCACAACACAACGCGCATGCATATCTGGACGCATCTGTCGCCGCAGTATCAGGCGCTGATCCCCAAGTACGGCCTCTATGGTGCGGGGATGCAGCAGCTCGACGACAATGTTGGGGTGTTGCTGAAGAAGTTGGACGACCTGGGGATCGCGGACAATACCATTGTCGTTTTCAGCAGTGACAACGGCGCCGAGGTGATGAGCTGGCCCGACGGTGGAACGACACCGTTTCGCGGCGAGAAGAACACGAACTGGGAAGGGGGTTATCGTGTACCGATGCTCATGCGCTGGCCGGGTGTGATCAAGCCGGGAACACTGGTAGGCGATGTTGTTGCGCATGAGGACCTGGTCCCCACGCTGGTGGCTGCTGCGGGCATGCCGGACGTGAAGGAGAAGTTGTTGACAGGCTATAAAGCCGGTGACTCAACCTTTAAGGTGCATCTTGATGGCTATAACCTAATGCCATATTTCAAGGGAGAGGTGGCGGAGTGTCCCCGCAAGGAGTTCCTCTACTGGACGGACGACGGTGAACTTGCCGGTCTTCGTTACGGCAAATGGAAGCTCGTTTTCATGGAACAGCGCTCTCACGGCTTTGATGTGTGGGAGGAGCCGTTCTATACGCTTCGCGTGCCCAAGCTGGTGGACCTGCAGGCCGATCCGTTCGAACGCGCACCTGAGGAAGGGATCGACTATGACCGCTGGAGAATCGACCGCATCTACCTGGTGCTCCCCGGTGTTGGCTATGTGGCAGACTGGCTGAAATCCTTCGCGCAGTTCCCGCCCCGGCAGGCGCCGGCGACCTTCAATCTTAACGACGTCATGCAGAAGATGAAGACAGCGAGTGCTAACGCCAACAACTAAATTCAAAGGGACTTTTGACGGCCAGCCGCAAACTCGGATCGCGAGAGTTTGCGGCCGCTGTGAAAAGTACGTAACGTCCACTTCAAAAAATTTTTTGACACCCTAGCACTTTTGCTAACTGCGTAGACGCAGGCGCGGTCTTATGCTCGTTTTCTGCACTAGTGGCGCGCGTTTCACCTCG
>DATHQG010000041.1:0-7558 GCA_035483075.1 Edaphobacter sp. | reverse complement strand
TTGGATGTGTCGTCGGGTAGAACGATGATAGAGCGGGACATAATATTTCCTTCGCTGACTGGCCGGGGTCGTTTATGACGGCGAACCACCTGTGGGTCGATCTGACGCTTCTTCTATGACACCACTTTATCTGAACTGGCGTCGAACCAGGGTGCGATATAGCCTCCCAAAATTACTAGCCCCACAAGGAACAATTTCGGCCCGCAGGCCCATGCAAGGCTGGTTCTGGTTCGCACATCTACAAGAAAAGAGAAGACCAATGTTGCTCACGCAGTGTCCACGTGTATTACCTTATGCGAGAGTTCAATCCGACGCATCCAGCTCTACTTCCGGAATTCGCTATCGCACCGAGCGCCTCAGCGGAACCAGAAGACCTGTGTTCTCATAGAAAGCACATTACCGTTCCAAAGGATTTCATGAAGATGCGGGTCGGCCTTTGCTATTTTCTCCTCGTGCTCGCGGTGTTCGGCGCCTCGCTAAGCGCACAGACAACAACCTCTCACACAAAAGGCACCACCCAGGATGCGATGGACCGGGACCTGCTCGAGGTCACCGTACCGCAACTGGAGGAGATGTATCGAAGCAACAAGTACACCGTCACCGAGGTGGTGCATTGGTATTTGGCGCGCATCGCCAGATACAACGGGACCTATCGGGCCGTGCAAAACGTGGACCTGCAGGGAGCGCTTGCGACTGCAGCACGTGAGGACGCGCAGGCAGCGGAAGGTGGCAGCAACTTTCGGCGTGGGCCCTTGTGGGGTGTTCCAATCGTGACGAAGGCGAACACCAGCATTAAGGGGCTGATCACCACGGACGGATGGAAGGGCTACATGGTTCCGGGACACGAGTTGATCGCACCGAAGGACGCAACGATTATCACCAGGCTGCGCGCCGCAGGTGCCGTCATCATTGGGCAGACGAACATGCCCGACTTTGCGGCGAGCGACACCAATCGCAGCACCGCCTACGGACGCACCGGAAATGCCTACGACGTTCGCTTCAGCCCGGGGGGTTCTTCAGGAGGCACTGTCACCGCCGTCACCGCCAACATGGCGGTCCTCGGCAATGGGACGGATACGGGCAACTCGATTCGGATGCCGTCTGCCACCAGTTCCGTCGTCGGCATCTTCCCGACGCGCGGCCTGGTGAGCATTGCAGGCATCGCGCCGCTCGACTGGCTGCTCGACAACACCGGCCCGATTGCACGCAACGTGACGGACGCCGTGATTGCGCTCGACGTGATGGCTGGCGAAGATCCAGCCGACCCGCGCACGATTGGTTCAACCGCCAAAGCCGAGCCCGGACCGTATACGAAGTATCTGAAGGCCGACTCGCTGAAGGGCAAACGCTTCGGCGTGCCTGCGTTTGTGCTTTCAGGAACCGGGATTCCATTTCAGGGCATTCCGGCGTCGGCAACGCCAGGCGAGGTCGCAATAGATACCGAGGCCGCTGTTGAACCGTTACGGCCAGAGACGCGCGAGGCCTTTATGAAAGCAATCGAAGGGCTGCGCGCCGCGGGGGCGACTGTTGTCTTCGACGATTCGATCCTGCCCGACAGTTTTGCGGTGATCGTCGCGCGCGTGGGCACTGTCCCATACATTCGCGAAGGTACGGAGAAATTCCTCGCGGAGTATGGCCCGGCGCAGTATCACTCGTCCGCTGAGTACCAGAAGGCCGTTGGCTCGCCGTTACCTGCGACGATCATCGGCGTTACCGATCCGACGATGCAGGAGGGGCGACGAGCAGTAAAGCAGGCGCTGATCGAGAGCGACCCGCAGGCCGACGCCAACTACTTCACCCCACGCAAAAAGGCCCTCGAAGCCTACACCGAGGCGCTGGACCGGCTGCATCTCGACGGGCTTGTGTACCCGGCGGCCCAGATGTCTCCGCCCGACGAGACCATGCCGCAGAACGGTCGCCTCAGCGAAGGGCCGCACAGTGCTACGGGCTGGGTGAACATGATCGGAGTTCCGGCCGTCGTCGTTCCCGGTGGTTTCTATCCCGGGGGGCTGCCGTTTGGCCTGGAGATCTCGGCGCGACCGTGGAAAGACGGCGACCTCCTCGGCTGGGCGTACGCCTACGAACAGGCCACGAAGCACCGCAAGCCGCCGGTGCTGGTCGAGCAAGGTCTGCTGCCCAACGCGAAATGACTCGATCGATTCGCAACGCCGGTCGACCTGTAACTCACCCTGGAGTCTCACCCAAATCTGTTTCACCTAGAATCTAAGTAGAGGATTTTCATCATGCAGCGCCTGGGTATCCTCCTCTCCGGCAGAGGTTCCAACTTTCTCGCTATCGCAAAGGCCATCCATGAGCAGCGACTGCCTGGTGTGGAGATCGCTGTCGTCCTCTCCAACGTCGAAGATGCTCCCGGCCTCACCTCCGCCCGCGCACTCAACCTGCCGGCCTTCGCCATTCCATCCGCGGGCCGAAAGCGCGCCGAACACGACGCCGAGATGATTGCGCGCCTCCACCAGCACAAGGTCGATCTGGTCTGCCTTGCGGGGTACATGCGCATCATCTCGCCGGCCTTCGTCGCTGCATTCCCCAACCGCATTCTCAACGTCCATCCCTCGCTGCTGCCCGCATTCCCGGGGCTCGACGCGCAGAGGCAGGCGTTCGACTACGGCGCCAAGGTCGCTGGTTGTACGGTTCATTTCGTTGACGAAGCCGTCGACCACGGCGTCATCATTCTGCAGAGGACCGTGCCTGTCAACGACGAAGACACCCCCGAGACACTTTCTGCCCGCATCCTCGAGCAGGAACATCTCGTCTATCCGGAGGCCATCGCCCGCGTCCTAGGCGGACACTACGCCATCCGGGACCGCCGCTATCTGCGCCTTGGCTGAGCCACGACTGTTGTCGACACCAGTCCATCAAGTAACGATATAAGTTACAAATTAAGTACGTTGCCCCGTCTGCTCAGTCGCGTCGCTCAGCGTCACCTTCACGTCGATCCGCTTGCGGCCGCGAAAGACCGTAATCGTAACCACATCGCCGGCGCGGTGCGAGTTCATCGCCGCCGCCAGGTCCTGCGGCTCGGCGATCTCCTGCCCATCCATCGCGACGATCAGGTCACCTCCGAGCATGACAGGCGTGTTTCCCTGATAGACGCGTTGGGTCCCGCCGTGCAGCCCGGCCTTCTCCGCTGCGCCGCCCGGAAACACCCGATCAATCAGGAGCCCATAGTCCACAGGCAGTCCGATCTGCTGGGCGATCTCCGGCCCAATCGCCAGGGTCGCGATATCGAGCGACGGCCTGCGTACCCGGCCATACTTGGCAAAGTCTGCAATCACCGCCTTCGCGGTATTCACCGGGATCGCAAATCCTATGCCCGAAGACTGGTCTGCGCCGTTGTTCGCGATCAGCGTCGTGATCCCGATCACCTCGCCGCGTGAGTTCAGCAGCGGTCCACCTGAGTTGCCCGGGTTCACCGCAGCATCGGTCTGGATCGCGTCCTCAATCGGGCTGTTGTTTGGCCCGCGAATCGACCGGATCGCCGAGATGATTCCGCGCGTCATCGTGCCCGACAACCCAAATGGATTGCCGATCGCATAGACAAGCTGGCCCACGGTCAGGCTCTGCGACTCCGACAGGGTCGCTGGTTGCAGGTTCGGCACATTGTTAATCTGCAGCAGAGCGAGGTCGTGCCCCTTGTCGACTCCAACCACGGTCGCCTTGTACTTGTGCTTGTCGTAGAGCGTCACCTCGACCCGCTGCGCATTGTCGATGACGTGGTTGTTCGTCAGGATGTGTCCCTGCTTGTCGAGGATGAAACCCGATCCCTGGCCTTGCTGCGGGACCGGCCCATAAAAGAAGTCGAACGCCACCGCCGTCGAGGTGATATTCACCACTGAGGGCAGCGCTCTTTTGTAGACGGCGATGTTCTGCTGCTCCTCCGCGTCGTAGGCAGGCGCGGCGGAGGCCTGAGTCAGTTCATAGCTCCCCATCGTTCCATTGACGGTCGCCGTACTCGCACTGGGCTCCGCCGCCACAGGCGCCGCACGATGCAGCCAGCTTGTCGACCCAACGTGGGTCGTCAGGTAATAGAAGCCAGAGAGAATAAGGACCACAAGGAGAACGGGACGCAGTTTCATCGTGTGCACGACCTAATCTTTTCAAATCGCAGGCGTAGCCTGCTAACAAGTACGATTGTATCGAGCCATACGTTCCTCAGTCTGCCGCCGGGTCGTAACTCCCATCCAGTCAACGTTCTCTGAGGTCACGCGGCCGCGGCCTTGAGGATCGGCCACAACTGGTCCACCTGCCACTCCAGCTCCGTCAATGGGCCGCCATTGGTCAGCACGTAGTCGCACAGCGCGCTCTTCTGCTCATCGGACATCTGTTGCGCCAGCCTCCGTCGCGCCTCCGCTTCGAACTCGGCCCTCCGTTCTGCGGTCATCGCTTCCCCCGCCGCGCAACGGGCCACAAATCGCGCAATCTTAACCTCTTCGGGGGCCGTGACGAGGATGGTCCGATCGAACCGGTCCGGCCAACGCCCGTCCTCTGAGCCCTGGGCGCTACTGCCCTTCGCCTCGCCAGACTTTGCTACGCCATGCTTTGTCTCAAAGATCAGTGCAGACTCGACGATCACCACCGCATGCTGGTCCCGTTGAAAAATCCCTTCACTAAGCTTCGCCTGCCGCGCAATCACCGCTGGATGCACGATCGCGTTCAACTCCTCCACGCGCCCGTCGACGAACGCAATCTTCGCCAGCGCGCTGCGGTCCAGCCGTGCATCGGGCGACACCACGCCTTGACCAAAGTGTTTGACGATTGCCGCGTAGACAAGCTGCCCGGGCTCCATAAGTTCGCGCCCAATCGCGTCAGCTTGGAGAACGTGCGCGCCAAGCGCCGCAAACAACCTCGCCGCGGTGGACTTCCCGCTTCCCAGGCCGCCGGTAAGGCCAACGCGCAGCATGAAGGTTATTTTTTCTCCGTAGAGAGTCCGCGCCGCAGCTTTGCCGCAGTCACCGTGTTCTGCATCAGCATCGCGATCGTCAGCGCTCCTACGCCACCGGGAACCGGCGTGTACGCTCCGGCACTGGCAAACGCTGCGGGATGGATGTCCCCCACCACGACCGATCCGCGCCTGGCAAACGTCGCTGCACGATCTGCATCGCCAGGAAAGAACTCCTCCACCTCGTCTGCGTCGGTGATGCGATTGATCCCGACATCGATCAGCGTCGCTCCCGGTCTCACCATCTCTGCTGTCACAAATCCGGGACGTCCAATCGCCGCAACCAGAATGTCAGCCGCCCGTGTGAACTTCGCCAGGTCGGCAGTCTTGCTATGACAGATCGTCACCGTCGCCGAGCTGTTCAACAACATCATCGCCGCCGGTTTGCCCACAATGTCCGACCGCCCGACCACCACCGCATTCTGTCCCGCCACAGGCAAATCGCTCCGCCGAAGGACCTCCATGATCCCAGCGGGCGTGCAAGGCGCGAGCCCCGGCTGGGCGCTTTGCAGCCGTCCGACATTCACGGGATGGAACCCATCGACGTCCTTGTCCGGCGACACGGCCTCCAAAAGCCGCTTCGTGTTCACGTGCTTCGGCAGCGGCAGCTGAATCAGAATACCGTCGATGTCGTCGCGCGCGTTCAGTTCCGCGACCAGCGTCAGCATCTCATTCGTCGTAATGCTCTCGGGCGGCGTCAGCATCTCGCTGTAGATGCCAAGTTCTCCACAGGTCTTCACCTTGCTGCGAACATAAATCTGCGAGGCCGGCACCTCGCCCACCAAAATCACCGCCAGCCCCGGAGTGATACCCCGGGCGGCAAGCGCCTTCACTTCGGCCCCAACCTCGGCCTTAATCTCTCCAGCAATTGCAATGCCATCTAAAATTCGCGACGTTATCTTCATCTCCTCCATGGTATCGCGCTCGCAGTCCTGTCTGCGGCCCCATTCGATTCCTTAAGATTTGTTAAGTGACATTCGTTAAGATAGACGCATGAGCGCACCTGCATTCACGGCCGAGGACCTGCGATGGGTCGTCTGCCCAGTCTGCCGTCAAACCTTGCAGCTTGAAGCGGAAGCCATACAGTGCAAGGGTTGTGGCCGACGCTATCCCATCGTCGATGGGATCCCTGTTCTACTGGCAGATCGCGCCCTGTAACATATTTCGGCCATCACCAGGTTTTGAAACTTACTGTCTGGTTTCTTCGTAGAGTCTTTAGTCCACGTATCGAACAGCGCAGATAACGCGTTTTGTTTGAACGTGCAGAGCCTCGACGGCTTTTTTGAGCGTCTAACAATCCAGGCGAGTGCAGGCACGGCAGGTGAACTCGGAAACAGGAGCAGTAGATGACAAAGGCCAAGAACGCCCATGTCGAACGATTTGCCGAAGCCGATCTCACCGGTCTGCGTGAAGACCTGATGAAGTCGGGCCTCGACTCCTGGCAGGCCGCCGATCTGATCAGCAGCTTCCTTGCTGCTCGCGGCTACGGCGTCTCCACCCAGGACGCCCGCACTGCGGCCTTCCGAATGGAGTCGATCACCTGCTCTCTGCCATGTCTGCAGGAAGAGCTCGAGAAGATCGCGCAGGTCATGTAACGCTTCACTCCCAGCTGTCCAAGACTCCAATAAACAACAATCTTTCTCTTGCAGGACCGTTTGATCGGCTACGCTGTTCCCATGCTCGCCAGTCCACTGCGCGTTGCTCCTGCGATATTCCTGCTGGCGATGCTTTGCGCTTCGTCTAACCTCAAGGCCCAGCAACCGCAGTCGAACCAGCCGGAAAAGACCACCCTCCCTACGGGAATCGACCGTCTGGCGGGCAAGGAGACGACCTCTCGCATCCAGTACGTCCGCCTTGTCCTCGCAGGCTCACTTCGTACGCCTTCCGCCGCGGACTCCCCTCCGCCGTCACCTCCGCCCACGTTGATCGCCCAATGCACGCTGCGACCGAACGGAAAATCATACTTCGAGCTCTTCGCGAACTTCGGCGGCGTTACCGATCTCACCTTCTACCCTCCCTGGACTCCGACCTCAAGAGATGAACTCTTTCCGCCACTCACCGACAAGGTCATTCTCACCATGGAATTTCTTGGCTACACCCACGTCAAACCCGTCCGCCGACAGTGGGAGATACCTGTCCAGACCCCAGGCCAGTACCGCTATGACCCTCCCGGGGCAGGCTCGGCGAACCTCGAAGAGATCACCTACTACCTGCGCTACCTGCTCGCGCTCCCGACGTTGCGCCTTACCCTCGACAACCGCTCCGCCGACTTCCTCACCACGCCACTTCTGAACGAGGTCCGCAAAGAGCCGCTCTGCCGCGCCGCCTCTCTCTGATCCGGGCCTGCGGACTAACGCGGCGCGGCCTTAACAATTCTTATGAAATCCGGGCACGCCGCGATGCGTACAGAAGGCGTCAAATTGAACAAGCGGTACGAAACCGCGTGGCGTTTTGAGTTGGGCCGTTGCGTCATCGATCGGAAGCAAATGCGGATTGCTCGTCCGAAGCAACTCCGCAAACCGACGGCGACGCTGTTCCAGTGGAGGGCTTCCATGAGCATCTCTATCTGCCGTTGTTTCGCACTTCTTCTCCTGACCG
>DATHQG010000040.1:0-5675 GCA_035483075.1 Edaphobacter sp. | reverse complement strand
CGGAGATGGTAGACCTGGTCGTAAATGTCGACGGAGACGGACTGGCTTTCGGTGGACTGTGTTGGGGCTGGTGGGGCTTCGAGGGTCTGGTCCATCGTGTCTCCTTTGCGTTGAGGTTAGAGGAGCTCGTCCATCTGCTGGAGCATCTTCTCGACTCGGAGGCGAACGGCGTCGCGCTCTTTATTGAGGGTGGTGAGTTCGGTTTCTACGGCGCGCGCGTTGCTTTGATATGCGGCGATTTGCTCGCGGAGGGAGGCGACTTCGGCCTCGGCGGCGGCGCGGGCTTCGCGTTCACGCTTGACGATCTCGACGGCGCGGAGGACTTTTTGCTCGAGCGCCTGAAACTCGTCGACACTAATGGTGGATGTGCTCATACTCATACCTATGAAGTATAGACGGCGCGAACGTGGATTCTCTCTGCGGAAAACCGGGGTGGAATCTATCTGGATTCGCGTTTTTGTTGCAGATTAATTTTGTTGATGGTGGAGTGCGCGTTTTTCGCGGGGATTGCGCGTTTTTAGTGTGGTGAATTTGCGGTGAGATTGTGGTGCTAGCGTGGTGAAACGTGGTCTCTTGATAGTCAGTTTTTCGATGGCGATAAGTACGCCTGCGCCTTACCAGAAATTCCTTAGGCGCGGAGGGTGCCTCCGAGGCTGGTGAGGGTCCCGATGATGCTGGTGGACCATTGCGTGAGTTCTTCGTCGCGGAGGGTGCGGTCGTAGGACTGGAAGATGGTGCGCAGTAGAAGTGAGTAGACGCCGGGGAATTTTGCATTGCGCCAGACTTCGACGGGCTTGAGGTCCTGAAGTTCGTTGATGCTGAGGGCACGGATGGCGGACGCGATGGTGTGCCATTGGACGGGGTCGGGAAAGACGAAGGAGAAGTCGCGCTCGACGGCCTGGTAGCGGGAGAGATCGTGGGCCGTGACTTTTTTGAGGGGGAGTTGGTAGAGCTTCGCGAGGTCGAGCTGGGCTACGTAGACTGGCTGCCGGAGTTTCCGGGTTTCTTTTTGCTCGTGCGGCAGTTCGCCGAAGTAGGCGATGGGGTCGTTGTTTATAAGGGCGGTGGCGGAGCGGCCGGGTTGGAGCCAGATGGGGGCTTCGGCCGTGAAGGTGATCGGGTTTGCTACGGCCGAAGAAACAGCAGGTTTCTTCACTGCGGCGGCAAAGTGCGCCGCCTCCGGTCGAAATGACGGACCTCTCAGATCGAAGAGCGAGAGGACCGACTCGATGGCGCCCTTGAGCTCGAAGAAGTGAGGAGATTGCGCGGTGTACCGCTGCATCAGTGGGGCGTCGCCGGTGAGACCGAGGGATAGTTGGGGGGACTCGTGGACGTCTGAGATGAAGGCACCGTCGGCGGGAACGGTGCCGGTGAAGATCTGGCCTTGCTCGAAGAGACGGACGTCTTTTACGTCGCGGTTGAGGTTGTGGGTGAGCATGTTCAACATGCCAGGGACGAGCGAGGCACGGAGGAGGCTGGCCTCTTCGGAGAGTGGGTTCTCCATGGGAACGGTCTGCTTCCCTTCTTCGGCGAAGAGACCGGTGTCGGCGTGCGAGGCGAAGGTGCTGGAGATGGATTCGCTGTAGCCGAGGGCGAGGAGGCGGGTGCGGACGGCGGCCTCTTTTGCTGCTGTCGGGTGGGCGATGACGGGCATCGCAGTGGGGAGGGTGTTGGCGAAGCGGTTGTAGCCGTAGACGCGGGCCACCTCTTCGATGAGGTCGATCTCGCGCTCGAGGTCGAGACGCCAGGAGGGGAGTTGGACTTCGAATTGAGTGTCCTGCTGAGAAGAAGGCATACCCCAGGGGCTAAAGCCCCCTTTGGTGTTGGCCGCTGAGAGACCCGAGGCTGAAGCCTCGGGGTACCTAGA
The DNA here is from genome assembly GCA_035483075.1 of Edaphobacter sp. GTDB lineage: Bacteria > Acidobacteriota > Terriglobia > Terriglobales > Acidobacteriaceae > Edaphobacter. Next base: position 3,808 of record DATHQG010000040.1, on the reverse strand, counting down.
AGCAACGGCTTTCGGATCGGGGACGCGTGGTTCAGAAGGACCCATGTTCTCCCACTCCCCATTCTCAATTTCAAGCGTGCAGCCGAGGGCAGTGAGGTATTGGTGGATGAGGTCGGGGGTGAGGTCGGAGTGGGTTGGGGTGTCGTCGAGCGTGGTGCCGAGGTGGCGCTGGACTTGTTTGACAGAGAGGTTGATCGGCGCGCGTGAGGCGGTGCGGGCGGCGATCTCGGGGACGATGACGTCGATGAGGACGCCTTCGGCTTGGCCGCCGTGCTGGAGGACGAGTTGCGAGACGAGGGCGTTTGCGATGGGTGCGGCGTTGAAGTCGGCGCCGCGCTCGAAGCGGTGGGAGGCGTCGGTGTGGAGGCCGTGGCGGCGCGAGCTGCGGCGGACGGTGGACTGATCGAACCAGGCGGCTTCGACGAGGACGTTTTTTGTTTCGGGGGTGATCATGGAGTCCCAGCCGCCCATGACTCCTGCCAAGGCGAGGGCTTTTTTGTGGTCGGCCACTACGAGGTCGTCGGGTTCGAGGTTGCGGTCGGTGCCGTCGAGGAGTTTGAGCTTCTCGCCTTTGTGGGCGAGACGGACGATGATGCCGTCTTCGATCTTGTCGAGGTCGAAGGCGTGAGTGGGATGGCCCATACCTAACAGGACGAAGTTGCTAGCGTCCACTGCGTTGGAGATCTGTTTCTGGTTGAGGAGCTTGAAGTATTCGGAGACCGTTCCGCTGCTGGGGGCGATGGTTATGTTGCGGAGGACCTGGGCGGTGAAGCGACCGCAGAGGTGTTTTGCTTCGATGGTGATGGGGAAGGCCTGTGGTGCCGGTGTCTGCGGTAGAGAAGCAGGTTTCTCCACTACGGCGGCAAAGTGCGCCGCCTCCGGTCGAAATGACGATTCTGTGATGAGTGGAGAGAGCGGTAGGTTGTAGATAGTGGCAGCTTCGCGGGCGATGCCGTAGTGGTTCATGGCGTCGACGCGGTTGGTGGTGATGTCCATTTCGAAGAGGTGGCCGTTGTTGGGGCCGAGAGAGTGGACGCCTTCGACGGCGATGCCGCGGAGAGTGAGGTCGTCGGCTAGTTGCCGATCAGTAACAGGGAGTGTGGGCAGATAGTGGCGGAGCCAGCTGGTGAGAATGTTCATGATGGACGGTTTCTAGTCTAAATGTTGGCGTGGCGCGGAGGAGAACCGACTGCTGTGCGTCTGCTAATTAGGGTGAACGTTTTGCTTGCCGCGTGCGTATTGTCGTGGGTGTCCCGATCTGAAGAGAGGTGGAAGGTTATGAGGAAGTTTTGCACTTTGGCGTTGATGATTTTGTTGTGGGGTGGGTTTGATCGGGCCGACGCTCAGGCCGTCCAGTCGCTGGATAGCATGAAGAGCCAGGAGGAACTGGTTAAGGCGATTACGACGCTCGATACGGAGTTGTTTGATGCTTACAACACTTGCAATCTGGAGAAGTTTGGATCGTTGATCGCGGAGGACGTTGAGTTTTACCACGACCAGGGCGGAGTGACGCTGGGCAGGGCGGCCCTGGTGGAGAGCGTGAAGAACAATATCTGCGGGAAGGTGACTCGGGTGCTGGTGCCGGGGTCGCTTGAGGTGTATCACATGAACCACTATGGAGCGGTGGAGATCGGGGTCCACCGGTTTCTGCATCCGGGGACGCAGGACCATGACGTGGTCGGGGAAGCGAAGTTCATTCATCTTTGGCAGTACAAGGACGGCGCCTGGAAGATTACGCGAGTGATCAGCTATGACCATGGACTGGCTAAGTAACCGCTTCGAATGAAGACAATGCAGACGATAGAGGTACCTTTCTGACGGAAGGTCGGGTATGCTCGTGGGGCGGAGGGCCTGCCGCGATTGCCTACTTTTCAATGTATGACTGAGAGGACCTGACTATGCTTCGTTTGTTTCTGCACTGGATCCTGAATGCCGTAGCGCTGCTGATTGTGGCGCACTTCGTGGAAGGTTTTGTCGTCAGCGGCTTCGTCTCCGCGTTGATTGCGGTGGTGGTGATTGGGTTGCTGAACGCGACGCTGGGACTCATTCTGAAGATCATTACGCTGCCGCTGGGGATTCTTACGTTTGGACTCTTTTTCCTCGTGGTGAATGCCGTGATTCTTTGGTTTTCGAGCAAGTTCGTGCCGGGGTTCGCGGTGACGACGTTCAAGGCGGCGTTTCTTGGGGCGCTGGCGCTGGCGGTGCTGCATCTGCTGTTTGGGTTCTTCGGCAACGCTGTGAAGAGGCAGTCTTAACTGGAGACTTGTTTGGGTCAGCGATCGTATGGGAGGAAGCATGGCCATTTTCGTGAACCGTCCCCTCGTAGTCTTCGTGGTGACGTTTTTCCTGCTCTGGTTCGCGGCTTGGATAGGTGGACAGTTTGGCCTGCGTCGCAGCGATTTCTCCGAGGACATGCGGTCGGACTTTGGAGTGATTCAATCGGCGACGCTGACACTGCTTGGCCTGATCATCGGGTTCAGTTTTTCGATGGCGATTGGCCGGTATGATCTGCGCAAGTCGTACGAAGAGGCAGAGGCCAATGCGATTGGAACGGAGTATGTGCGGGCCGATCTGCTGCCGCCAGAGGAGGCGTCGGTCGTGCGCGGGCTATTACGGGAGTACACGGGCCTGCGTGTCCGGTTCTACAACACGCGCGATTTGGAAGAGTTGAACCAGATCAACCAGCAGACGACCGAGGTGCAGAGCCGGCTTTGGGTCGCGGCTTCGCGGACGGCGACGGCCCAGCCCACGCCGGTACGAGCCCTGGCCGTTGCGGGCATGAATGATGTATTGAACTCGCAAGGGTACACGCAGGCGGCGTGGTGGAACCGCATTCCCGTCGGAGCGTGGCTTTTGATGTTCGGGATTGCGGTGCTAGCCAATTTTCTGGTGGGGTTTGGAGCGCGGAAGGTGCGGCCGAAGCTGCTCATGATGCTTCCCCTGGCGGTGGCAATTTCGTTTTTTCTGATTGCCGATATTGACAGCCCGAGGCGCGGGGTGATCCGGGTGCATCCACAGAATATGGAGAGCCTGCAGGTGGGGTTTAGTGCAGTGGAGTAGCTTAACCTCCTATGCGAATTGTTCGAGGAAGCGCATGTCGCCGGAGTAGAACTGGCCGATGTCGGAGACGCCGTATTGCATCATGGCGATGCGCTCGACGCCCATGCCGAAGGCGAAGCCGGTGATCTTTTCCGGGTTGTAGGTGTCGTCGGAGGGGTCGACCTTGCGGCGTTCTTCGGTGACGGCCGCGAATACGGCGGGGTCGACCATACCGCAGCCCAGGAGCTCGATCCAGCCGCTGTGCTTGCACTTGCGACAGCCTTTGCCGCCGCAGAAGATGCAGGAGATCTGGACGTCGGCGGAGGGTTCGGTGAAGGGGAAGAAGCTGGGGAAGAAACGGGTCTTCACGTCGCTGCCGAAGAGGGCCTTCATGGCGTGGTCGAGGGTGCCTTTTAGATCGGAGAAGGTGATGTTGGTGTCGACGCATAGGCCTTCGATCTGATGGAAGATGGGGGAGTGGGTGGCGTCGGCGGCGTCGTTTCGGTGGACCTTGCCGGGGATGACGATGCGGATGGGTGGGGCCTGCGCGATCATGGTGCGGATCTGGACCGGGCTGGTGTGGGTGCGCATTAGGAGGCGATCGCGTGAGGGGCGGGCCTGCTGGTTTGCGATGAGGAGAGTGTCCTGGGTGTCGCGGGCGGGGTGGTTGGGAGGGAAGTTGAGGGCTTCGAAGTTGTAGAAGTCGGACTCGACCTGGGGGCCGAGGTTGGTGCTGTAGCCGAGATGATGGAAGACGGAGACGATCTCG
>DATHQG010000039.1:0-13084 GCA_035483075.1 Edaphobacter sp. | reverse complement strand
TGTAACCAGCTATCGAGTTCCGATAGGAAATCCTGGTCACTGGTTGGAACACCCGCTGCCTCTGGTTCGGAGGCTGCGCTTCGTTCTTTGGGAGTAATAACCAGCGCGACGAAGCGATACCCCTGCCCGGTCACGGTCTGTATGAACCGTGGGGTCTCGGCGTCATCCTGCAGGACCTGGCGAAGCTTGCGGATCGCGCCCCGGATACTGTTGTCGGTATCCATGAAAACACCGTGGCCCCAAACCCTGGAAACGATCTGATCCCGGGTAACAGTCTCGTTCCGGTGTTCAAGCAGCAGGAGAAGGATCTCGAACGGGATACGCTCAAGCTTCAGCACATGACGGCCACGGCGGAGCCTCCGAGGATGCAGGTCAACCTCGTAGTCCTCGCCGAACCGGATCGGTTGCTCCACTCCAGCTGGCTGGGAAGCCATGGCACACCCCATGGAAGCTGAGTGATTTTACACCCCACCGGTAGAGGGTGACGCAAGTGCAACCCACGCTTGTCTTTAGAGCGACACAAAGCATAACGCTGCGACACACTCTCCGATATGGACAACAGCCTCTGTTGCTGCAAATATGCCGATCACCGCCGACCGAAAGCCAGTGAAGAATCAGGAGGAAGCACAATGAAAAAGATACATGGCGACACAAAGGACCGGGTTCTCGGGCTATGCATGTTGATCGCAACTCTATTCGGGTCTGCCGTCGCCAAAGCCGATGTCGTCTTGGACTGGAACGTGATCGCGGTGAGCACAGCGGTAGCGGACGGCCAGAACCCATTCGCCCAGGCACGATACGCGGCAATCGTACAACTCGCTGTATTCGAATCCGTGAACGCCATCACGGGCGAGTATCATCCCTATCTCGGAACGATCGTGGCGCCGCCAGATGCATCCCCCGAGGCTGCAGCCATCCAAGCTGCCTATCGCGTGCTTCGCACCTATTTTTCAGACAGAGCCTCGACCCTCGACGCCGAGCGCGCCAACTCCCTCGCGTCTATACCGGACGGTCAAGCCAAGACCGACGGCATTGCCACGGGTGAAGCCGCAGCTTTGGCCATGATCGCCCTGCGCGCAAACGACGGATCGTCGCCTCCGCAATTCAAGATACCCGGGCCGCCGGTTCCGGGGGAATGGCAAGCCACACCAAGTTGTCCAATTGTGAATGGAGTCGCCGTCGGAATCGCGTATCAATGGCAAAACATAACTCCGTTCGGCATCTCGAGTGTTAATGAGTATCTCCTCGACCCACCGCCAGTGCTCACGAGCCACGAATATGCGAAAACCTACAATGAGGTGATGACGGTGGGAGGCATCGACAGCACAGAGCGACCACAAGATCGCGCGAATGTCGCGCTCTTCTACGCCGCGGCCTCGCCGACTCAGGTCTTCAATCAGGCCGTCCAGCAGGTTGCGCAGGAGCGGTGGCATTCTCTGACCGAAAATGCTCGCGCGCTGGCCCTGATGAACATGGCGACGAATGACAGCCTGGTCGCGGCGTTCTTCAACAAGTATCGCTACAATTTCTGGCGCCCCGAGACAGCGATCCATGCTGGGGCCACAGACGGCAATCCGAAAACCAATCCTGATCCCAACTTTGTCCCCTTTGTCGTGACTCCATGTTTCCCGAGCTATCCCTCCAACCACGGCAGCGCAGCTAATAGCGCCGCCGAGATTCTGAGACGCATATACGGTGAAGGCGGGCATTTCATGACGTTGTCAAACCCCACCGTCCCCGACATCGTTTTGCAATACACGACGTTCAAGGAGATTACCGACGACATCTCCGACGCACGTGTTTACGGTGGCATACATTTTCGAACAGATCAGGTCGCAGGCGAGCGCTTGGGAGACGCTATAGGCAAGGCCGTGTACAAAAACAACTTACGTCGCATGCACGATGACTATTGAGCCTCAGTTCGAGAGCGATTCGCCATTCGTCCCCCGGAGCAAAGCACCGCATTCGACGTTAAACCGCTGAAATCGCTGCGAAACAGCCCATTACTGCTTGCATCCCGGCCGGGCCCACGTACACGGCCTTAGGCGACGAGAATCCTTTGGTAACGTCGGGCCAAACTTTAAGAGCAGCTCTAAACGAGGGTTTATGCTTTTCAGTTGTCCTTGGCGGATGACGGGCAAACCACCCAGAACGATCCGCAACTCCCTGTCGCGATTCTGTTCAGCAGCCTCTGAAAATATTCGTTGAATATGGTCACGAACGTTGAAAGAAAGCCTTCCCCCTTTCTCCGTGCCCCTCGCCTTCGGCATGGTGGTCAATGTGGATGAAGTGGGCGCAGTACAGAGGGACCACGGTCATCGCGAAGATGTACGACGCGAAGATGGAGATCACGACGCCCAGCGCCAGATCGGCAAAGATGTACTTGCTCACGCCGGAGAGAAAACTCACCGGAAAGAACACGATCGAGGTCGTCGAGGTCGCCGCGAGAACGGCTAGCAATACCTCCATGCCTCCTTTCTCCGCCGCCTTGCGTGGCGGAGAACCCATCTCCATGTAGCGGAAGATGTTTTCGAGCACCACTACGGAATCGTCGATAAGACGCGAAAACGCCAACGCCAGCCCGCCCAGCAACATGGTATTGATCGACCCACCCATCGCCTTCATCACCAGCAGGCAGACCAAAGCCGAAAGAGGGATCGACAAGAGCACAGCAAATGTAGCGCCGGGATTCCCCAGAAAGACGAGGATCATGATGCCGGTCAGAAACAGACCGATTCCCGCTTCCTTCAGCAGGTTCTTAGTTGCTCCCTTCACAAACAGCGACTGGTCGAAGACCACGACTGTCTTGAGTGATGCGGGAATATCCACCAGGTCTTTGATGGCCTGTTTCATGCCGTTCACGATCGTGATGGTGTTGCTGTCTCCTCTCTGCTTCAGTACCGGGATATAGACGGACCGCTGACCTTCGATGCGGACAATGTTGGGTCTGAATCGCTCCCGAGTCCTCCGCTCTCCCTATGTCTCCGACCATGAAGGAGATCAACTCCATGCCGCTCAAATCGGTAGGCAATGCCGATGCCGGTCGACCTCTTCCCCAAGATCGATATCCCCGTTGTCGTCGTCGCCACATTTTATGTGAGTCTGGCGAGATGACGCTTCAGCGATTTCCAGCTCTTTTTCGTCCAGCCTCTATGATTTCAACTGGCACAAAAGAGCCGAGCAGACCAGTGTCGAACAGTTCTAGCTCCATCAACACAATTAGCGGACTTTTCAGGACCAATGTATTTACCATATGCGAATCAGACAGGTGCGATTCCGAATCCGAGGCTTAGGCCGATCACTGCACCTACCTTTGTCCTGCGTGTTCCTAGTAGAAAAAGTGACAGGCCGACCACCGCAATGGCAATCCAATCGAGGTTGCGAAGGCGTAAGTTGTTCAGTGAAACAGCTTTCATACTCCGATTGTGTTGCGTCCATCTGACAAGAGGGATACCCGCGGATACAAACAGATAACTGGCAGAAAGGTGTAAAGAGTCGTCAGCAGAAGGGCCAAGGTACCTATTAGGATCGCATCATGGAAATTGCGGAACCCCGCCATGAACCCGACGAAAGCTACGACGATGATGAGCGGGCCTGGTGGTGGTCTCCGCGAGCGCAAAACCATCGAACATCTGAGGCTAGTTTAGCCAGTGATACCTGGATACCGCCGCGTGGGCCACGTAAGGGACGACAGTGTAGGAACCTCCAGCTGTGACGAAGGCAGTGCGCGTAAAGGACAGACCAAGTTGAGTCCAAGCTTATAACAAATATTTATAGTTGTTGGTTGCCCCCCAGGGATTCGAACCCCGATTGATCGGTTCAGAGCCGACTGTCCTACCATTGAACGAGGGGGCAATAGATTGAAGGAGCCGCGAAATGGTGATTGCTGGCTGCCTTTTAGAGTGTACGAGGTGGGGGAGATAAGGTCAACGTGCGGAGAGGTTTTCGCTGTGGTTGCACGGACTAGAATTCAAGGACAGTCATTGGAGAACAAGCATGTTTGAACGCTATACGGAGAAGGCGCGTCGAGTGATTTTCTTTGCCCGGTATGAAGCAAGTAATTTTGGGTCGCCTTATATCGAGACTGAGCACCTGCTGCTCGGAGTGTTGCGTGAAGACAAGGCAGTGACGAACCGTTTTTTGCAATCGCATGCGTCGGTGGATTCGATACGCAAGCAGATTGAAGGGCATACTACGATTCGAGAGACGATATCGACCTCGGTCGATCTGCCGCTGTCGAATGAGTGCAAACGGGTGCTGGCCTATGCGGCTGAAGAGGCGCATAGGCTTTCGCATGAACATATCGGGACGGAGCATTTGCTGCTGGGTCTGCTGCGCGAGGAGAAGTGCTTTGCGGCGGCGATCCTGCAAGAGCGTGGGTTGCAGCTGGAAGCGATTCGCGAGGAGTTGCAGAAGATGTCCCCTGAGGAACGCCGTGAACAGGAAATGTCGACGAAATCTTCGGGTCAAAAGGCACAGTTGGCTGCGGCCCAACTGATCACTTCGGATTTTTTGGATGTTTCGTGCCGCCGGCTGGGGCAGATGACGGAGTATCTGACGGCTTGCGTGAAAAAGTTGACTGATGAGCAGATTTGGCGGCGGCACGGGGCGTATGAGAATGCAGTAGGGAACCTGGTGCTGCATCTTTGCGGGAATGCGCACCAGTGGATCATGCATGGGGTGGGTGGAGCACCGGATATGCGAATGCGGGACAAGGAGTTCAGCGCGGAGGGTGGGATGAGTGGAGCGGAGTTGATTGCGCTGTTCGAGACGACGATGGTGGAGGCGAAGGCAGTGATCGCTGCGGTACCGGCGGAGCGGATGGTGGAAAGAGTCACTCCGCAGGGGCGCGATGTGAGTGTGCTAGAGGCGATCTACCAGGTTGTCGGGCATGTGCAGCAGCATGTGGGGCAGATTATTTTAGTGACGAAGCAGATGCTTGAGAAGGACCTGGATCTGACGATGCCTCGGCCTCGATGATTTGCAGTTGAATAAGTTCGGGGTGAGGCGGGTGGAGGTCGGGGTGGGTGGCCGCGGCGATGCAGGCCAGGCCCTGCAGGAGCGTGTGCGCAGGGGTGTTGAGGAACTGATCGGGGACACAGAAGACTCGGCGGTCGCGGACTGCGTTGAGAGATTGCCAATTGCGCTGAGTGATGACGCGTTCGAGGGGGACGCGATTCCCTGCTCCACACCAAGCGAAGAGGAGTACGTCAGGACCGGCTTCGGCTATCGCTTCCGCAGTGGTGTGGGCGCCGGGTTCGCCCAGGTATTTGCCTCCGGCGGCCTCTACGAGTTCGGCGACCCAGGCCTGGGAGTGGATGAGGGGTTTGCCCCACTCTTCGCAGTAGACGATGGGGGTCTGGGTGCGGCGCTCACTGCGCTTGCGCGTGGCTTCGATGGTGGCTTGCATCTGGTCAATGAGGGCCTTGGCTTCAGGTTGCGCGTCGACCAGGGCGGCGATGAGGCGGATGTCTTTGTAGATGTCGGCGAGGGAGTGAGGCGCGAGAGTGAGAACGGGCAGGCCGGATTTCAGGATTTCGGCGAGGGACTCCATGCGGTAGGGGACGCTGGCGATGACTAAGTCTGGTTGGGTGGCCAGGATTTCTTCGGTATTGGCCGTCCAGCTGTCGTGGAGGATGTGTGGATTTTGTGCGGCTAGCTCTGGGAGGGCTTCGAGGCAGTATTTTGTGCAGGCGCGGAGTGCGTCGATCTTATTGAGGGCCGCGAGGGTGATCGTGATGGAGGGCTGGAGGGAGGTTATTCGCATGAGGTTTGAGTATGGCATCTTGCTTGGGACGAAGCACCCCCCCACCCGTCAAAAAGTGCGTAAAGTCTTCGAAGGAGAGACTTTAGGGGTGGACTTGCCATGCGCGTAAGTGGTTGGCGCTGAGTTATCGCGATTTATCGAGGGTGTTTTGCGACCGGCTCTTGTCAAGTATTCTGCCCTTCCCCGAAGGGAATCTGTTCTGCTTCGGCCTCCGGTCGGGGTGACGGGCGTTTGGGGTGGTTTGGTCCCAAAAAACGGCTGCGAGGGTTATTCGACGGGGAGTTTGGCGTTGTAACCGTCGCGGGCGATGACGGAGTACTTCTGGGGTTTGCCTTTTTCGTCCTGCATGCGCAGGGGGTGGCCTTCGTTGTCGACCAGGAGGACTTTTACCTTGCGGTAGCTGCCGTCGTTTTTGTTGTTGGTGGGGCGGTAGGTGAGGACGTATTCGTTGCGGATGGAGTCGTTGATCTGACCGAAGACATCGGGTAGTGCGCCCTGGAAGAGAGGGGCGAAGTAGAGGCCGCCCGTCATGTCGGCGAAGGTCTTGAGCTGGTTCTGGGCCTGAAGGTAGTTCATATCGCGAATGCCACCACCCATGCCGCCACGGCCTCCGGCCACTTCATTGAGCAAGGCGCCGGTGCCAATGGAGAAGATTGTGATGTTCTGGCTGGCCTTGACCTTGGCGAGGATCTTGTCGAGGGTGAGCTTGGAGAAGGTGTCGCGGCCGGAGCCAATGAGGATGATGTACTTACGACCCTCGATACGGCTGCAACGGTCGATTGTCTCGTAAAGGGCGTCGAAGAGATTGGTGTCAGAGAAGCCGGGGATGATGAGGGACTGAAGGGACTGAGCGACGAGCTCCGGGTTGTTGGTGAAGTCGGTGAGGATGTGGGTCTTGAGGTCGTAGGTAACGACAGCGACGTAATCGTCTTTGCGCAGGGAGCGAAAGAAGTAATAAGAGGCCGTCCGCATGTCGTTGATGAGGTAGTAGCTATTGGCGGCGAACTCGAGCAGCATGACGGCGGTGATGGGGGTCTGAGCAACGCGGACGCTGGTGATTGTCTGGGGGACGCCGTCCTCAAGGATGAGGAAGTTGTTGGCCTTGAGTCCTGGAACGAACTGGTGGGTCTTGTCGAGGATGACGTTGGCGTCGATGTTGACGATGGGGACGTCGATACGGAGGGAGTAGGTGTCGCCGTTGGGATTCTTAACCTTGGGCTCGGCCGGGGCGGCAGGCGGAGGCGGAGGCTCGTCGGCGGCGTCCTTCTTTTTCTTGAGGATGATGGTTCCGTTGTCGGTGGCGGGGCCGGCGTCGTCGGGGGCCGGGGGGGTGGGCTTGGTCTGCTGCTGGGCTGGAGGAGGGGTGTCCTGGGCGCGGGCGATGGGCAGCGGAAGGATGAGGGTGCAGGCGGCTAGAAGAAGGAGACGGGCCGGATGGTGAGAGTGCGTAGGCATCATCTAAAACTTTACTCCGAATGTTGGACGGGTTGAGAGTTTGATCGTGAGTGCCGGGTGCGTCCAGTCCGGGGAACCGGGGGGTGAGGGCCTATGCGGCCGGCTGCACAACCTCCCGGATTGAGGCCCAGCCTGTCGGACTGGCAGCGTATCGGACGTAGACGACCATGGAACGCCCCTTGAAGGTGAATGGATCACCTGCCGTCTTCGGATTACCTTGAATCGTGAAGAGAGTCTCTTCAATGGCGGTCCCGTTATGGAAGAGGGTGTTTTCGACCGTGTTTTCGATAAATTCGAGGGTAAAGGCCTGCAACGTTACAAGCAGGTCCTGCCTGAGCGCCTCGATGCCGACAAGGTACCGGTCGTAGGCGAGGGCTTTGATGACATCGGGATGGTGGCAGGCGAGGATCCCTGCCAGATCGCCTCTGGCGAACGCGGCACGAATGTGGTCTCCGGTCTTTTTGAGCGATTCTCTTTCTTCGGGAGAGCCCGCGAAGGGTTCGGTGACTGGTTTGAGTTGAGCGTTGGTAACCGTAGCGAGATAGAACGGCAGGGTGGAGCATGCGACTGCGAGCATTTCTCTTCGATCCATCGGGCCTCAAATCTTCGCTTCGCACACCAACTGGACGATGGGCGGGCGAACGGAGTAGTTCTAGTAGTCTGGTAGACGTGATGAATGCAATAAAGATTCGCCAGTTGGCGCTGGGCGTGACGATGGCCGGGCTGTTGACAGGTGAGGTGTGGGCGCAGACGCCGGTGGGTACGACGATTGCGAGCGCAACGGGCTGGACGCCAATTCCGATGCCGGCCGCGGCCCCGGTGGTGACGAAGTTCTTTCCGCTCGCTGAGGTAAAGCGGGGGATGAAGGGTGTCGCCTATACGGTTTTCGAAGGGGTGGACCCTGAGCCGATGCAGGTGGAGATCCTGGGCGTGTTGAGGGACGCGCTGGGACCGGGACAGGACATGATTCTGGCGCGGCTGCATGGAGACAAGCCCGAGTACACGGGCGTAGTGGCGGGGATGAGCGGAAGTCCGGTGTATATCGACGGGCGGCTGGTGGGCGCGTTGAGCTATCGGATTGGACAGTTCACCAAGGAGCCGATAGCGGGGATCACTCCTATCGAGTCGATGCTGCAGGTGCGAGACGGAGACGGCGCTGCTTCCGTGGGGATGCAGCGGGCGGAGTTGCAAGAACGAAATACAGCGGGCCTTCCCCTTCGACAAGCTCAGGGTCAGGATGACGGCAATTTTTCACGACAACAGCCGGAGATGCGAGCGATGGAGACTCCGCTGATGTTTGGCGGGTTCAGCCAGGAGACGGTGGAGCGGTTTGGAGACAGATTCCGGGCGATGGGATTGACGCCGGTGGCCGGGCTGGGCGGGGCGGACCCGAAGGCGGTGCAACCGGAGCCTCTGGTGCCGGGAAGTGCGGTGAGCGCGGTGCTGGTGCGGGGTGACCTGTCGATGGCGGGGACTTGCACGGTGACGTATGTCGATCCGAAGCGGCTGCTGGCGTGCGGGCATCCGATTACGCAATATGGGCCGGTGGATATGCCGATGACCAAGGCGGAGGTGCTGACTTCACTCGCGTCGCCTTTGAATTCGTTCAAGATCATTAATACGACGGAGACGGTGGGGGCGTTTACTGAAGACCGGGCTTCGGCGATCATGGGGCGGTTTGGCGTGCTGGCGCGGATGATTCCGGTGGAGGTTGAGGTGGTGCCTCCGGTGGTTGGGGACAAAGCGGCGAGCGCGGCGAAGACGCTTCATTTCGAGGTGCTGGACAACCGGCAGCTGACGCCGTCGACGATGCTGGTGTCGGTGTATCAAAGCCTGCAGACGAACAATACCGCGACGGAGGAGATGAGCTACCGGCTGACGGGAGAGATTCGTGTGAAGGGGCTGCCGCCGGTCCGGGTGCAGGGGATGATGGCGCAGAACGAGTTCTTCCCAGGGACAATCAACGCGGCGCTGCTGGTGAACGACCGGTTCAGCAAGGTCTATGGCAATGCGCTGGAGCAGCCGGTGGTTACGGGGCTCAAGTTAAAGGCGGAGGCAGTCCCGGGGCGGATGGCGGCGGTGCTGGAGTCGGCACGGCTGAGCCGGATCGACGCGCATGCGGGCGATGAGATTGAGGTGGAGGCCACGCTGCATCCATATCAGGCGGAGGCGCGGATCGTGAAGGTGAAGGTGAAGCTGCCGGCGGAGCTGACACCGGGGACGATGCGGGTCGTGGTGAGCGACGGAGCGACAGTGGACCGGTTGATGAGCCGGATGGGGACCCAGCATTCGGTTGGTTTGGCGGACACTGTGGCGGAGTTGAACCGGGTGCATGCGAACGACCGGGTCTATGTGACTCTGCTGGACCATGCGACGCAGGCGGTGCTGGAGAGCGAGGCGCTGCCGGGGGTGCCGCTTTCGATGGCGAACGTTCTTGAGCCGTTGAAGGACGCGCAGAAGATGCAGTTGACGGGTGAGAGCGTGGTGGAGGCGGGTTCGTCTGAGGCAGGATACGCCGTGAGCGGGTCGCAGGTGTTGAACCTTCTGGTGAAGTAGTACCGGTCACACCTTGAGTCGATTCAATAAGTCTTGACTGAAGTTTTGTTGGGAGCTATACGGAGACTGTGATTCCAACTGGAGTAGTTTTTTGCTCGGTGGGGTGTTGTAGCATCAAGGAGTAGGCGCGGCAGTATGTCGGCGCGCCAAAAGGGAACGATTTCGAATGAGTGAAATACATGGTTTTGGTGTGCACGCGGCCGGTGCACAGTTGCTGGCTTACAAATATGATCCGGGTGCGCTGCTAGCCGACGAGGTCGAGATCAAAATCTCGCACTGCGGCGTTTGTCACAGCGATGTGCACTTGATAGACAACGACTGGGGGATGAGCAAGTACCCGTTTATTCCTGGTCATGAGATTGTGGGGACGGTGGTGGCCCTTGGCAACCGGGTGAAGGACCGGGCGATGGGCGAGCGCGTGGGAGTGGGATGGCAGGCGGACAGCTGCGGCATCTGCGAGTGGTGCAGGCAGGGAGATGAACATCTGTGCGCGAAGTCGCAGCCGACCTGCGTGGGACGGAATGGCGGGTTTGCCGACAAAATTCGCGTAAACTCGCGGTTTGCGATTCCGGTGCCGCCGGCGCTGGAGAGCGAGAACGTGGCCCCGCTGATGTGCGGTGGGATCACGGTGTACAGCCCACTGCGGAACCATGGGGTGAGGCCGTCGTCGCGCGTGGGGATCATCGGGATCGGCGGGCTGGGGCATCTGGGGATCCAGTTTGCGAAGACGTTTGGCGCGGAGGTGACGGCGTTTTCGACCACGAAGGACAAAGAGGCCGAGGCGCGCAAGCTGGGAGCGCACAACTTCGTGAATACGCGAGACACGGGAGCTTTGAAGAAGGTGGCGGGGTCGTTCGATCTGCTGCTGTCGACGGTTAGCGCGGACCAGGATTGGCAGGCGTATGTGGCGGCGCTGCGGCCCAAGGGTACGTTGTGTGTGGTGGGGGCTTCGCCTTCACCGATGCAGTTAGGCGCGTTCTCGCTGATCTCCGGGCAGAAGGCGGTTTCGGGTAGTCCGACGGGTAGCCCACGGGACCTGTTCGAGATGCTGGATGTCGCGGCACGGCATGGGGTGAAGGCGGTCACGGAGCGGTTCGCGATGGCCAAGGCGAACGACGCTGTAGCCAAGGTGAAGAAGAGCCAGGTGCGGTATCGGGCGGTCCTGGCAAACTAAGCTACAACTGGATACGGATCGAAGGCGAGGGCCCTCTGGCTCTCGCCTTTTTCTGCCTGGAAGACCAATGTCTGTACGGTGCTTTAGACTCAGAACCAACATGATGCGACGAATGCTGGTGACGGTGTTGGTGGTGGGGAGTTCCCTGCTGCCGGGTTTGATGAGCGCGCAGGGCACGAAGCTGTGGAGTGTTGGGCGCTACGACGAGATGGAGAAGGGCTCGACCGAGGGCGTAGCGATTCGGAGCGATGGACGGCTGGAGGCAGGGCCGACGAGTTCCCTGCTCTATGCGACCGGGAAGAGTTATGTGTGGTCGATGGCCAGTGATGCGGCGGGCAACGGCTATCTGGGGCTGGGTGGAACGGCCTCGGGGTCCGCGGTGGTGATGAAGGTAACGCCAGACGGGAAGGCTTCGCAGATCTTTGAGGGTAAGGAACTGGCGGTGCAGGCGGTGCTTGTGGCTACCGATGGAAGCGTGCTCGTGGCGACTTCTCCGGATGGCAAGGTGTACCGGGTCCCGGCTTCGGGGGCAACGGTAGCTCCGGTGGTGGTGTTCGATCCGGCGATGACTGAGGAGAAGCCGAAGTACCTTTGGGACCTGGCGGTGGGTAAGGCCGGTGAGGTGTACGTTGCGGCCGGGGCGCCGGCAGTGGTGTACCGTGTGCCGGCGGGCGGCGGCAAGGCGGAGGTGCTGTTCAAGACAGCGGACCAGCATATCCGGTGTTTGTTGCTGGCGGCGGACGGGACGCTGTGGGCGGGCTCGGACGGGTATGGGGTGATCTACCGGTTTAATACCTGGACGGCGGGGGCGAAGCCGTTCGCGGCGTATTCGGCGGGGCGTCGGGAGATTACGGCCCTGGCGATGGATGCAGCGGGGAACGTTTATGCCGCGGGTGTGGGAACGAAGGGGCATACGGCGTTGCCACCGTTGCCGGTGGTGGGAAGTGTGGGAGTGTCGATTACGTTTGTGCAGCCGGGGTCTTCGACGGCGGCGGGGTCGAATACGCTGGTGCCGGATGGGTCGGAGATTTACGAGATTGCAGTAGATGGCTCGCCGCAAAGGCTGCTTACGCTGAAGGACGACGTTGTGTACGCGCTGGCGGTGCGGAACGGGAGCTTGTTGGCGGCGACGGGAAATCGTGGACGGGTGTATCGCGTGGATACGAAGGAGGCCGGTCGGTTTACCGATGTTGCGCACCTGGAGGCAGCGCAAGGGATGGCGTTTGCTCCGGGGAAGGACGGATTGCTGGTGGCTACGAGCAATAGCGGGAAGGTGTTTCGGCTGGGCGATACCGTCGCTCCGGCTGCGACCTATACGAGCGAGGTGTTCGATGCGCAAAGCTTCGCGCAATGGGGGCGAGCGGAGGTCAGGGCGGGTGCGGGGGCGGCGTTCGATCTATTTGTTCGGAGCGGGAATGTGGAGAGTCCGCTGATGGGTTGGAGCGAGTGGACCCGCGTGGGTGCGGACGGAGGGTTTGCAGTTCCGGCGGGACGGTTTGTGCAGTGGAAGGCGGTGTTGCGGAGTGGGGGGAGCGTCGATTCAGTTGCGTTGAATTATCTGCAGAAGAACGTCGCGCCTGTGGTGGATGAGGTCGTGGTGCAACCGGGGGCGCGGGTCGTGGCAAATGCTGCGGTACCAAATGCGGCGACGGTGCAGGTTGTTTTCCCTTCGGCCGCGGGAGCTTCGCCGGCGGTGAGCTTTGCGCCGGACGCGAGTACGCAGCCGCTGTCGGCGCAGAAGGACAAGACCGCAGTGACGGTGCGTTGGATGGCGCACGATGACAACGGCGATGACCTGATGTTTGCGGTGTGGTATCGCGGGGTAGGTGAGGCGAACTGGCGGTTGCTGAAGGACAAGATCACGGAGAAGGCTTACAGCTTCGACTCGTCGTTGCTGCCCGATGGAAGCTATGAGTTGAAGGTGGTGGCAAGCGACGCTCCTGTGCATACGGACGCGGAGGCGTTGACGGGGGAACGGGTGAGCGAGGTTTTTGTGGTAGACACTACCCCGCCGGTGCCTGGGGTTTTGAAGGCAGAAATCGTCACTCGAGGAATTACGAAGAGTGGAGCTGGCAAGCCAAACGAGCTTTCGTGGGTCAGAATTCACGCAGTGGTGGAAGCACACGATGCCA
>DATHQG010000038.1:0-33703 GCA_035483075.1 Edaphobacter sp. | reverse complement strand
GGCGTGGCCATCCACAACTTCGGTATCCAGGAACACATGCATCACAGCAAGCTCACCGACGAAGTCTTCCCCCACCACTACACCTTCAACGCCGGCTACATGCACCCCGGCGACGCCCCAGGCCTCGGCGTCGAAATCGACCAAAAACTAGCCGCAAGATACCCCTACCAACGCGCCTACCTGCCCATTGCCCGCAAGCTCGATGGCACCCTCACCGATTGGTAACTCTCACAGGCACAAATTGCACGGAGCCCGCCTAATGACTGTCGGCACGTCCACCGCTCGTCACGCTGTACTTGCCACCGCCCTCCTCGGGCTCGCCCCGGTCGCCTTACAAGCCCAGGCCGGCTTCACCCCGCCACCCCCGCACGTCAACGCCCCACCAGCAGAGATCAAGCGCATGCCCGGCGACGGCGAAGGCGCTTACAAGACCGGCCACTACCGCGACCTCTTCGCCGAACAAGGCCATCCCGCAACGGAAACCAACGCCCGCCTCGAAAAGGCCTTCCAGCAGCTCTTCCACGGCGACGCGATCTCCGAGCGCGTCTACTTCGAAGCCGGCAAAAACGAAAACGGCCCACTAGGCTACATGACCGACTGGGCCAACAATGACGCCCGCACAGAAGGCATGTCCTACGGCATGATGATCGCCGTCCAGATGGATCACAAGCGCGAGTTCGACGCTCTCTGGAACTGGTCCAACACCTACATGCTCGTCACCGACCCTCACAATCCCAACGTCGGCTACTTCGCCTGGTCCATGAACACCGACGGCACCGCACGCTCCACCGGCCCCGCCCCCGACGGCGAAGAGTACTACGTCATGGCCCTCTACTTCGCCGCGAACCGCTGGGGCAACGGCCAGGGCATCTACAACTACAAAGAGCAGGCCGACAAAATCCTCCGCGGCATGCGCCATCATCCCGTCCTCACCGAATCCGGCCCCTTCCGCGTCCACCCCGACGATCCGCCCTTCGAGTACACCACCATCACCAGTCCCAACACCACTGAGCGCGAGCAGGCCCAGCACAACATGGCCATCGAGCTCAAAGGCCAGGGCAAAACTCCACCACCCGATCCCTTCGCCCGCTTCGGTGGCCGGATGCCGCAGCGCCCGGTCACCGCGGGCCCCATGGTCGAAGAGACCTACAACATGGTCCGCTTCGTCCCTGACGTCGGCCCCTACAGCAACACCGACGCCTCCTACCACCTGCCCGCCTTCTACGAGCTCTGGGCACGCTGGGGCCCCGAAGAAGACCGCGCCTTCTGGGCCAAGGCAGCCGACGTCAGCCGCGACCTCTTCGTCAAAGTCACCGGTCCCGACACCGCCCTCACCCCCGATCGCTCCAACTTCGACATGTCCACGATCACCGGCCGCGATGGCCAACCCACACCCTTCAGCTACGACTCCTGGCGCTCCGTCAGCAACTGGTCCGCCGACTACAACTGGTGGCACAAGGATCCCCGCGAGGTCGTCCTCTCCGACCGCATTCAAAAATTCCTCATCAGCCAGGGCATCACGATGTTCGCTGACCGCTACACCCTCGACGGCAAGCCGCTCTCCACCCGCCACTCCGTAGGCATGCTCGCCGCCGCCACAGTCGGCAGCCTCTCAGCCACCCCCGGCCCCAACGAAAGGAGATTCGTCGAAGAGCTCTGGCGCACCCCCGTCCCCGTCGGCGACCAGCGCTACTTCGACAGCATGCTCTACATGTTCAGCATGCTCCACGTCAGCGGCAACTACCGCATCTGGCCCCCAAAATGACACGTACCCGCGCCGTCGTCCACATCGCCGCCACGCTCCTCCTCACCGCAGCCGTCCTCCATTCACGCTCTGCCTTCGCACTCGGCGAAAAATCGCACGTCTCCTCTACTCCCACACCCGGCGCCTTCGCACTCGCAACGACCACCACCGTCGCACCCCTCTACGTCGACAGCGCCGACTGGCCCGGCGTCCTCCACGCCGTGTCCAATCTCGACTCCGACATCAACCAAGTCACCAACCACACCCCGGAGGTCCTCCACGCCATCGCAAGACAACAAGACGTCGTCATCATCGGCACCATCGGCCGCAGCCCCGTCATCGACAAGCTCATCGCCCAACACAAACTCGACGTCAGCTCCATCCGCAATCACTGGGAGACCTCCGTCACACAAACAATTCCCCACCCACTCCCCGGCATCCGCAGCGCACTCGTCATCGCCGGCGCCGACAAGCGCGGCACAATCTTCGCCATCTACGACCTCTCCGAACAAATCGGGGTCTCTCCCTGGGCCTGGTGGGCCGACGTCCCCATTCGCCATCAGGACGCGCTCTACATCGCACCCGGCCGTTACCTCCAGCCCGAACCCCGCGTGAAGTATCGCGGCATCTTCTTCAACGACGAGGCCCCCGCGCTCAGTGGCTGGACCATGGAAAAGTTTGGAGGCATGAACTCGAAGTTTTATACAAAGGTCTTCGATCTGCTCCTCCGCCTCAAGGCCAACTTCCTCTGGCCGGCCATGTGGAACAACGCCTTCGCCGCAGACGATCCCCTTAACGCCAAACTCGCCGACGAGTACGGCATCGTGATGGGCACCTCGCACGAAGAGCCCATGATGCGCGCTGAAAAGGAATGGACCCGCGGTAATTACGGCCCCTGGGACTACACCAAAAACGCCCAGGCCATCGACGACTTCTGGCGCGCCGGCATGCAGCGCAACAAAAACTACGAGCAGATCGTCACCCTCGGCATGCGCGGCCTCAATGACACCCCAATGTCCGCCGAAGCCGGCACCCGACAGCTCGAGGACATCGTCGCCAAACAGCGCGAGATCCTCAAGGAAACCGTCAACCCCGACATCACCAAAGTCCCTCAGGTCTGGGCCCTCTACAAAGAAGTTCAGACCTACTACGAAAAAGGCATGCGCGTCCCCGAAGACGTCACCCTCCTCTGGTCTGACGACAACTGGGGCGATCTCCGCCGCCTCCCCACCGCCGAAGAGCGCAAACGCTCCGGCGGAGCCGGCATCTACTATCACTTCGACTACGTCGGCGGCCCACGCTCCTACAAATGGCTCAACACCAACCCCATCCCCAAAATTCAGGAGCAGATGCGCCTCGCCCTCGACTACGGAGCCGATCGCATCTGGGTCGTCAACGTCGGCGACCTCAAGCCCATGGAGTTCCCCGTCGAATTCTTCCTCTCGCTCGCTCGCACCCCCGAGCGATGGGACAAGGACCATCTCGACGACTTCACCGAGCTCTGGGCCACACGTGAGTTCGGCCCCGAACACGCCCAGGAGATCGCCGCTCTCATGTCCGCCTACACAAAATTCAA
This sequence comes from Edaphobacter sp., assembly GCA_035483075.1. Classification (GTDB taxonomy): domain Bacteria; phylum Acidobacteriota; class Terriglobia; order Terriglobales; family Acidobacteriaceae; genus Edaphobacter. The sequence continues at coordinate 30,383 of DATHQG010000038.1, read as the reverse complement.
CGGTCGCCGCAAACCCGAGCTGATCGACCCCACCACCTTCTCGCTCACGCAGGACCGTGAAGCAGAACGCATCGACGACGAGTGGCGCACCCTCACCGCACGCGCCGAAGAACTTAACGCTCAACTCCCCGCCGACCAGCGTCCTGCCTTCTTTGAGCTAGTCCTCTATCCACTCAAGGCGTCAGCCATCGTTAGCGAGATGTATATAGCCGCAGGACGTAACCATCTCTACGCCCGCCAGGGTCGCTCCATCGCCAATCAGTACGCCGACCAGACCCGCGACCTCTTCGCCCAGGACGCCGCACTCTCCGCCGAGTACAACCACAAGCTCCTCGACGGAAAATGGGACCACATGATGGACCAGATCCACATCGGCTACGTCTCCTGGAACGACCCGCCCCTCAACGCTATGCCCGCCGTGCAGCAGGTCCAACCGCTCGCCGGCGCGCACATGCTCGTCTTCGCCGAAGATTCAACTCCATTCCGCCCTGCTGTGCCCGCCTTCGATTCCATTAACCACCAGACCTATCGCATCGAACTGGCAAATCGGGGCGTCGAACCTTACCAGTTCTCTGCCACACCAAGCGCCCCCTGGATCCACCTCAGTAAAACCAGCGGCAGCGTCGACACCGGCGACCGCATCGACATCAGAATCGACTGGGACCAACTCCCATCCGGCGACAGCAAAGGCAACATCGTCATCGCGCAACAAGGCACGAACGGCGAACGCCCCACTACCATCCAGATCGAAGCCATCAAACCGTCTTCGATCTTCAGCATCATCGGCTTCGTCGAAAACAACGGAGTCGTCGCCATAGAAGCCGAACACTTCGCCGCCAAACACGACACCGCCGAAGTCTCATGGCAAAAGCTCCCCGGCTTCGGTGAAACCCTCTCCGGCATGACGCCCTTGCCCTCTACTGCGACTAGCAACATCAATCCAACTCCACAGACCTCCGCCTGCATGGACTACCAGATCTACCTCTTCCGTCCCGGTACTCGCACCGTCGAAGCCATCCTCGCTCCAACTCTGAACTTCGTTCCCGGCCGCGGACTACGATTCGCGATCGGTCTCGACAACGCACCACTCACGACACTCGACGTCTGGCCCGCGAACGCCGAACTTGGCAACGGCCAGCCCGATTGGGAAAAGGCCGTCAGCGACGGCGTTCGCCCTGTCTCCACGGCCGTTCTCGTCGACCAGCCCGGTCCGCACACCCTACACGTCTGCATGGTCGATCCCGCTGTAGTCATCGAACGCATCGTCCTGCGCACCAAACCATCACGTCCACCATCTCCCCACTTCCCCGCCCCAGAAGAAAGCTACCTCGGCCCATCCGAGAGCACATACATCGCCACCCCCGCCCCAGGTTCCACCATCGCCCCCACACCCTAAGTGTCCCCGCACCTAAGAACTCGCCCTGTCCACAGCTAGTTGTCATCAGTTTGGTTGTCCCCTTCGCCATAGAGGAAGGACCTGCTGTTGCTGTTGCCTTTGCCTTTGCTTTTGCTTTTTTGGTTGTCATTCCGCAGCGCAGCGGAGGAATCTGCTGTTGCTTTTGTTGTTGTCTTATGCCTTTGCTTCTGTGTTTGCTTCCGTCGCTGCCGTTGCTGTTGTTCCTTCTGGGTAGAGCGGCGGCTTCAGCCCCGCGTCTAAAGCCATCCGCGAAGCGGACCCTACCGAACGGCCGCCACCCGATCCAAGTCCAGGTTCAACAGCAGCACATTGACACGCGGCTCCCCAAGAAACCCAAGCTGCCGCCCCTGCGTATGTTGTGCAACCAGCCTGCGCACCGCGTCCTCCGACAGATGCCGCTCCCGCGCCACCCGTTCCACCTGAAAATCCGCCGCTGCCGGAGTGATATCAGGATCAAGCCCCGACCCGGACGCGGTCACCAGGTCAATCGGCACATCGACACCCGGATGGTCGACCTGCAACGCAGCAACGTCACCAGCGACCCGGTCGATCAGCTTCTTGTTCGTCGGAGCATAGTTCGAACCGCTGGAGTTGGCCGCGTCATACCCATTGCCCGCGAAAGAAGGACGTGGGTGAAAGTACTGCGGCGCCGAAAACGGCTGCCCAATGATCCGCGACCCAACGAGCTGACCGTTCTGATAGAGCAACTGTCCATTCGCCTTATCGTGAAACAGTACCTGTGCAAGGCCCGTAACCACGAAAGGATAGATCAACCCGAAAATGACCGTAGTAACAACCGTATAAAGCACAGCAGTGATCAAATTGCGACGCATAAAGTCCTCTAAGCCAGATGAATGGCCGTAATGATGATGTCGATGAGCTTGATGCCTAAAAACGGAGCGATAATGCCGCCGACTCCATAAAGAATCAGGTTGCGCCGCAGGAGCGCCTCGGCCGACATGGCCTTGTACCCGACCCCCCGCAGCGCCAGCGGAATCAATCCAACAATAATCAGCGCATTGAAGATCACCGCCGATAGGATCGCCGACTGCGGCGTCTGCAGATGCATAATGTTCAACCTGTTCAGCACCGGAAACGTAGCCGCAAACATCGCTGGAATAATCGCAAAGTACTTCGCAACATCGTTCGCGATCGAAAACGTAGTCAGCGCGCCACGAGTCATCAGCAGCTGCTTGCCGATCTCGACAATCTCGATCAGCTTCGTCGGGTTCGAGTCGAGGTCGACCATGTTCCCCGCCTCCTTCGCCGCCTGCGTGCCCGTATTCATCGCGACACCCACATCGGCCTGCGCCAGCGCCGGAGCGTCGTTCGTCCCATCGCCCGTCATCGCGACCAACTTCCCCTCACCCTGTTCCCGACGGATCAGGTCCATCTTGTCCTTGGGCTTTGCCTCTGCCAGAAAGTCGTCAACACCCGCCTCCCGCGCAATCGCCGCCGCTGTCAGAGGATTGTCCCCCGTAATCATGATGGTCCGGATCCCCATCGACCGAAGCTGCGCAAACCGCTCCCGCATCCCACCCTTCACCACGTCCTTCAGGTGGATCACGCCCAGCGCCTGCCGGTTCTCCGCCACCACCAGAGGGGTACCACCGCTCCGTGCCACAGTCTCCACCGCGGCCCGCACCTCGTCCGGCAAACTTCCGCCATTCTCCTTCAAAAATCCAGCGATCGCGTCCGTTGATCCCTTCCGAATAACGCGGCCCTCAAGGTTCACCCCCGACATCCGCGTCACCGCACTGAACGGCACAAACTCCGCCTGCATCTCACTCAGCTCACGCCCGCGAAGCCCATACATCTCCTTCGCCAGCACCACAATGCTCCGCCCCTCCGGCGTCTCGTCCGGAAGCGACGACAACTGCGCCGCGTCCGCAAGCTGGTCCTTGCTCACACCAGGCGCAGGAATGAACTCCGAAGCCTGACGGTTCCCCAGCGTAATCGTCCCCGTCTTGTCGAGCAGCAACGTATTCACATCTCCCGCAGCCTCCACCGCACGTCCCGACATAGCCAGCACATTATGCTGCACCAAACGGTCCATCCCCGCGATCCCAATCGCCGAAAGCAGCCCGCCAATCGTTGTCGGAATAAGACACACAAGCAACGAGATCAGCACGAAAACAGTCTGCGGCGCAGTCGAGTAGATGGCGATCGGTTGCAGCGTAACCACAGCCAGCAGGAAGATGATCGTCAAACCTGCGAGCAGGATATTCAACGCGATCTCGTTTGGGGTCTTCTGCCGCTCGGCCCCTTCCACCAGCGCAATCATCCGGTCCAGAAACGTCTCGCCCGGATTCGACGTGATCTTGACCTTGATCTGGTCAGACAGGCAACGCGTTCCGCCAGTCACAGCCGAGCGATCGCCACCCGCCTCACGAATCACCGGCGCAGACTCACCCGTAATCGCCGATTCATCCACCGAAGCAACCCCTTCGATCACCTCACCGTCGCCCGGAATCATGCAACCGGCAACGACGAACACAACGTCGCCCGACCGCAGGTCCGAGCTGGCGACGTCCTCCGTGCTCCCATCCGTACGAAATCGCACAGCGGTCGTCTCAGACTTCGCGCGACGCAGCGCATCCGCCTGCGCCTTGCCGCGGCCTTCAGCCATTGCCTCGGCAAAGTTCGCGAACAACACAGTAAACCAAAGCCACAGCGTAATCTGCAGATCGAAGCGAAGAGCGCCCTGGTGCGCCATAATATCGCGAAACAGATAGATGCTCGTTATGACACTGCCGATCTCGACCACGAACATGACCGGGTTCTTCATCATCGTGCGCGGGTTCAGCTTGGTCAACGCGTCGACCAACGCACGACGTACGATCTTGGTGTCCCAGAGGGAGCGCTTGCGGGTGTTTGCCATTTCTTTGTCTGCTTTCCTCTTTTTCAACTAGAAGCTTTTACCGGCCTGCATCAGCAGGTGCTCGAGAAGTGGACCAAGCGATAACGCCGGAAAGAACGTAAGCGCACCAACAATAAGGACAACGCTTACCAGCAGCACCGTAAATAAAGGCGTATGCACCGGAAACGTCCCGGGCGACGGAGGCACCAGCTTCTTCTTGGCGAGATTGCCCGCGATAGCCAGCATCGGAACGATCATCAGGAACCGGCCAATCAGCATGGCCGCGCCCAGCGACAGGTTGTACCAGTGCGTGTTCGCGCTTAACCCAGCAAAAGCCGATCCGTTATTTCCGGTCGCCGAAGTGTACGCGTAGAGAATCTCCGAAAGCCCATGCGGCCCGGTATTCGTCAACGCGGAGAGGCCGAGGTTCGGCATCATCAACGCCACCGCAGAAAAGCCCAGGATCGACAGCGGAAAGATAAGCACATACAGCATCGCCATCTTCACGTCATACGATTCGATCTTCTTGCCGAGATACTCCGGGGTTCGCCCAACCATCAAGCCCGCGATAAAGACAGACAGCACAACGAAGATCAACATCCCATAGAGTCCCGCGCCCACTCCTCCAAAGATCACCTCGCCCAGCATGATATTGACCATTGGAACCAAACCACCAAGCGGCATGAATGAGTCGTGCATCGAGTTGACCGCGCCACAACTGGCGTCCGTCGTCACAGTAGCAAACAACGCCGAGTTGGCGATGCCGAACCGCACCTCTTTGCCCTCCATATTGCCGCCGGGCTGCGTTGGCGTCACGTGCTGATTGACCGAGTGCAGCAGCGGGTTCGGCTGCGCCTCCGCATAGTAGGCCACAAACACGCCAACGAAAAAGAGCGCCGCCATCGCAGCGAACACGGCCCAGCCATGCTTCGGTGTCCGCGTCATCCGACCCAGCGTCACCGTCAACGCAGCCGGAATCAAAAATATAGAAAACATCTGCATCAAGTTAGAAAGCGGAGTCGGGTTTTCAAACGGATGTGCGCTGTTCGTGTTGAAGAAGCCTCCACCATTCGTACCAAGCATCTTGATGGCCTCCTGCGACGCCACCGGTCCCTGCGCGATACTCTGGGTTGCAACGGTCTGGGTCGTAGCTTTTCCATCTGCACCCGTCGTGGTTACAATTTGCGTTTGCACCAGCTTTGCCTGGTCGTAGGGGCGAAAGTTCTGCACTACCCCCTGCGACACGAGCAGCAGCGCATAGATCAGACATCCCGGCAGAAGCACCCATAACGAGGCGCGCGTCGCATCCACCCAGAAGTTGCCCAGCGACTTCGACTCCCGCCGCGAGATGCCCCGGATCAGGGCCACAGCCAGCGCAATCCCGGCTGCTGCGGAGAAGAAGTTATGGTAAGCCAGCGTGAGCATCTGCGTCAGATAGCTCATCGTCGTCTCCGGTACATACGACTGCCAATTTGTATTCGTTGTAAACGAAGCGGCAGTGTTCAACGCGAGATCAGGAGCCACGGCCGCTAGATGCTGCGGATTCAGCGGCAGTATGTATTGCAGCCGCTCGATCGCATACGTCACAAGCATCGTGACCAGGCTGAAGAGCAGCATCACCACCGCATACTCGGTCCAGACCATCTCGTGCTTCTCATCGATCCCCGTCAGCCGATAGATAAGCCGCTCGACAGGACGAAAGATACCATCTGCCCAGGTGCGTTCTCGTTCAAAGACGCGCGCCATATACACACCCAGCGGCTTTGCACAGAGCAGTACCAATCCAAAAAAGAAGAAAACTTGAAACCAGCCGTTCGCCGTCATGATTGAATACACTTCCTCTTAGAACTTTTCAGGGCGCAGCAATGCGTACACCAGATAAATGAGCAGACCAACCGTTACAAGACCAAGCGCCACCGTCTCAATCATCTTTGCGTCTCCTTCGTCCCCAGCCGGTCACACCCCATCGCGTATCCAATCGCAATCGCAAAAAACAGCACACTTGCTCCGATACACCCGATGTCCCACATGGTCTTGCCTCCGCCAAACGACTTCACCTCAAGGATGGGTCGCTGCTTTTGATCGATCCTCAAACCTGGGTCAGCCTTGGCGATCCCGCGACCCGGAGGCGATCTTTCCTATTCAAGCAGCCCATCCATAAAGAATGCGTAGAAACCCCATAAAGAAGTCGTATGCGACCAAGGGGAAAAGGCTCCGCTTGCTCTGAGGTCCCTGATTTATCAATGAATCTCCGCTAGACTGGTTGCTGACTCCTATGCCACGAAAGACAGCTTCGATTCCGACGGCCGCCCGCCGCGTCAGCCTGAAGATGCTGGCCGAACATCTGGACCTGAGTCCGGCCACAGTCTCCTTCGTATTGAACAACGCGCCCGGCCGTTCGATTCCTACAGCAACGCGAGAAAGAGTCAAGGCCGCGGCAAAGAAGTTCGGCTATCAACCCAGCCTCATCGCGCGGTCGCTCCAGGGCCTGAAGACGCAGACCATCGGCATTCTGCTTCCCGAACTCGGCGAAGGCTATCACTCGCTGGTGGTTAGCGGCGCGGCGGAGGTCCTGATGCAGGAGGGATACTTCTTCTTCACAGCGCACCACCGGCACAGGAAGGACCTGATCGCCGAATATCCCCGGCTCTTGCAGGCACGCGGCGTTGACGGGATCATCGGCATCGACACTCAGTTCGAAGGGGCCATCTCCGCTCCCACTGTCTCGGTCTCCGGCCACGGCGTCCTCCCCGGTGTGACCAACGTAATTCTGGACCACCATCGGGCCGCGGAGCTCGCACTGGGCCACCTGTATCGGCTGGGGCATCGCAAGATCGCTTATATGCACGGTCAGCCCTTCAGCTCAGATTCGCAGACCCGATGGCAGTCGATCATGCAGGTAGCTCGCGCGCTCTCTCTTGATGTCCACAGTGAGCTGATTATCCAGTTGGACAAGGACCTCAACACACCAGAGCTCGGCTATCCCGGAATTCATCAACTCCTGCTTCGTCGCAAAGACTTCACAGCTGTCCTTTGCTTCAATGACATTTCCGCGATCGGCAGCATACGGGCCCTCCACGATGCTGGACTTAAGGTTCCGGCAGACGTATCTGTGCTCGGCTTCGACGACATTCAGGCGGCCTCCTACATCGTTCCCAGCCTGACGACCATTCGGCAGCCGCTGCAGCGCATGGGCGCTCTGGCCGCCACCTCCCTGCTCAGAAAGGTGGCCCACGAAAAGCTCCCCGACGTCATCAAGGTCGACCCGGAGTTGGTTATACGCGAATCGACCGCGCAAGCCCGTACCACGCCACGTCGGCCCACACCATAGCCCGCGCGATATCACAAAGCTTGTTGCCGTTATTCTTGTTCTTGTCTTTCTTGTTGTCATCCCCAAAGGGGATCTGCGGTTGCAGTTGTCGTTTGGTTCTCATCCGTTGCCGTAGGTGATGGTAAAAGACCTGCTTCATGAAAAGCCCTGTCCATCAAAGGGGGTGCGGGACGAAAATTATGTCAGCGAGACCGCGGAGCGTCGTAAACCTTTTCAATCAAGACTTTACCCGCCCCGCTATGAGCGGGGACAATTGCGTATGGGACAAAACTCGTGGGATTTTAAGAAAATTGGGAAGATTGTGGCATGGTTCGCCTGTACTTTTGGGGGCTTTGGCGGTTTTCTCCAATGGATTGGAATCAAGCCAAAGGATTTGGCGATGACTCAGTCGATACCAATCCCCGATGTTTTATGGCTCCTAAGGCAGAAACAGGGGGAGGGGGTACCCCAGGTGGCAGATAGATGCTGGGCAAACGTTCAATCCAATAGTTAAATCTTGTTGAATCTATCTGTTGGGCCGCAGTTGCTCCCGCAGCAGGTCGTCGACATCGCCGATCTTGTCGGCCAGCATATTCAACTTGTTCAACTTGTTCGATAACGCCTGGATCTCGGACTCCGCACGAAGGTTGACGTCGTAGTCCAACTCGCCACGCACACGGTCCTTCGTGTCCTGGCGGTTCTGGCTCATCATGATCACCGGGGCCTGGATAGCGGCCAGCATCGACAGAAACAAATTCAACAGAATAAATGGATATGGATCCCACGCCCTGCCTTTCAACACAATATTTATCGAGGCGTAAATGAGCAGCACAATGCCGATCAGAATGATGAACGTCCACGACCCGCCAAACTGCGCAACTCTGTCGGCGATGCGGTCTCCAAAGCTCATCTTCTCTTCGATCACATCGTTCGAATTGCGGCTTGCCCGAAGTCGAACCAGCTGCTGCGACGCATGAAACTGACGGCTCACCACCGTAAGCATATCCATCCCTGCCATCGGCTTCTGCCTGATGAGAGTAGCAATATCGTCACGGCTCACTTCGAGACAGGTCGTCTCCTCCATCGCAAGCGCATTGGTTTGGTGTGGCGTATCTTCAAGCATCGACGCGAAGCCAAAGAACTCCCCATGGCGCGGTTCGTCCACCAGGACCTCCTGATGGTCCTGGTCCACCGTCGTCACCCGCACCGCACCCGACATCATCACATAAGCGTATTTCCCGGGTTCGCCGATCTTGTAGATACGCTGCCGAGGAGCAAATTTCTTGATTTCGACCTGCGCAGCCAGCACAGCCATTTCGTCGTCGTCGAGCAGCGCAAAGAGTGGGATCTGTCTCAGGTCTTCTGCGTTGCAGTTCATCGTTCACCTCATTTAGGGCATGAGCTATTGTGCACGGCGCATGCGCATTTGGCACCATCTCGTTCGTCCAGCAATATTAGAAAGCAGGGTCGCTTGAAAATGCGGCTTCGGAGGTGCTTAATCCGCAAGAGGGAGTCTCAAATCAGCTTTGCAACCAGCATGACCGTCCTCCCGATTTGCCAGTTGCACCGATCCCCGATGCGCCTGCGCGATCTGCTGCGCGAGCACGAGGCCGATTCCGGTACCACCTGGCTTGGTCGTGTAAAAAGGTACAAACAGATTGCCGGCATTGGTCAATCCAGGCCCATTATCGAGGACCGCGACGACCACCTCTGCCCCAACGATCTGCCATGAGATCTCCACAAGCGCTGGACACCTGTCGATCGTGTCTGGGCTCAACGCCGCGTCCGCCGCATTGCGCACCAGATTGATCAGCGCCTGTTCTATCTGGTCCGCATCGATCTGTAGCACCACATCTGCCTCCGCCGTCACCGTGACAGCGACGCGCCTCTCCAGTTGCGCAACTCGCTCCACCAGAGCGGCCAGCGCAACGGCCTTTAGCTTCGGCGCAGGCAGACCCATCAACTGCCGATACGCCTGCAGAAAACGGTTCAAAGACTCCGATCGGTTCTCGATCACCTCAAGTCCGCGCTCAAAGTCGGCCCTCTCACTCGAAACACCGCCCAAAGCTGACAACCGGCCCCGCAGGCTCCCCGCGATCGATTTGATCGGCGTCAAAGAATTATTGATCTCATGCCCCAGCACGCGAATCAGCCTCTCCCACGCAAGCCGCTCCTCCTCCCGCAAGGCGGCACTGACATCTGAAAGCACCAGCAGCGTATGCGGAACACCGCGCAGCCGGAAGCTCGTCCGTTTCACCACCCATCGCGCCGGCTGCTGTCCTCTGCCCAGCGAGATGACATCGTCGTCTTCGACATTCAGCAGCTGCTCCAACTTCAACCGCGCAGCAGTGTGGCCAATCGCCGTCTGTGCCCGCAACCCGAACGCACCTTCGCCTGCGGCGTTCAGCAATCTCAACCTGCCTTCAGGATCAAACGCCAGTACCGGCGATTGCATCGAAAGCATAACCCGTTCCACCAGCGCCATGGCTTCCAGCGCGCCCGAACGTTGTCCCTGCAGCACGGCCGCAAGCCTATTCACCTCGAGCGCAAGGTCTCCAACGGCGTCATTTCTCTGTCCTCCACGAGCACGGAAGGAATAGTCATCTTCACGCAACGCAGCCACCACATTCGCCAGCGTCTGCAGTGGTCGGATGATCTGTTCCATCAGGATTGAGACGGCGAACATCCACCCCAGCACCAATGCCAGCAGAACAAAGCACTGCTCCAACGGTTCAACCGAATACCGCCGTAACAGAAGCCAGCACAGCATTGCCATAGGCAGGCCCAGCAGATATAGGCCCAGCCGCAATCGCCTCTCAAAGCTCAACCGCCGTCCGGATCCACCCAGCGGCACGCGTTTTCGTCGCGGGCCTCCGCCCACTGTCGTTCCGTCCGGTTCTTCAGAGTCCATATTTTTCGATGCGACGATAGAGCGCTCCCCGACTCAATCCCAGCGCATCAGCTGCATGACTCACATTGCCATTTGCGCGCGCTAACGCTTTACGAATCAGAATCGCCTCCACCGCCTCCAGGCTCATCTCGTCCATGCTCTGCGCTGCGACCCGTTGCGCGTTCAACCCCAGGTTTGCTGGTTCGATTCGCTCTCCCCTCGCCATCAGGACGGCGCGTTCGATCGTGTGGTCCAGCTCTCGCACGTTGCCAGGCCATCCATAGTTCAGCAGCATCTGGAGCGCCGCGGGCTCCAGACCCTGGATTGGCCTGCGATAACGAGCAGCGTACCGCGCCAAAAAATGTGCCGCCAGCGCCGGAATGTCCTCGCGTCGCTCACGTAACGGAGGTAGATTGATCTCGACCGTGTTCAGACGGAACAACAGATCTTCGCGGAAGCGCCCCGCCGTGCATTCCGTTCGCAGGTCAGCGTTGGTCGCTGAAAGCATTCGCACATTTACCTTCTGGGTCTTTGAAGAGCCTACACGCTCCAGTTCGCCCGTCTCAAGTACGCGGAGCAACTTCGCTTGTTGTCGTATCGGGATATTCGCAATCTCATCCAGGAACAGGGTCCCGCCGCTCGCCAGTTCAAAGCGCCCAATGCGGTCAACATGTGCATCCGTAAAGGCCCCCCTCACATGTCCAAACAGTTCGCTCTCAAATGTCCCCTCCGGTAGTGCACCGGTATTCACAGCTACCAGTGTTCGCTCCGCCCGTGACGATAAGCGATGTAGCGCCTGCGCGACGACCTCTTTGCCGGTTCCATGCTCACCGGTGATCAACACATTCGCGTCCGAGGGCCCGACCCGCGCCATCGTCTCCAAAACTGTGCGCATCGATGCTGCAGAAGCAATAAAGTCCGGCGCGCCTGGGGCCCGCAAAATGCGGTTCTCCGCCTCCAGCCATTGTGTTCGTTTCTGGCTGCGGTGCAACTCCATCTGGGTCCGCAGGATACTCAGAAGCCGAGCGTTCTCCCACGGCTTCTGGATGAAGTCTCCCGCGCCGCGCCGCATCGCTTCTACCGCAAGGTCGATATTGCCCCATGCTGTCATCACCACCACGGGCAGTTGAGTGTCCATCTCCTTAATTCGCGCTACGAGGTCCAAACCCTCCTGACCTGAGGTTGTGTCGCGCGTGTAATTGAGATCAATCAGCACGCCATCGAAGCTCTCATGGGCCAATGCCTCCAGCACCAGTGCAGGCATTCGCACCATCTCCAACTGATAGCCTTCCGGCTTCAACAGCAGATGCAGCGCCTCCAGAATATGAGGCTGGTCATCCGCAATCAAAAGTTTGCACGGCGACTCCTTCTCTCCCACCGTCGGCGCGTCCTTCTCTATCCCTTCCATCAGCATACTGACCTGCTTCCATGCCTACTGCCCACTTGGGGCTATGCCCGTCTTTGCAGATTCTATCGAAATCGCGTTCGCGTCCAGAGTAGACCCAACTGAACGATCCAACTCGATCTTCGCCTTCTCATACGCTGTCATCGCTGCAACCAGCATAGACTCCGCCACCGCCAGGTCGCGTTGCGCCGTCAAGGTCTGATAGTTCGACCCCGCGCCAAGCTCCTGCTCCTTCGCAGTAATCTCAAAGGTCTTCTGCGCAAGGTCCCGTCCTTTGCGGGCCGCAATGACCCGCGCTTCACTCTGCTCCAGAGCATACTGAGCGTTTCGCACCTCAATGCGAATCTGTTTCTTCAACTGCTGCAGCCGCAACTCTGATTGCCTTGTCTCCAGTTCAGCTCGGTACTGGTCTGACTTCGCCACGCGGTTTCGTATCGGGACATTGACCGTTACACCGACATAATAATCGGGAGCGCTATTGTTAAACGCCGTGCGCACTGCCCCAGCAAAGTTGGTCGGAGAGGTCGATGGCACGCCCGCCACAGGGTTCTCCAGCCCAGCCAGTCCTGTGCCACCATAGAATGCCGTCAGCGCCACTGCAGGCAGCAAAGCGTTCCGTGCCGCATCGCGGCTTAGACGACGGTTCTGAAGGTCGATGTCCGATTCACCCAACTCCAGTCGATCTCGCAGCGCCCGTGCAATCATGTCTTCTGTCGGCCCCTGCGGTGAAGTATCCAGCATAGAACTCTGATCGGTCGGCCTTACGGGCATCGCCTCTAGAATCGGATCGTCCAGATTTTTGGTCAGAGCATTTTTCATCAGCAGCTCTTGAAACTGAAGAGTCGACTTGGCGATTGTAAGGTCCTGCTCGCGATTGGCCTCCTCAGCCTCGTCCTTCATCACATCCATTGCCGGAATCGCCTGCAAAGCAAGCTGTTTGCGTCCGCTTTCCAGGCTCTGACGTGCAAATTCGAGCGACCGGCTTTTTACTCCCTCGTCTTCATAGGCAGCTACTAGGTCCCAATACATATTGGCAATCTGCGTCACCGTCGTTACCACCTGGAGTTTGAACGCCTCGTCTGAGATCCGTTGGTTGTTCTTTGCAATTCGCAGAAACCGCAGGTTGGGCCCAAGCCCAAACCCTGCCAGCAGTTGCTGCTGAAACGCGATGTGGTAATAGGAATTCAGGTTGGGGTTCAGATAATTGTTCGGGCTGTTCGATGTTCCGCGACTATTGTCGAAGACCGCCGAAAGCGACGTGCCGGTCGGAAACGCCTGGGAGTAAACAACGTCTCCTATCGTTGAATTTTGCTGCAGTTCTGGCACGCCATAGAGGATGATGTTCGACACTGGCTCAGTGAAGTGCTCGATACTGAACTGCCCGGAGATCAGTGGATCATAGGAAGAGACATTCGTTCCTGTACCCAATGTGGATGACACCAGCCCAGATGCACCCGAACCCGCACCACCCGCGCCACCCGAGGTCCCGCCTGCGCCCGCGCCGCTGGCGGCAGTGCCAAAGCCGCCCACTCCGCCGCCCGGTGTGTTCTGCACCACGCCCGTATTAACTCCGCGGAATGATCCGCCCGCTTGCGTGCGAAGCACGTCGGCCGCCGCAATCGGGAGATTGTACCGAGCGATCGCAATGTCCAAATTATTTTCCAGTGCCAATGCAATCGCGTCCTTCAGGCTAAGTTCGAGCACGCCATCCTTGATCAGCGCATCGATCCGCGGCGAGTTCGCGAGGTTAGGCTGCGGTACCAGCGAAGCCCGGTACGTGTTCAACGGGTTGTCTGAATGCGGTATGTCCAGACGCAACGCCGGCTGCACCGTTGCAGGAGGCGTCGGAGTTCCCACCGCCTGCTGCACCTGGGCCAATAAAGGCATCTCCATCCATACGACAATGCCGACACAACGAAGCAGAGAAAGACCCCTCTTCACGCCTTCACCCCCGCTGCAGCCTCTTCAAGCCCTGCCGTGTCCCGGTATAGCCAGCCGTCTCGAAGTTCAATCGTCCGCGTGCCATACGCCGCGTTCGTCTCCGAATGCGTCACCTGTACCACCGTTGTCCCCTGTTCATTCAACGTCCGAAACAGCTCCATAATCTCCTTTGCCTGCTCCGAATGCAGGTTTCCTGTCGGCTCATCAGCCAGCAAAAGATCAGGCTTGTGAATTACTGCCCGCGCAATTCCCACCAGCTGTTGCTGGCCGCCGGAGAGCTGGCTCGGAAACAGGTCCTTCTTGCCAACGATGTTGAACCGATCCAGGGTGTCCGCCACAAGGGCCTGACGCTCCGACTTCGGAATGTCCTTGTACGAGAGCGGCAGATCGATGTTCTCCGCCACCGTAAGGTCGTCCAGCAGGTGGTAGCTCTGGAAGACCATACCGATCCGCCGTCGCGCAAGCTCCGCTCTCTGCTTGCGGTTCATCGCATGAACGGCGTGGTCTGCAAAATAGAACTCCCCCTTCCATTGGTCATCCAGCATCGCGAGCACATTCAGAAGGGAAGACTTACCCGCACCAGACGGCCCCATCACAGTCACAAATTCACCCTCACGTATCGTTAGATTGATACGCCGCAGCACCCACGTCTCCGTGTGGCCCGTTTTGTAGCTCCGCTCTAAATTCTTCAGTTCAATCATCGAACTACTCCGTCCTTAAGTCTCCCATCGGTTTAATTCGGGATGGCCGCCGCGCTCAGGTTCTCAAAACTCGCGTTGGTTACACCTCTGTTGTACGTCCGGTCGCGACTACTCCGTCCGTAAGGCCTTGACTGGGTCAGTGGAAGCCGCCCGTCGCGCCGGAATCCATCCAGCGGCAAACGCTGAGACAATCAGGGTCGCAATTGCCAGCGAAAGCACCTGTGCATCACGCCCCGCAACACTGTAAAGCTGCGACTGTACAAAGCGGACACACAGCAGGGCGACCGGCACGCCAATCGTCAGACCGATGACGGCCTGCAACATGGCCTCGCGCAATACCATCCCGACGACGCTGCCGCGATCCGCACCCATCGCCATGCGAATGCCGATCTCTGGGGTACGTCTCGCAACGGTGTATGCCGTCACACCGTACAACCCGACTGACGCCAAGACCAACGCCAGCACACCGAAGATCAACGTCAAACGCGCAATCAGGCGCTCCTGGTTGAACAGCCCGCTGACCTGTCCTGCGAACGTCTCGTAGCGGATCACAGTCAGGTTCGGATCGATGCTTGCCAGCGTCCTTCTCACCTGCGACTCCAGGCCTTGCACCGGACCTTTGGTCTGCAACATGATCGCTCCTGCATAAAGCGATCGAATGTCCGTGTTTGGCTCCGTATGCGCGACTTGAAGCAGAGGACGGAAGTACATCGCCCGCACAGGTCGCCGCACGTTGTTGTACTTCACATCAGAGACCACTCCCACAATCTCGAAGTCGCTCGAGCTCTTTACGCCCGATACACCAAAGTGCACTCCAATCGGGTCTTGTCCCTTTGGGAAAAATTGCTTAACAAAAGCCTGATTGACCACTGCAACCGGAAGCGATGTCGCGGTGTCCTGCGTCGTAACTCCGCGACCGCGCTGAAGACGCTGCCCGATGATGTCGAAGAACTCCGGGCCAACTCGCACCCACGAAGCGCCGACCTGGTCACGCGGCCCCGGCTCTGGCCGTCCTTGAATGAAGACGCCTTCGCCCCAGTTGTCTCCTTCCAACGGTGTGTACAGAGACAAAGCGACCCGTTGTACTCCTGGCAGCACTCGTAGCCCCTGGTCGATCCGATCGTAGAGCGCCTGCAACTGCTCCGGTTTGTAACCAGCGTTATCGGGGCTTATATGTGCCACGACCCGGTTCTCCGTCTCCACCCCGAAGTCCTGGTTCTCCAGATTATTCAAACTCTTCGCCATCAACCCCGCGCTAACAAGCAGCACCAGTGAAAGTGCCGCCTGAAGGACCACCAGCGACCGCTGCAGCCATCCCGAATGGTCTGTCGTCGATCGATTCGATCCGCGCAATGCCTCAGCTGGCTCCGAGTGCGACGTCACCCATGCCGGCGCAATCCCAAAGACCAGACCCGTCACCAGCGACAGTCCGAACGCAAACGCCAACACAGGAAGAGAAGGGTTCGCATGTATCGGCAGGTTCGTCGCGTCAGGAAACGCCATGGCCAACAGTATCTTGGTTCCCAAAAACGCCAGCGCCAGTCCGACCAGGCCGCCAATGCACGATAGCACAACACTCTCTGTGAGCAATTGCCGGATGAGTCTCATTCTCTGCGCGCCCAGGGCCATGCGTATCGAGGTTTCAGTGCGTCGCGCCATGCCCCGGACCAGGACCAGGTTCGCAATATTTGCGCATGCGATCAGCAGGACAAGCGCTGAGATCGACATCAAAAACTGCAGTCCCTTTCCATATTCCTGCTGCATATTTGCGATCCCGATTCCGCCAGGCGTCAGGACAACATGCGACTGCGCTAGGTTCTTCTTCTGGTCTTCCTTCTGATACAGAGGAAGGTCTGCCAGCCAGTTCCGGAGCTCTCCACTCATCTTCGCCTGCAGCGGAGCAAGCGCGGTCCCCGGCTTCACCCGGCCAAGGAGATACACCCAGTTGGCCTCATGCCGATGCAAGATGCTGGCTGGCACCATCACCGGCTCCATCACCATCGGGATGAAGAAGTCCGGTGGAGTGTCTGTCATCCGGTCCCCATAGAATCCAGGCGGAGCGATGCCGATGATCGTCACCGGATTCGTATTCAGCACAAACGTGCTCCCCACCACCGAAGGATCCAGCGCATAGTCCCGCTGCCACGTCTGATAGCTCATCACCGCGGCCATCGGAGCTCCTTCAACATCATCGGTCGAAGCTAGCAGTCGTCCCGCGTAAGGACTCAATCCAAAAGTTTGAAAGTAGTTGCCCGTGACGAACTCACCTCGCAGGGCCTTTGGCAATGCATCAGGCTGGCTGCTTCGGGCTGTAATTGATCCATTGCCAATCCCCGCCTGCATCGCCGCCAGCTGCTCGAACTCCGGCGTGTTGTCCCGCAGATGCTTGTAGAGGTCATAGGCAAAGATCGAATAGTCATTGTTTTCGGGGTTCCCTCCATTCACGCAGCAATCATCGACATCACCCACACGCACCAGCGTCTTCGGATCGCTTACCGGCAGGTTCTGCAGCAGTACCGCATGTACCAGCGTAAAAATTGCTGCATTCGCCCCAATGCCGAGGGCCAGCGTCAAAACGGCCGTCGCCGTAAACCCGGGTGCCTTCCTCAGCTGGCGAAGAGCAAAACGAACGTCCTGCATCAATTGATTCATCGTGCTACCGCTCCTCTGCTCTATGCCTGATCAACTTGTCGCGCGCGCTTCAGCACTGGACAAACGCAATTGCCACTTTGCGGACGGGAGCGCTGCCAGTTACCACGTCACAGCCTTCGCTGCTGCTTGGAGCGGCCCAGACAAAGCCAACCTCTATGTCGTATCCGGTGCTCCCCGTCTGCCGGTCACTCATCCACTCTTGCGCCGAACACCACCTCCGCTGACCATCGCCAATCTTCTTCAGCGTCGAAACCACTACGGCCCGCATCACCTTCAACTCGGTCCGGGTCGCACTCCGCAACGCCATATGCCCACAGTCAGGGTGTCTCTCGTTGCGCATGGACTCCACAGCGTAAAGCGCGGCTATATTCAATCCAACTCCCAACACAACCAGGGGGACCACCGTTGCCGCCATCCCCGACATCCCCATCGCCCTGCAAATCTCCCGCAAGGCCTGTCTCAAGTCTTCAAGCACCGTCATCATGCCTCTACCTCCGCCAACAGCTTGTTGAGTTCACCCTCCGCCACGACCTTGCCGTCGAATAGATGGATCTGTCGCTCCGCATGTGCCGCAAACCGAGGATCGTGCGTCACCATGCAAATCGTTGCACCTTCACTATGGAGCTCTTGCAGCAGCTTCATCACGGCCTCACCGTTCTTGGAATCCAGATTTCCCGTTGGCTCGTCCGCCAGTAGAATCGACGGCGAACCGGCCAGCGCTCGCGCCACCGCGACCCTCTGCTGCTGACCGCCCGAGAGTTGCGCCGGATAGTGCCGCATCCGGTGTGCCATATTCACTCGTTCGAGCGACTCCTGCACCCTCCTCTTCCGTTCCGCCGACGGCATCCCCGCGCGATAGGTCAGCGGCAGCTCCACGTTCTCGGCAACGGTCAGGTCTCCAATCAGATTGAAGCTCTGAAAGATAAATCCGATCTCTTGGTTCCGGATCCGTGAGCGGTCAGCAAAGTTTAAGTTCGCCACCTCTTTACCGTTCAACGTGTAGCGGCCGCCCGTCGGAGTGTCGAGCAACCCGATGATCGACAACAGCGTAGACTTCCCGCATCCCGAAGGCCCCGACATCGCAACATACTCACCGCGGTTGATGTTCAAATGGACGCCCGACAAAGCATGCGTCTCAATCTCGTCCGTGTAGAAAATCTTCGTCAGGTCCTCGATCTGAATAATCGTCTCGGTTGTCGTCATCATTGCTCTCCCTTTCGTCTGTCTTGCCTAATCCAATCGAATTCTGTCCGTGTTGTCCCATCGGCTCATGTCCGACAGAATGACTGTATCGCCGTTCTGCAATCCCTCAAGCACCTGGATGCTGTTTACCGACGCGCGTCCTACCTTTACCGGGACCCGCACCGCTGTCTTGCCGTCTGGCCCTAGCTTGAACAGGCTGATCGTGCTGTTTTCATTCCCAAACGCCGGCCGCCCTACAAACAACACGTCCGACATCCGATCCAGATCGATCGTTCCATCCACACTCAGGTCAGGCCGAGCGCCAAGCGGCAGCGCCCCTGCTAGCTCTACGTCAACCGTCACCGTTCCGTTCAATACTCCCGGATCGATTCGCATTACCTTCCCGTCGATTACTCCATTGTGTGTATCGATCTCGGCCGGCTGACCGATCTGAATGTCCCGCGCCTGTGTCTCCGCTATCTTCAGGCTGGCCTTCAGTTGGTCCGGCTGCACCACCTTCGCCAGAGTGGTCCCTGTATCCACATGCTCGCCTACCTGGTGGTCGAGTTCGACCAGTACTCCGCTGATTCCGGCCCGCACGCTCAATGCATCCTGCTCCTTCTGCTTCAGGGCGAGCAGCGCCTTCGCCTGATCCACCTTCGTCTGTTGCACAGCAAGCTGTGTCTCAATCGCCTTCTCATTCAGCGTCAGTCGCTGCTTCTCCAGGTCGTTTCGCGTCGTCAGCTCATCCGCTTTGCCCTTCGAAGCGCTATACGTCAACCCGCTGATCACACCCAGGTCATACAACGACTTGTCCGTCTGCGCCTGCAACTGGGCCTGAGAGTAGTCTGCCCGCACCGTAGCCCCCGCCGCCTTTTGGTCCATCAGATCGCTCTGCACCTTGGCCCGCGTATTGATGTAATCGGCCTCGGCGCCCTTGAGCTGCAGCTCCGCGTCCAACAGCTCCTGCTGCAACTCCGGATCCACCATGTCCATCAACACCGTATCCGGTGCCACCTTCGCTCCAGGCAACACACGAATTCGCACCACTGTCGCGGCGGTCTCTGCCGGAATCAACCTGATCTTGTCCTCGCGCGGAACCAGCGTTCCTGGCCCGCGCACCTGGCGCAACAGTGGGCCCCGTTTCACCACGTCTGTCCAGACCGTCGCCCGATCCACCTCGGGCGCGGCAGGCTTAAGCCGTGTCACAAAAAACGCCACCAACGCCAGCGTCACAACTCCGATGCCGGCATAAATCCACTGCCGGCGCGTCTTCTTCTTTTTAATATCTGGTCTTGAGATGTCCATTGCACTCGTTCTAATTGCAAGCGCAAGGCCAATCTTAGCTACGTATTTTCAATCACCTACTGGGTGGCGCCCACAACCGGAACGTCCACAATCAGAAACCTCTGTCCATTTCCGAACACGAAGTTTATATCAAAACGTGTCCCCGATAAGAATATCTATGGCGCCCTGGCGTCGCAAAACTGCACCCTAAGTAAATGTCAGAACACCAACTTTAGCGACATCTGAATTTGCCGATTGCTGCCAATAGTGTGGGTGACCTGACCGAGGCCGGCGGGACAGTTGTAGAAGCCCTCGTTACTCGCATTGCAGGCCGTGGGCAGAACCGGCGTGCCGGCGGCAGGGAACCCGTTATAGTTCTCGTTCTGCGATACCTCGTTGCCCGGCACGTCGAAGCTTGCGGTGTTGGTGAGGTTGAAGACATCGAAGGTGTACTTGAGGTTGAAACGCTCTGTGATCTGGGTTTGTTTCATTAGCGAGGCGTCCCAGCGCTTCTGAAAGGCCTGCCGAAAGATATTGCGCTGCCCCGTGGTGAAGTCGGTCTCATAGGGGTCCGAGGTTGGGATGGCGCCGCTCAACCCACCCGCCTGAAGCAAGGGGAGCGTGAAGCACGAAGACTTTAGAGCTGCACCCATGTCTGGTTTAGAGGGGTCGAAGAATGCGCCAGAGTCACCGGTCTTCGCGTTCTTCGCGGTGCAGCCGGGCGCGAGGGGAACAATGGGGTTCGTAATTCCGTTGCTGACGCCATAGAAAACGCTGGCCACAGCACCGCTGAAATCGATGACGCTATAGGGCTGACCACTTTGCAGGACAGTGAGGCCCACCAAGGACCAGCCGTTCGTGAAATAGCTTTCGATATTGTGCTCGTGGACAAAGTCAGGCAGCTTGTAGACATACGTGAAGTTGATGACGTGGGTGCGGTCGAAGTCTGACGATGCATATCCGTCGCGCAGGTTGAGCGGGTTATTACCGTTGTAGAAAAGCCCCAGGCCGCTCTGTTCATCGAGCGCGTGAGAGTAGGTGTAGGAGGCAGCGAACTGCAGGCCGTGGCTCATGCGCTTTTCGACGTGTGCCGTCAGAGCGTTGTACGCGTCGACGCCCGCGGCCCTGTAATCGATGGACTCTGCCGCATATCCGATGTAAGGAACGCGGTGATCGACATTACCCCCCTCGTAGTCTTCGTCGTATGCACTGCCGTCCGGCAACGAGGCGCCCAACACGTTGTAACCGTACGAGTACTTTTCGCCATGGATCGTATGGGCGGGTGAGGCGATTCCCGGCTGGTTGAAAGGGACCGGAATGACCTGATGACGCCCAAGGTTGCCGACATAGCCGAGTTCGACGACCCAGTTGTTGCTGGGCTGCCACTGAATATCCAACGTGTAATTGTAGGTGTAGGGCAGTTTGTTGGTGCGATCGTAGACGCCCAGCGATATGGGCTGGCCGCCATTCTCAATACTCGCAATATTGGGCAGGTATTTGCTCAGATCAGATGACTTGGGGTTGTTGGGTGGCGCACTCTGAACGTCGGTATAAGGGTTAGCCAAATTGCCGGTCGCAGCTGTTGGTGCAATCGTCGGAGGACCGAAAGGATCGCCACCTTCCTCCAGCCCGCCGCAGGTAGGAATGTAATAGCTGTAAAGGGTCGCGGTGGGGCAGCTTTGCGCGGTCACGAAAGGAAGCTGCTGGTTGACGCCAAACGGGCCTCCAGTGACGGTGCCAATAGCGTAACCGGGCGAGAAGTAGCTGAAGAGCTCGCCACGGTCGTAGTACATACCGAAGCCAGTCCGGACGACCACTTTATTGTGAAACATCTCAGGCTGCCATGCGGCGCCAAGCCGGGGGCCGATACCCCACTGGCGGCCGGTTAGTGTGGTCGGGCTGACGCCGGCAGTTCCATTCACGTTGTTGCCGGCGATGATGAAGCCCGGATTGACGATGGTGTCCGACGTCGCGCTGTAGTTATACAGGTTGGGATCGAAGTTGAAGATGCGGCCTTCCTTCTCCGTAAGGCCGCCGTCCCAGTCATAGCGCACTCCTGCAGTGAGCGAAAGGGTCGGTGTGACCTGAAACTTGTCCTGAACATAGCTTCCCAGCTGGTTGGCCCGATAGTAGCGGCTGGCGTTGCCCTGAAGGAAGGAGCTGACGTAAAAGGCGGTGGAAGAGCTGCCAGGAGTTACATAACCCTGCGAATAGGCGCTCAGGTCGTCGGTGGCAACGGTGCCGTTCCCAGTGCGCTTGTCGATGGTATTGAGCTGGGTATAGCTATAGTTCACGCCGAATGTGACAGTGTGCTTCCCTAGCGTCCATATTGCGTTGCCGGACGGCTGCCAGCGGTTCTGGAAGGCGCCGGTATTAGGGGCCTGACCTTCAGCGTTCGGGCCGATGTTCAGGATGCCGGTGCTGGCGAGTCCGGCGTTGTATGCAGTATCGCCTAGAACGTTTACGATCGAGACGCCCGGGAAGTAATTCGAACCGAACTCATTGATCGAGACCGTGCCGACTGAACCCCCGGGGATCGCGCTGGGGCCGAAGGGCTGCTCATTGTCGACCCAGGTCTTCTCGCGGATAAAACCCATCGTCTGCGTAGTGCTCAGGTTGGACTTGACGAGATAAGTGTTAGATATGGCGAAAACCTGCGCCCCGGAATCGAGGTGCTCGGTGAATCCAGGGACATTCGAATAAGCGTAGGGCGCAAGCGTCGGATCGTGCTGGTAGTAGTACTTAAGCGAGATAGTGTCTTTGGCCGTGGCGATGTAGTCGAGGTTGGCAACCGCCATGTCGGCCTTGAAGCGACCGGTACCCGGAATAAAGGCATTGAAAGGGTGAGTGACAGTAAGACCAGTCCCACTGTCATTCGGTATCAGCCACTTGCCGGGCTCGCCGGGAAGCGAGGGCGAATTGAACAAAGCAAGCGCGGTCCTGTCAATGTTCCCACCGGTGAGACCGGAGCCAAAGCTATTGTTGACAACTCCCGCGAATCCGTTGGCGTCACGGTTTGTATCGGAGAGACCCGCTGGCACGTCAAGGAAGGAGTCGCCGATCTCCTGGTCCGAGACCTGCAGGTGCTGGTAAGCCACGAAACCGAAGAGTTTGTTCTTGATGATCGGGCCGCCAAACGTACCCCCGACGTCGTAACGGTGCAGCTCTGGATTCACCAGCCTCGGATTGCTGGCAATGATCGGATCGTTCTTAAAGAAGAACGGCGCTGCATTGATCCAGTTGGTAGCGCGCATCCCATAGGCCGTGCCATGATACAGGTTCGTGCCGGATGTGGTGCTCAAATCGATATGCGCACCGGAGGTCGAACCCTGCTGCGCGTCGTACATGGAGGCGTTGACGCGGACCTCCTCGATTGTCTCGGGCGCAGGAGTCGGGATGGCGTTACCGATGGACAGGTAAACGGAGGCGGTGCTCTGAATGACACCGGCGGCGCCAGAGCTGGTAGAAGCCCCGGTGCTGTTGATGACGCGCGCCGAGGCCACCTGGCTTGTGCTCTTACCGTTGAACAGGTTGCTGGCGTCCACGCCATTCAGCGAAAAGCTATTGCTGGTGTCCCTCTGCCCATTCGCCCAGATGGGAGGGTTACCCAGGCCGGAGAGTGACCCCGAGCCGCCCGGCAGCTCTGCGCTCAACCCCGGCGACAGAATCGCCGCTGTCAGAGGGCTCCCCGTTGGCAGCGGAATCGATTCGATCTGGGTCTTGTCCAGCACATACCCATTCGTCGTATCCACTGCGTTCATCAGCGGCGCTGCTTCCACACTCACCACGGTATTCACCGCGCCCACCTTCAACTGCACGTTCAATGTACCGGTGCGGTCTCCCTGGACTTGAACCGCCTGCATCTTCTGGGTCTCGAACCCTTCCTTCGAAAACGACAGAGTGTAAGTCCCAATCGGCAGATTGGGAAAGTCATAAAAACCATTGCCGCCGGAGATCTGCGAACGCTTCAACCCAGTCTGGTCACCCACAAGCGTCACCGCCGCCCCCGACAGAATTCCTCCCTGGGTATCGGTCACTACACCGGTAAGTCCGCCCAGCGTCTGCTGCGCAAAAGCCGGACACACGAGAACGAGGCAAAGGACCTGGCAAATGACGATGGCGAGAGGTAGACGAGGGCGCTTGATCATGGTCTGGCTCCAAAAGTGATGCAAATTATGGCGAAAATTAGCTTTTTCTTGTTGGATCTATCGATCAGGAAAACACCGATGCAGCGATGCAACACGGCGGACCCGCGGCAACTGAGCTGAGGCAGTTATGAAATACAAATCTCAGAACCCTAGAGATTCAGTTTTGGTTCTATTCTCGGAATGGATATGAGCATATCGAAAGATGTCAAAATCTAAAAGGAAATTTTTTTGATTCGTTCACATTAGCCACTCTTCCCAGGCCCGTGAACAGGACTCCACACCTGAAAAACCAGGAAAAAGCGCGACGAAACGGCCCTTTCCCCAGAAAACAGTTGAATCTAAGAAATTATTTAGATGGATCAATTTTGAAGTGCCGAAGCAACTCGGGAGGGACCCTCTGCTCCGACTTGAAGAACTGCTTCCAGGGGTCACGATTCAACCGCCCCTTCCACTCCTCAAAATCTGCGGCGCGAGCGACGGGCCGCTCCGGCAACTTGAGGTCGCTCCAGTTCAGAGGAAGCGAAACCGGTCCCCCGGCGCGGGCGCGCGGAGAATAGGCCGCCACTGCAGTCGCCCCACGCTCGTTCCGGAGGTAGTCAAGAAAGATCCGGCCCTTGCGAGCGGCTTTGCTCATCTTCGTCAGATACAAAGCAGGCTCTTCCTTCTCCATCTTCAGCACAAAGGCATGTGCGACCTGCTTGATGACCGTCCAGTCGTATTCCGCAATAATCGGCACGACAACATGGAGCCCCTTGCCGCCCGTGCTCTTCAGAAAACTCTCGAGACCAAGTTTTTTCAGCTCCCTACGGACGCCCGCAGCACTCTCAGCGAGCCGCGCCCACTGTATCGCCGCGTCCGGATCGAGATCGATGATGATCCGGTCCGGACGCTCCAGGTCGTCGTTGCGCGAACCCCATGGATGCACCTCAAGCACGCCCATCTGCGCCAACCCGGCAAGTGCTTCGGCGGTCGAAAGCGTGATGTACGGTTCGATCTTGCCCGTCTTCTTGTCTGGCACATCAACATGCCCAATACCACGCGGCAGCGTATGGTTAGCGTGCTTCTGATAGAAACAAGGCCTCTCGCTACCCTCAGGACACCGCACCAGCGACACAGGCCGCCCCTCAATATGAGGCAGCATCTGCGGCGCGATTGCCCAGTAGTAGTCCGCAAGCTTCTGCTTAGTAAGTTGCGACTCCACATCGAGGACCTTCTCCGGATGTGTCAGTCGCACCGGTGCGTGCCCCGCAGACGATTTTGCCGACGTCTTGGTCTTCACGCTCGTGACCTTGGCCGCCACGCCCGCAGACGCGACATAAGAAGCGCCGCGAGCGCCACGCGGTTTCGGCACAACATTCGGCTCCTCCCGTCGCACCTCGTCAGCGGACTTATCTTCACGCAACCCTTTGAATGACGCCTGACGCACCAGGTTGTCCGCGGTCCAGGTTGCAAAATTGACCTGTGCGACCAGCTTCGGCTTTACCCATATGGCCCCCCGCCGCGCCTCAGCCGGCGGTCTTTCGAACGAGGTCTCAGTCGTGCGCATCTTCTCCAACTGATCGCGCAGGACGCGGTGGGTCTTCTGCGTAAAGCCAGTTCCTGTGCGCCCGGCATAGATCAGCTTCTTCCCGGCGTAGTATCCGAGCAGAAGCGCGCCCACCCCGTGGCTTCCATTCGATGGCAGCGTAAAGCCGCCAATGACAAACTCCTGCTCATGAACGCACTTCACCTTCAGCCAATCGACGCCGCGGCCGCTCGAATAGGTACTCGCAGCCCGCTTGGAGACGATGCCCTCTAAATGCATCTCGCAAGCCTTCTGAAATACCGCCTCACCATTACTCTCAATATGCTCGCTGAAGCGCAGGAACTCTCCGCCATTCTCAACCAGCCGCTCGAGGACCTTCTTACGCTCGACCAACGGCAAATCCCGCAAATTATGCCCCTTCAGATGAAGCAAATCGAAGGCAAAATAAGTCAGCGGCTTTTTCACGCCCTCTTGAAACGCGGCCTGCAGGTCAGCAAAGCTGGTAGTCCCGTTATCAGCCAGCACGACGACCTCGCCATCAAGGACCGCCTTCTCGACGGGCAAAGCTGCCACAAGGGCCGCAATCGTCTTCATCCGGTGTGTCCAGTCCAAACCGGTACGCGTCAGGAGTTGAACACTGTCTCCGTCCTTGCGGGCTTGAATACGATAGCCATCCAGCTTGAGTTCATGAAACCATCCGTCGCCGCTCGGCGGACCAGCAGACTGTGACGCAAGCTCCGGGCCAATAAAATCCGGAAGCTTCTCCTTCGGCGTCTTCCTCAGCACCGAAGAAAAGTCAGCAGCGACGATCGGCTTACGCATGGCCACCTTGTCCGCAACACCAGCACCGTCGTTTCGATACCATGCGTTGCCCTTCGCAGTCTCCTTCGAATTCCAAACATGATCTTCGCTGTGCGCAATCTCATCGATACTTCGTCCCGTCACAACGCTGTTCGGCGCTTCGTCCGTGATGCTTGCGTCGTCCTTTGTCTGCTCAAATTGGTCATGTTCCTTGATGAGCAGCCAATTCGGTTTGCGCTCATTCGCGAACTTGCCGCCCATGCGAATCAGCGCCCACTTACCCTTCATCTTCGTGCCATGCAGAATGAACTTGAGCGACCCTGTACGCAGCCCTTCATCGACATCGGTATACCCGGCCTGTGGCTCCCACGTCCCCTGGTCCCAAACCATCACCGTTCCGCCGCCATACTGGCCCTTGGGGATGATGCCCTCGAAGCCCCCGTACTCAATCGGATGGTCTTCCACCTGCACGGCAAGCCTCTTATCGCCGGTAAAATAACTCGGCCCTTTGGCAACTGCCCAGCTCTTCAGCACGCCGTTCCAGCCAAGCCGGAAATCATAGTGCAGATGCGAGGCCGCATGCTTCTGTATGACGAACGGGAGAGGTTGTTTGTTGAAAGAGTTCGCCTTCGCCGAGCCACTCGGCTCGCTCGTAACCTTGAAGTCCCGCATCGTCCGGTAGCGTTCGAGTTGCTCATCGACCGCGTCTGCCGCCGCCGATGTTGACTTTGATTTAGCTCTCTTCTTCGTGGCCATATCGCTCTATGCCGACTTGCGAGATTTACCCGCCTTGCCGGCCGCAGGCTTCACCAGCGTAATACCCTTCCTCGATCCTGTTGCGACGCGTTTGTGAGGCGTCTTCTCCTTTACCGCGACCGCCCCATCTCCCCGAACACTCTTCCGCAACGCATCCATCAGATTAATTACCTTCGCAGTCTTCCGTGCCGGCTCCTCACGCGGAATCGGCGCGTGCTTAACCTTGGCGTCGACCAGCTCGCGCAGCGCCGCCTCATACTCGTCCTTAAATTTCTCGGGCACAAACCTGGAGGCCTTGCGTTTGATCAACTCCTTCGCCAGCGAGAGCTGGTCCTCATCAACGGAGGCCTTCTTGATCTCACCAAAATACTTAGCCGGGTCTCGCACCTCTTCAGCGTATCGCATGGTATAAGCCATCATCCCTGAGAGCTTGTCATCGCTCGGGGCAGAGACAGCGACCAGATGTTCGCGCCCTCCAAAGGCGATCTTGCCCAGACCGGCCTTCTTCGTCGTCTGCAGCGCCTTGCGGACGACCGCAAAGGCCTCGGCCTGCACATCATTCTCCGGCACAACGAAATATGGCTTCTCGAAGAACTCCGGATCTATCTCCTCCAGATCGACGAACTGCGTCACCTCCAGCGTATGCCGCGACGGAATGCGCAAATGTTCGACCTCGTCCGGCTCGATCGTGACGTACTCGCCCTTGCGATACTCATAGCCCTTCACGATGTCCGAGCTGTCAACCGGCCCCTCGTCCTCCGAAATCTTCTGGTGCCGGATGCGCTCGCCCGTCTTGCGACTCAACTCATGAAAGCGAATCTCGCTCTTCGCCTCTATGGCAGGAAATAGCTTGATACCGAACGAAACGAGAGATATTTGGATCTGACCGGACCAGAAAGGGCGTGGCATTGGGAGTTCTCCAAACCAGTTGGAAGCAGAATTGGCTTCAGAAGATGCCTTTTTGCTTCCCGAACCGGGCCAGCACGAGACTATTCATCGAGCTCTTCATGGTTCGGCTGTTTTGCGTTCGCCAATATCTTCTCTGCCAGCAGCGGAGGCACCACATCATAGTGGTCCATCTCCATCCGAAAACTTCCTCGCCCCTGCGTAATCGAGGTCAGCGTCGTCCCATAGCTCAGCATCTCTGCCATGGGGACCTCGGCCCGAACCACCGTTCCGGCCCCTCCACTCTCCATGCCTTGCACACGGCCGCGGCGCGAATTCAGGTCGCCCAGTAACGCGCCTGCGAAATCGTCCGGTGTTTCGATCTCCACCCGCATCACCGGCTCCAGCAGAACGGGCTTTGCCTGCTCCATACATTTGCGGAACGCAAGTCGCGCGGCCATCTTAAACGACATCTCGCTCGAATCCACCTCGTGATAGCTGCCATCAAAAACTGTCACCTTGATGTCCACCACGGGATATCCCGCCAGAAATCCACGCGCGGCAGACTCACGAATGCCCTTCTCGACTGCGGGAACATACTGCCGCGGAATAGAGCCGCCGAATATATCGTTCTCAAACACCACTCCGCGTCCGCGCGGCAACGCCTCCATGCGTATCTTGCAATCGCCAAACTGTCCATGGCCACCGGTCTGTTTCTTGTACCTGCCCTGGGACTCGGCGCGGCCGCGCACCGTCTCAAGATACGGAATCTTCGGCGCCTTCAGGGTCACGTCCGTGTGATAACGCCTCTTCAACTTCGCAACCACCGCCTCAATATGTTGTTGTCCCGCGCCCGCCACCAGAAACTCGTTCGTCTGCGGATCGCGGAAGAACCTCACCATCGGATCGTCCTCCATCACCTTGTGCAGGGCGGGTGCAAGCTTGTCCTCGTCGGCCCGCGTCTTCGGCTCGATCGCGTAGGTCATCGCGGGCTCGGGCATCGGCACCGGTTCTAGAAAGATCTCGTGGGCCTTGTCGCCCAGAGTGTCTCCAGTCAGGGTCACACGCAGCTTGGCCACAGCTCCAAGATCTCCCGCATGCAACTCCTGCACCTCCACTGCCTTGCGCCCCTGCATGATCGAAAGATGTGCCAGCCGCTCCGGCTCCTGCCGCGTAAAATTCAGCACCGGCTTGTCCGTCTTCATCATGCCGCTCACGACCTTGAAGAACGAGATCCTCCCCGCAAAAGGATCGGTCATCGTCTTATATACATAAAGCGCGAGAGGCTCCTCGTCCCCCACCTTGCGCATCACGATCTCGTCCTGAACGTCCATGGCCCCGCCGCCGTTCGCCTTTCCCTGGACAGTATGCAGGACCCCGTGTGCGGCGACCGGCTCCCGCTCAGTAGGCGCGGGCGCATACACCTTCAGAAAATCCAGTAGATGGTCCGTCCCCACGTTTCTCAGGCCGCTTATATAGAGCACTGGAAAGATCCGGTCTTCGCGAATGGCCTCATGCAACGCCGGGACCAGATGCTGCTCTGGAATGGTTCCCTCGCTGAAGAACTCCTCCATCAGCTCGTCCTTCCCCTCGGCCACAAGCTCCACGAGTGCCTCGTGCGCGGCCTTTGCGTCTGCCTTGATGGCCTCAGGAATCGGACCCACCTCTCCCCGTCCGTCGCCGTCCGGCTTGTACAAATGGGCCTTCATCGTTACCAGATCCACCACCCCATGAAAGCCGTGCTGGTCCACGATCGGCAGCTGCACCGGCACGATCTGCCGTCCCCACTTCTCCTGCAGCAGCTCAATCATGCGCTGGCGACCAACCCTGCTGTCCGCCTTGGGATGGTCCACCTGATTGACCACCACGATCCGCGGAAGGTTGACCTCTGCCGCATACTTCCACACTCGGTCCGTCACTGCCTCCGCGCCCAACTGCGCGTTGACCACCACAACGGCCACCTCCGCGGGCAACATCGCAGCGCGCGTCTCATGCACAAACATGTGAAACCCGGGAGTGTCGATCAGATTGATCTTGACGCCGTCCCACTCGGCAAACGCCACCGCATTCGACATCGTTGTCCGCCGCGCGACCTCTTCTTCGTCATAGGCCGTGACTGCGGATCCGTCTTCCACTCGTCCTCGAGTCGCCGTCATCTTCGCGGCATGCAGCAAAGCGGAAATTAGGGTGGTCTTTCCGCAATGCGCATGCCCCACTACAGCCACGTTGCGAATCTCACTTCCCAGGTAGACCTTCATATCAGACCCCTCCTCCATAATCTGGACGACAATCTCTATCGATCGCAAGCACAAGTCAGCATGATTGGGTTCCTAGAGGCCCCGGCAAACTTCTCTGCAGGCTCCAACCTGTTGCAATCTCAGCCACAAGCTGGCCGTCGGCGGCCATCGAGTTTCAGACCCTGCGCGGGCCCGCACTTCGAGGAACACGGATGCTATCACAAATCGAACAGGTGTTTCGCCGGTGCGTTTGCAAAGATTTACGGAAAGGAATCAGCTCCGCGAGCGACCCACTCGGGGCGGACTCTTTCTCGCCGTGGCACGTCTGGCAATCGCGCTTGGCGGGCATGTCGACTCCCGCACCACTAGTTCAGGATCAACGACGA
>DATHQG010000037.1:0-6221 GCA_035483075.1 Edaphobacter sp. | reverse complement strand
CTGCGACACCGTCGTGCGCGTACCGCCGGAGATGTAGTCCCCGGCATCGGCGCCATCGATGTTGATCGAGTTCGACCGCGCCCGGACGCCTCCAAAGTTCAATCCGGAGGTCGGAATCGCCCCAATCGAAGGCGCGGCGTCACGCGCAATCTGCGAATTGGTCAAAGTGAATCCGATGTAGTTACGCCCATTCGTCGGCAGGTTATCGATTCTCATCTGATCGATGGTCGTGGACTGCGAGCTGCGTTGCGTCTCGATGATCTCAGCCCCGGCTGTGACATTGATCGTCTCACTTCCGCTCACGGCCAAAGGAAGGGGCAGCTCGGCCCGCTCTCCAACGGTCAGCACCACGTTGCTCTCGGTCAGCTTGGCGAAGCCTGCGGCCGTTACCGTCACCACATACGTGCCCGGCGGCAGAAGCAGAAGCTGGTAGCTGCCTTCACCATTGCTGGTCGTCGAACGCGAAAAGCCCCTGGAGGCGTTCGCGATCGTGATCGACGCATTAGGAATCACGGCGCCGCTGGCGTCGTGGACCGTGCCATGCAGTTCGGCCGTCGAGATGTTCTGGGCCCGAAGGCTGGCAGAGAACAGAAATGCCAGCAGGAAGATGGCGGCAACAGCGACCACGGAGAAATGCCGCGATTTACGAGTCAACATGAAGAGTTCTCCCCTGTGTGCAGTCTGCGGGCCACGTTCTGTTCGCAACGGTCCGGCAGCCAACTTTGGCAACGCGATGTTCTACATGAATGATCATTCAGTGCGCAAGGGGAACCAGTGACGATGGGTATACTTGGTCAATTCCCATGAAAAGTTGCCGACCCCAGACGGTCTGTTTTGAGGGGTTTACTCGCACCGTCGTTACCTACGCCGATGGAAGGCTTCCTACCAAGAATTGATCGACAGCGATCTGAAGTGCTCAGACGCATCCGCAGCGTCCGCATCTAAAACATAAGCAAAACCACAACAAAGCATCGCGGCCGGAGGCATCATGTCCACACCCAACACGTATCCGGCAGCGTTGCTTTTAATGATGCTCAGCATGCTCTGCTGGGGCAGCTGGGCCAACACGCAAAAGATCGACGCGACCTGGCGCTTCGAACTCTTCTATCTCGACTACACCTTCGGCCTCCTGACAGCGTCGGTCCTCTTCGGTCTCACTCTCGGCCACACGGATCCAACCTCGCAAGACAGCTTCTTCCTCAATCTCCACGCCTCCAGCACCCGCAGCATCGTCGAGGCCTTCGCCGGCGGCGCGATCTTCAGCGTCGGCAACATCCTCCTTGTCGCTGCGATCTCAATTGCAGGCATGGCTGTCGCATTTCCCGTGGGCGCAGGCCTAGCGTTGGTCCTCGGCTCCCTCCTCAACTACTTCATATCCCCAACCGGGAACCCGGTCCTGATCTTCGGCGGCATCGCCATGGTCTGCGTCGCCATCGGCCTCGACGCCCTGGCCTATCGCGACCTTGAGGGCGCAGGAAGGTCCAGCGCAAAGGGAATCCTGCTCAGCATCGCCGGGGGCATCGGGGCAGGCCTCTTCTATCCATTCGTCGCAAAGTCCTTCACCGGCCCAGCCCACGCCGTCCCATACACAGTAAACTTCGTCTTCGCCCTTGGCGCGCTCACAACGGCGCTCCCGATGAGCTATCTCCTCATGCGCAAACCCGTCAGCGGAGCGCAACTCAGCCTGCGCGACTACACCGCAGGAGACCTCCGGCTCCACGCATGGGGACTGGCCGGTGGCATCGTATGGGGACTCGGCACCATCGCAAACTTCGTCGCCTCCTACGTCCCCATGATCGGTCCCGCGACCTCCTTCGCAATGGGCGAAGGCAACACCATGATCTCCGCACTCTGGGGCGTCTTCGTCTGGAAAGAGTTCAAGGGCGCGTCCTCCCGCGTAAAAATTCTCCTCGCACTGATGTTCCTCTTCTTCCTCCTCGGCCTCACCTCGATCGCACTGGCGCCCATCGTGAAGTAAGCCAGAAAACGCTCCTGTTCCGGCCGAACACCTGCAAATATACTGTCGCCATGTCCGCCCGCATCCAGCCCGTCGAACTCCACACCGACCGTCTCGCGCTGCGGCCTCTTCAGCTCTTCGACGCTCCTCAGACGCAACGCCTCTTTCCCCAATGGGAGATCGTCAAGTA
This sequence comes from Edaphobacter sp., assembly GCA_035483075.1. Taxonomy (GTDB): domain Bacteria; phylum Acidobacteriota; class Terriglobia; order Terriglobales; family Acidobacteriaceae; genus Edaphobacter. The sequence continues at coordinate 4,074 of DATHQG010000037.1, read as the reverse complement.
CCTAAATTCCATCGTGCCGTGGCCGTACCCCGCCGACGGAGCCATCACCTATTACCGCGACGTGGTGCTTCCCGCAGTCGAACGAGGGGACGAATGGCATTGGACGCTACGATTGAAGAAATCACCCGACCAGCACATTGGATCGATCGGCCTGATGAAGGGGAAGCCGGACAATCGCGGATTTTGGCTCGGCCTGCCGTGGCACGGTCGAGGCCTCATGACCGAGGCCGTCATAGCAGCCAATGACTTCTGGTTCGATGTTCTAGGCTTTGAGGTCCTGCGCACTCCAAAGGCAGTCGGCAACCTCGCATCGAGGCGCATCTCAGAGAAGACAGGCATGCGCATGGTCGCCACCGAAGAGCGGGACTTTGTCTCCGGCAGGTCCCTCTGCGAAATCTGGGAGCTCACCGCAGACGAATGGCACAAAGCGAGAGCGCTCCTTCACACCAAACAACAATGTTAGGCCCTCCGATCCGCCCTCCACCCGCGATATTTAGTCGCAGGTCACCCCAACCTTTACGCCGGTCGAACTCCGCAAGCCCCACGCCATGCGCGGCGTATTATGCGCCAGGCCCACACGCCCGTCCGGCCCAAGAAGAATGATGCCCCCGTGCCCACCCAGCCGTTCGAACAGATAATCAATCGCCGCATGCGCCGCCTCATCAGGACTCGCCCCGGCAGCAACGCGGTCCACCGCCCACTTGCCCAGCACGAGCTTCATAATCGGCTCGCCCCAGCCCGTCAGCGACACTGCGGCCGTCAAATTGTCCGCATAACAGCCGCACCCAATCAGCGAAGAGTCGCCCACCCGCCCCGGGGCCTTATTCAAGGTCCCGCCCGTGCTCGTTCCAGCGGCAATATTGCCGTGAACATCAAGCGCCACGGCCCCAACGGTATCGTGCGAGTCAAGACTCCCCGAAAAGGTCTCGTCCGGCAGCCCCGCTCGTTCTGCAACCTGGGCCTTATACAAACGCTCCTGTTCCCGAGGTATCACCAGCTCCATGTTGTCGCACAGCGCCATTCCGTGCTGACGGGCAAACCGCTCCGCCCCCGTCCCGACAAAATACACATGCGGGGACTTATCCAGCACCAGCCGGGCCGCATGGATCGGGTTCCGGATCCGCTCCACGCACGCCACCCCGCCCGTGCGAAGGTTCTCGCCGTTCATCAGCAGCGCGTCCATCTGCACCCGACCGTCCTGCGTCAGAAACGAGCCACGCCCCGCGTCGAAGGTCTCATCGTCCTCCATCACTGCGACCGCGGCCTCCACCGCGTCGACCGCGCTGGCGCCTTGTTCGAGGAGCGTGTATCCCGCAGCCAGGGCATGGGCGATGCCATCTTCGTGGGCGGCAACAGCGTCGTCGGGCATGGCCCAGGCGCCGCCATGAATCAGCAGAACTGGTTGCATATGCATTGCATTAAGCAGTTTACGGGATACAGCTTGCTTCCTTAAACCTTGTAACTACCGCGTGGGTTGTAATTTGCGCCGCTCGGTCTCGAGGTAGGTATACCGGATGCGGTGGATTACCGTCAGCGTGGCAAACAACGCCAGCACCCACAGCGCCGGCGCCATCACACCCCAGCGGTTGAACAGCGCGCCCAGGATCACGCAGACAATGCGCTCCGGCCGCTCCATGAACCCCACCTTGCAGGTCCCGATCAACGCCTCGGCCCGCGCACGGGTGTAGCTCACCATCACGCACGCCGTCATCACGAAGCCCACCAGCCCAACGTAAAAGAGCCGGTTGCCGCGCGCATAGTAGATCAGCAGTCCGAAGAAGATCGCCACGTCCGAGTAGCGATCCATCACCGAATCGAAGAACGCCCCAAACACCGAAACCTGGTTCGTCTTCCGCGCTACGCGTCCGTCCACCATATCGAAGACGCCCGCCCCGATGATGATCAGCCCCGCATAAAGGAACATCCGGTTGGCATTGTTCGCGCGCGCAAAACCAAAAAAACAAGCCGCGATGATGTTGATCACCAGCCCGATGAACGTCAGCATATTCGGAGAGATCCGTGTCAGGGCCAGCCCGTTCACGATCTTCTGCAGCAGCCAGCCGCTGCCCTTGCCGAATGCACTTGTCCAGGTCAAAAAACTCGTCCTTCCGGGGAAATACCCCCGTCCTTGCCGCTTCCCTTAATAACACGTCCGGAGACGTACCGCTAAACTTCCTCCGCCGCGTCGTGAATGGTAAGCAGCTTGAGAATCTCCAGCTCCCGCTTGCCGTTCGGTGTGATCACCGTCGCCGTCTCGCCCACCTGCTTACCCAGCAGTGCGCGGCCGATCGGCGAGGTCGTCGAAATCAACCCCTTGGACACGTCGGACTCTTCGCTCGTCACCAGCTGATACTTGAGCTCCTCGTCTTTGCTCGAGTCGAACACCGTCACCCGCGACCCGAAGCCGACCTTGTCGTTGGGAATATTCACCAGGTTCACCATGGCGAGCTCACCCATCCGCTTCTTCAGCTGACCCAGGCGCGCGTTCACGAACACTTGGCGCTGCTTCGCCATGTGATACTCGGCGTTTTCGCTCAGGTCACCCAGGGCGACCGCCTTCTTGATCTCTGCCGGCAGTTCGGTCGTTAGCTCGTGTTCCAGCAACTTGATCTCTTCTGCAAGCCTTTTCTTTACTTCTTCTGGCATTGGGGCCTTCCGGACGCTAATTGTCGCGCGCAGATGCCAGCGCGACAATGCGTTGAGGTGAAAGAACGATTATACGATGTGAGGACGCAAAAACCGCCGTCCGGGGTTGCCGGAGCGGCCGAACCGACTGCTACGACCGGCCCCGCTGATTAGCCCGGGCCTCCAGAAACGACTGCAGAATCAACACCGCCGCAACCTGGTCGATGATCCCTTTGCGTCCCATCGCAGCGTGCCCGGCGTCGTCCAGATGTCGGTGCGCCTGGGTCGTCGTAAGCCGCTCGTCCCAAAGATGCACCGTGGCCCCAAACTCCGTCCGCAGGTCCTCAGCAAACGCCTGCGCTTTGGCAGCCTGCGGGCTCTGGTCCCCGGACATATACAGAGGGTTCCCAACCACCACCTCCGTCACCCCATGCTTGCGCAGCACTCGCGCCACTGCCTTGAGGTCCGCCCGTCGCCCGGCCCGATGCAGCGTAAACAGTGGTTGCGCCGTATACCCGAGAGGGTCCGAGATCGCCAGTCCGATTCGCCGGTCACCAACATCAAACCCCAGAATTCGCGGGACAAGCGCCCCCTCCCCCTGCTTCCGCTCCTCACCCTCCAAATCGGGCCTGTCGGGTTTAGACGAATCTCCCATCATGGTCTTGAGTGTAACGGTCGCACGTAGAATAGTCGGAACCAAGTGTATCGACGGCCACCACTCCCCGCACCCGCACTTCAAATGACCCCACCGGAGGCGCAGCCTTGAAGTTTCTCGGGACCCTCTTGCTCCTTTTCCTCCTCGTGGCGGCCGCTGCGGCCTATGTCGTCTACGCCCCCTACGGCCCATCGTCCGAGACCTTCGTCGACGTTGCCCCCGGCACCGGCGCCTCGGCCATCGCCGCCCAGATGCAAAACAGCGGCATCATCCGCAGCCGCTACGGCTTCGATCTCATCAGTCTCCGGCGAGGCGGCACCCTCAAGGCGGGCGAGTACCGCTTCGACCATCCCGTCCCCATGGCCGAGGTCTACGACCGGCTCGTCCGCGGCGACGTCTACACCCAGGCCCTCACCGTCCCCGAGGGATATAACATCTTCGACATCGCCGCGGCAGTCGAGACCGCCGGCTTTGCCAAACGCGACGCCTTCCTGGCCGCCGAGCGCCAGCACACCGAGCTCATCGCCGACCTCCTCCCTCCCAACGCCCACCCCCAATCGCTCGAAGGCTATCTCTTCCCCGACACCTATCGCTTCTCCCGCCACGCCACCCCGCTCCAGATGCTCACCGCCATGGTCCACCGCTTCCGCCAGGTCAGCACCCAGCTCGGCCTCGACCGCACCAACATGACCCCCACGGTCACCATGGCCTCCGTCATCGAAAAGGAGGTCGCCCAGGACACCGAGCGTCCTCTCGTAGCCGGCGTCTTCTTCAACCGCCTCGCCAAATCCATG
>DATHQG010000036.1:0-20055 GCA_035483075.1 Edaphobacter sp. | reverse complement strand
CCTCATGGAGCTGCACCCACGGAGTCGAGCGCTGGCGCTCCAATTGCGGCTGCAACGGCGGCAAGCCCGGCTGGAGCCAGGACTGGCGCGGCCCCCTCCGCGACGCCTTCGACTTCCTCCGCGACGCCACCGCCCCCCTCGCCGAACAGCTCGCCCGGCCCCTCCTCAAGGACCTCTGGGCCGCCCGCGACGCCTACATCCAGGTCATCCTCGACCGCTCCCCTGCCTCCATCATCAAATTCTTCGCGCAGCACGCCACACGCGAGCTAACCGAAGTGGAACGCACCGCCGCCCTCGAACTCCTGGAGCTCGAACGCCACACCCAGCTCATGTACACCAGCTGTGGCTGGTTCTTCGACGAGGTCTCCGGCATCGAGACCGTCCAGATCATCGCCTACGCCGGACGCGTCCTCCAACTCGCCGCAAAACTATTCGGCCCTCCCGGCGTCGCCCTCGAAGCCGGCTTCCTCGCCATCCTCGCCAAGGCAAAGAGCAACGTCCCCGAGATGGGTGACGGCGCCCAGGTCTACCACCGCTACGTCAACAGCATGCAGATCGGCCTCGAACAGGTCGGCGCCCACTACGCCATCAGCTCTATCTTCCGCGCCTACCCCGAACACGGCGAGCTCTTCTGCTTCGATGTCCACCGCGAAAGCCAGGAGGTCTTCAACTCCGGCCGCGGCCGTGTCGCCGTCGGACGCGCCCTCATCTACTCCCGCATCACCGAAGAAAACGAGGACATCTGCTTCGCCGTCCTCCATCTCGGCGACCAGAACCTCTCCGCCGCAGTCAAAGCCTACAACTCCGAAGACCCCGCGGAGGTCGCTGCCTTCCACACCTTCACCACCGAGATCGGCACCGCCATTCGCCGCGCCAATCTGCCCGAGGTCATCCGCCTCATCGACCGCTTCTTCGGCGAGACCGCCTACTCACTCACCTCGCTCTTCGCCGACGAGCAGCACCGCATCCTCAACACCATCCTCAACCAAACCATCTCCGAGATGGAGGACTCTCTCCGCAAGATCTACGAGGACCACGCCTCCCTCCTCCACTACCTCACCGAAACCGGCATGGCCGCACCACCCGCCCTCGCCTCCGCCGCCCGCTTCGCCATCAACGCCAGCCTGCGCCGGGCCATCGAGGCCGAAGCCTTCGACCCGGACACCATCGAGACCCTCCTCGCCCGCGCCGAAGCCGACCTGGTCTCCCTCGACACCCAACTCCTCGGCTACACCGCCGGACAACGAATGAAGCGCGCCATGGTCCGTCTCGAGGCCTCCGCCGCCGGCGACCCCCTGGCCTCCGGCGCTTTAGCCACCGCCCTCGTCATCGCCGAGACCATCCACAAGATGCCCTTCGAGGTAAACCTCTGGCAGGCCCAGAACATTTGGAACGACCTTCTCCGTCGCAGCGACATGAACTACTGGGCCCCGGAGTGGAAAGAGGACTTCAAAAAACTCGGCAAGTCCATGAATATCTCCGTCGACGAGCTCGTCATCGAGGAGGGCGTCAGCGCCTTCTAGCCACCTTTTCATAGAAACCTACTAGAATTGCCAGCTTCGCTGAAGCCCTCAAGGGTACATACTCCAATGAAGAGGAGCAGGTGCTCAGTGGGATTTGCTTGCCACCGGTCGCTCCTCAGCGACAGGAGCGTCCCAATGAATCGAGCCAGCACAAGAAGCATCTCTTCGACGTACACCCTCGGCGCCACACCTCGCATCGACAGCAGAGGCGCGTTCCTCATCGCCGCAGCGCTGCTCGCTTCCCTCCTTCTCGCAACGACCCACGCACTAGGCCAAGCTCCCAGCGAGCTGCAACAGAAGCTGGCAGCAGTAAAGCAATCGATAGCCCAAAATCAGCAGATGCTGCATCAGTATCAATGGACCGAGACCACCCAGCTCACCCTCAACGGCGACGCCAAACCCCCGTCGCAGTCCATGTGTCAGTACGGCCCCGACGGGACTGTGCAGAAGACTCCCCTCACCCCGCCGCCGCCACCCCCGAGCGGGGGCAGGATGAAGCAGAGAATCATCGAGAAAAAAACTGGCGAGATGAAGGATTATATGGGACAGGTAAAGACCCTGCTCAGCCAATACGTGCCGCCAAACCCGCAGAAAATGCAGCAGGCCTTCCAGGCTGGCAAAGCCTCCCTCAACCCGTCCCCCGACTCCGGCACAACAAGCATTGTCTTCAAGGACTACTCTCTACCCGGCGATCAGATGACCCTCACCTTCAACACCGCAACAAAGAAGATCAGCACTTTGAACGTGAATACCTACATGGATGATCCCAAGGACGTAGTGACCCTGACCGCACAGTTTGCCAGCCTGCCCGACTCCACCAACTACGTCCAGCAATCCGTCCTCAACGCCACAGCCAAGAAACTCGTAGTCACCACCACCAACTCCAACTACCAGAAGATGGGAGGGCAGTAACACCCCTGACATCATCTAACTCCGCCAATGCAGCGTCACCGGCCCCTGAAGCGGATGCTCCCCCGTCCCCTTCAACCGCGCCTGCTTCAGTGCGAAGTACCACTTCGCCGGCTTGTCAGCATCATCGATCAGCATCAGCCCCGGATTGAACCTCAACCCCTCCGCCTGCTCAATCATCGTCTGCTGGTCCTGCCTTACAAATCGCGCCCCAAATAATGTAGCAATCGGAGTTACAAATGGCACCCAGTAAAAAACGTTCCACGCCGAATACACATCAATCCGGCAGGTCGAAGCCGTTACCGGCGTCACCGTAGTCAGACTCGCGAACCACTTCTCTCCCGCGCGAATCGTCTCATACCGACGGTTCGGCAGAACAAAATCGATCGTCGTCGTAATCGGCTCACCATAGACCCCGAGCAGCTTATACGGGGCCGAATTCGCACTGGGTGCATGCGACGACATCCGGAACCCCGCATTTCGCCCATTGTTTTCGCTGTCCTCAATTGGCTCAAAGTGCTTCGTCTTCTCATGAATACTCGCCTTACTTCGCCACCACCACGCCTGGTGCACAAACGGCCCGTGCGCCGGGTCCATCAACCCGATAATTCCGTGGTCCACATTACAAGGCAGCTCCGCCATCAGGTGCGCACTGCGAAACCGCGCCGAAAACTTCGGCACCTCCGGCACCGGAGGCAGCTCACCCATCACCCTGCCGGTCCCCGCCTCAGGTAGATACACCCACGCGTACCCATCCCGCTCCTCGCAAGGAAACGCCCCCGCATAAATCTTCGTCGGATCCAGCGTCTCAAAGCTGGTCAGCGAAGGAATCTCCCTGCACTGCCCCGAGCAAGGCTCAAAGCGCCACCCATGGTACTTGCACGTCACCGTCTCCCCATCGAACCACCCAGCCGACAGCGGAATCCCCCGATGCGGACAAAGATCACGCATCGCGAACACCTTGCCATCGTTCTTCCGCCCCACCAGCAGAGGCACACCCAGCAACATCGCCTTAGCGGTCTTACCCGCGCGCAGCCCACCGGTCCGCATCGCCGGATACCAATCCCCAAAGATCAGCTCCGTCGGCGGCCCCGAACCCTCATTCACCTGGACGAGATCACGCATCATCATCAGCCTACGACAAACCACCCCAAAGTCGACCACTGATCGCACGAGGACACGCAGATAAAGCAGAAACCTAACCGTCTTGCATCGATTCGTCTGATCTGTGTCCTATGGCATCAATCCGCGCTAAGTCCCTCCGTCCAAATCCGCGCTAATCCGCGGTCGCTCTCATACACTGTTCACGTGACTTCCCCCTCACCCGAGACGCGTCGCAACCGCTTCATCCTCCTCGCCCTCTGGTTCCTCTTCTACGGCAGCCTGACCCTCATCACCCCACCGCTCCTCGACGACGCCGACTCCGTCCACGCCGAGGTCTCCCGCGAGATACTTCTCCGCCAAGACTGGGTCACCCTCTACGCCAACGGCGTCCGCTACCTCGAAAAGGCCCCACTCCTCTACTGGTCCATGGCAGCCAGCTTCAAACTCTTCGGCGTCCGCACCGCCGCCGCGCGCCTCCCGCTTGCCTTCACGGTCCTCGCCCTCGCGCTCATCACCGAAGCCTTCGCCCGCCGCGCCTTCGCCAGCACCCGGGCCGGCCTCTATGCCGGCCTCATTCTCCTCTCCAGCTTCGGCATCTTCATCTTCACCCGCATCACCATCCCCGACGCAATGGTCTGCCTCTGGCTTACCCTCGCCCTTTACTGCTACTGGCTCACCGAACAATCCGACCCGCCACAAAATCGGGTGCCCCATGATCGGCGCAGCCTCATCGCGCCTATCGTGGGGTCGTTCACTACCCAACATCTTCCCTCCACTCCAAACCCCCTCCTATGCTGGCTCTTCGCCGCCTGCTGCGCCCTGAACGTCCTAACCAAAGGCTTAATCGGAATCGTCTTCCCCCTACTGATCGTCCTCATCCACCTCACACTCACGCGTCGGAACCTAAAAGCGGTCCTCAACCGCCTCAAGCAACTCGCCCCAATCTCCAGCCTCATCGTCTTCCTGATAATCGCCGCCCCCTGGCACGTCCTCATCGCGCTAGATAACCCTACCCAAGGCCATCCCGGCAACCTGGCCTTCACACACGGTCACTGGTCCGTCCCACTCCCCACCGACGGCAACGTCCACGGTTGGCTCTGGTTCTACTTCATCAACGAGCATCTCCTCCGCTACCTCAATCTCCGCGTCCCCCGCGACTATGACACCGTCCCTCTCTATCTCTTCTGGGGCCTCCTCCTCATCTGGCTCATGCCCTGGAGCGCCTACCTCCTCCGCGCCTTCAGCACCGTCCCATGGCGCAAGTCCATCCGTCCCCTCGTCTCCGTCCGCACCCTCACCACAACCGAAAGCACGCGCCTGCTCCTCGGCATCTGGGCACTGGTCCCACTACTCTTCTTCAGCCTGTCCACTCGCCAGGAGTATTACGTCCTCCCCGCGCTTCCGCCGATCGTCCTTCTCATCGCCGCGTGGCTCAACGACGAAGCCACCGAAGCCGAATCGTTCACGGTCCCCAACCCACTCACCCGCTCTGGCCAGCGCATCTCGGTCGTGCTCTTCGTACTCGGCTCCATAGCAGCGTTAGCAGCGGGGTTCCTCGCGCTTCACGCCTACACACCCGCCCCCAACACCGACCTCGCCTCGCTCCTAAAACAAAACCCCGCCGACTACGCCCTCTCCTTTGGCCACTTCCTCGACCTCAACGCCCAGGCGATGGGCGCCTTCCGCGGCCCGCTCGTCCTCACCGCCATCGCGCTCTTCGGCGGCACCTTCGCCAACTGGCTCTACCGCAGCAACTACAAACCCCACGCCGGCAACCTCTGCCTCGCCGCCGCGACCTTCACCTTCCTGCTCGCCGCGCACATCGGCCTGCAGATCTTCTCGCCGGTCCTTACCTCTCGCCAGCTGGCCGGCGCAATCGCCCCTGAACTCAAACCCACCGACATCATCGTCATCCACGGCGAGTACGAGAGCGCCAGCACCCTCGGCTTCTACCTCCGACGTCCCGGCCCCGGCACCGGGCCCATCCACATCCTCAACGGCCGCAGCTCCAATCTCTGGTATGGCAGCTTCTTCCCCGACGCCCCCCGCATCTTCGAAGACGACCTCTCCCTCAACCTCAAGTGGACCGAACCCCGCCGCATCTTCCTATGGCAGGACCTCAACGACCCCGTCCCCGCCCTACCTGGCAAGACCTACTTCATCGCCCAGAGCGGCGGCAAAGAGGTCCTCAGCAACCAACCCAACCCTTACTAGAACAAAATCGGCGACCTCCAAAAGACTTGCTGCGACCTTCCGACGCGATTATGCTCTGCTGGAGACTACTATCCATGCCCAAGCTCTTCACTCCTCGCGAAGCGGCCCAAGTGCTGGGCATCAGCTACGCATCGCTGAAGCAGTGGATCTACCAGGGAAAGTTGAAGAGTGTCCAAACGCCGGGCGGCCACCATCGGATCTCCGAGTCTGAGATCGACCGCCTGCTGCCTCGAGTCTCTGCAAAAGAAAAACCCGAGAAGACACGTCGCATGTTTCGGCGCGTAAGCGGACGAAACCAGTTGACCGGACGAGTGACCGACATAAAGATCAGCGGATTGCTCGCGCAGGTCACGCTTGCAATTGGAGATCAGCGCATCACCTCCATCATCACAGTGGATGCCGTGCGGGAATTGCGTCTGAAGCGCGGACAGATCGCTACTGCTCTTATCAAATCAACCGAAGTCATGATCGTTCTACCCGACTAGGTCCCGTTGACAATAACGGTTTAATTCGTTTTAAATCGAATAGTGGTTCTCCCCAGGGAGAGCGGGATCCCAAGGCATCTCCGCCTTCCCCGGCCGGGAAGAAATCTGCAATTCCACGTTCGGCATCTTTCGTCATTCAAGAATGGACTGCTGCAACCGGCGTGAGCCTGCATTGCTTGGGAATCGCACGCGGTATCGCAAGGAAGCGCCAGGTGACGGAAGCTCAGCACCAGTTCATCAATTCTCTATGAGGCCGCAATGAAGCCAACAGTCTTCCGTTTGTCAGTGATATTCACATTCCTATGGCTTTTTTCAGTCTCCGCAGGAGCGCAGGTGTCTGCGACTTTGTCTGGTAGAGTCACCGATTCAACTGGGAGTGTCGTTGCGGGAGCGACTGTGACGGCAAACGACAGTAAGACAGGAGTCTCGCGAACTGCTGTCACAAGCCAGCTAGGGCAATATGAGATGGTTGCGCTTCCCGTCGGACGCTATGAGGTCCGCGCCACAAAACAGGGCTACGCCGATGAGACGCGCACGGTGATCAGCTTGGCGGCCGGCCAGGACGCCGCGGTCGACATTAAAATGCAGCTGAAGACCTCCGACGCCTGCGCAAGCGGCCACGAGTTCGCCGCCACCGATTGCGCGCTGACCTGGCATGGCATCACGCTGTACGGGGCGTATGACATCGGCGTCGGCTGGGTCAGCCACGGCTTACCGGAGAACGGTTATAACTACGAAGGCGCATCTCTGGTGAACCGGAACGGCTATCAACATCGGTTCCTCATCGCACCGAACAACCTGCAGCAGACGGGCCTGGGGATCAGGGGCAAGGAAGAGTTTCTACCTGGCTGGTCCGTTGTGTTCAACGCTTCAACTGGCATCAATCCGCAATCCGGCCTGCTGGCCGACGCGTCGAAGACCCAGATCATTAACAACGGCCTTCCGAGGGCCAGCTATTCGTACACCATCGATGGCGCGCGCGCGGGCCAACCCTTCAATGACGAAATCTATGGCGGTATATCGTCCACGCTCTTCGGCACGCTGACCTTCGGTCGTCAGCGCTCGCTCGGTACCGATGCGATGCTTCTTTACGATCCCGTCTCCGGCGGCTATGCCTTTTCGTACATCGGGTATAACGGCACGATGGCTGGTGCCGGCGACACCGAGGACAGCCGTTGGGACTCCGCCCTGAAGTATCGCCTCACCTATGGCCCGGTCCATTTCGGCGCGATGTATAAATTCGCCGATGGCAATGGCGGCTGCTACTCGCCCTCCGCAACCTGGACTGCCGCCACCTGTACGTCGGAATCGGCGCATAACAACGCCTATGGATTCGACGGCGGCGCAGAGTACGGCAGGTTCTCCGCCGACATCGTCTTCCAACATTACAACCAGGCGATCAGCGTGTTGAACCCCTTGCTGGGGCCTCAGAGTCCGACGCAGCCATATCAGTCGACCACGAACAGCATCAATACAAACCCCATCACCGGGGTGAATCTGATCGACCCGGCCAACACCTTATACGGCATCGTGACTGACAACAGCGGCATTATGGGCGCTGTGAAGTATACGTGGAACTCCTTCAAGTTCTTTGCCGGCTACGAATACATCTGGCAGAACAACCCGACGGACCCTCTGGGCGTGGGCGCCTCAGACCAGGGCGGTTATATCCTGAGCGGGGTCGAAGACAATAATCTTGACTCTGAAAAGTTGCTGCAGATCTGGTGGACGGGCGTGAAGTACACCTACCGCAGCAAAACCGACTTCACCTTCGCCTGGTATCAACAGCGTCAGAACGACTTCCGCCTTCCGCCGACCTGCTCGCCCGCAGCCGGTTTCCGCAGCTCCTGCGCGGGCACCCTCAACGAGGGGTCGCTCTATGCGGACCATCACTTCACCAAGCGTTTCGACGGTTTTGCCGGAATTGCGGGCTCCTACGTGACCGGCGGTATGGCCATCGCCATTCCTCACGGCCCCGGCGTCCCATATCTCCACAACAACAACATTGCTCCAACAGTCGGTGGTCGTTTCACCTTCTGATCGTTTCCCAGGCTGATCGTATTCACACCCACCGGTGTTTCAGGAACGGCGGGCGCGATCACCAGCGCTTGGACGACATCGAGGCAGGTTCGCCTTGAAGTTGCTCTTGTAGCGATATCCTAATATCCATTAGGAGACGCCACCCTTGTCCTTACGGCATCGCATCTCGATCGCAACCCTCGCCTTCGCCCTGGCATTTTCCGGTACCATCTCGATGGCAAGTGCGCAACAAGAATCGGCCCCCTCCAACACCACCCAAATTGTGGACAAGGTAAAGACCTTCTTCGCCGCCGCCGGCACCGACGATCTCGCAAAGTTTGATTCTGTGGTCACCCCAGACTTCTACATATACGACGCAGGCGCGCGATTCAACGGTGACTCCATCATGGCACTCATCAAGACCGCCCACGCCACCGGCATCCACTACGAGTGGAACGTGACCCAACCCGACGTCCACGTCAGTGGCGACACCGCCTGGATCGCCTATGTAAATGAAGGCAGCGTCACCAACGCCTCCGGCACACAACACATGAAATGGTTGGAATCAGCCTTCCTCAGGAAAGAAGCTGGCTCCTGGAGAATCGCCTTCCTCCACAGCACTCGTGTCCCTCCGCCTCCACAGCAGGACCGCTCTAACTGATGTTGGGGTTGTCACAGAACGTAGGAGTTACGCCTGACGTCCGTACGATCTCACTCCAAACGCGACCGTCCTACTTGTCCGTCTTCCAGACATAGAGAAACTCGTCGTTGCTCGACGTGGCCAGATTGATCTTCTGCTGACGCGCGGCCCGGCCCAGAGCAGATCGGATGTTTTCCTTCGTGTCCGGAAGTTGAGCAAGAGGGACCTTCAGGGCCGCACCCAGATCCAGTTGCGCAATGCCAGCCAACAATTGAGTGATGATCTCCTTGTGCTTACCGTCCCGGCCCTTCGGGACATCGATCTGAAGTACAGACTCAAACATCATCGGACCTGCAACGCTCTCTCCATTGCTTGACATGTAAGCCTCTCCTTCTCCTGTATTTCTTATGTAGACGTAAAACTAATGCAAACGTGACGCTAACGTGAACATAATCTGACGTCTCAGTAAAATTGTCAAGCCCAATCTTCACCGGACGCTCAACCCAAACTAAACCTGCCCTATAAATGACAGATACAAAAGAGTTAACCCGTATCTGAGAAACAGGTTTACGGTCTAAATCAGAGGTATGTCCCATGTCACCCAAAGTGAAATTTGAAGTAGTTCCCTTGGCCGAGGTACCCAAAGATGACACGGTCATTCTCCCAGCAAAAGGTAAGCCAGTTGTGCTCGTTGTCGACGATGAGAAAGTCATAGCCGACACACTGTCCATGATCCTCTCCAGAAGCGGCTTCTCCACCATGGCTGCCTACGATGGATTTACGGCGCTCGAACTAGCCAGGTCCACTCCGCCCGACCTTCTCATCTCGGACGTCGTGATGCCCGGAATGACCGGCGTTGAACTGGCGATCACCGTCACCCAAACCATCCCCGGATGCAAGGTCCTCTTGTTCTCCGGGCAAGCTGCTACCGTCGATCTGCTCGAAAAGGCCCGTCATGCCGGGTACAACTTCACCACATTGACGAAGCCCATCCACCCAACCGACATGCTCAATCGCATTAACGAATGCCTGGCGAGGGAGACAGATCTCACACCGGACCCAACTTCGGTAGAAGATGAATCCCGCAGCGAAGCCTACTCCTTCAGCTAAATCGGATCTGCTCGGCCAACCGGTGCCCTGTCCGCCCCTTTCGTAATGGGTGTTTCACGATGCCGCAATTATTTTCTGCGTTTTTAGCCCAAAAATCGCATGTCAAGTCCCAAAACCGCCTAACCCATTACTAACCAACAACATCCACGTGGCATGTTAGTTAGGTCCCAACCGCTATACTGGATATATAGATCAGAAAACAAGCAAGGCCCCGGAGATACCACACTCTCCGGGGCTAACTCATTTAGAAAGAATATTTTAGCTGTAACCATTTTGTTATGAATATTTTACAGAACAAGACCACGCGTAAACAGTTGAATACAAGGAATTTACGCCCGGGCAATAGGAGGGGGTACCCCCGCCGCCGGTCCCCTCCCGACCGGCGTAATCCGCCCATCACGTAAGTGGAACAGCTCTCCCCGCCACACCACCGTATCGCCGGCAAAACTCCACGCCCAGAACCACAGCCCGAAGAAGTCCCGCAGCGGAAGCAGCCACAAATCGCGAAGCACCTGACCATCACCCAGCACACCCACGCCAACTGACAACGCAACCGCCACCCGCGCCAGCGCCACCACGCTCAGCAGCGAAAAACTCCACAACGCAAACCCACTCGCAACACAAGTCATCATCGCCCACGGCAGAGCATATGTAATGCCGAGTCCCACATATCCCAGCTTGCGCGAATCACGAGTCGACCGCGCCCACCGCAGCTGATGGTCACGAAATCCGCGAAGATCATAAGCAGGGACCGTCGTCTCCACCACCTCGCCGCACAGTTCCACACGATAGCCGGCCTTCGAGATCCTCTCTCCCATCTCGTAGTCGTCTGCAAGATACTCCACCAGCGGCTCCAGTCCTCCCGCCTTCGCCAAGACACTCTTCGAGGTCGCCAGCGTCGAGCCAAGCCCAAAGTGAATGCCGCCCTCAAGCCACCGCGCCACCAGCACACCGGGCAGAAAATCAGTCGAAATCCCCAGCGCCTCCAACCGCGACCAAACCGTCATCGCAGGCCGGCGCTCCGCAGTCCGCCCAATATAAGGAGCAGTCACCATACCCACACGCGCGTCCGCAAACCACTCCATCACCCGCGTCAAATACCGTGGAGAAACGAAAATGTCGCTGTCATTGATAAGCACGTGCTCATACCGCGCCTCGCGCAGCATCTGCACCAGGTTGCTCACCTTGCCTGAGGTCCCGAGCCGTTCGCGACACTCCACCAAGCGGATCGCACACTCAGGAAACTCCGCCCGCAGTCGCTCGATCTCGCCCACAGCAGGATCGTCAAGACTGCTCACACCGAACACGATCTCGAAGCTGCCCGCATACCTCTGCTGGCAATGGCTCACCAGCCCCGCATACATCCGCGGATCAACACCCTTCACCGGCTTGAGGATAGTGACATCCGGCGCAAACTCACCGTCGACCTTCCTCCGCCGCCAGTAATGCGCAAAGCTCCGAGCTCCCCAAAGCGCGAGGAGCAGATAAGCCAGCCCGGCAAGAGTCAATAGCGCACTAATCGCCTCAATTGCCGTGGCCATCCCTCAAGTTTACCAATCAGCGGAGCAGATCCAGGCTTCACTCGTATCGCAGCGCATCGATCGGGTTCAGGTTCGCCGCCTTCCACGCCGGATATATACCGAAGATAAGGCCGATCGCGCAGGAGCTCATAAATGCCACGGTGACCCAAAGCGCAGACAGGGCCGATGGGAACAAGAAACCGACGCCCACCGCGATCGCGCTGCCGATAAAGAGACCGATCACTCCCCCGACAGCGCACAAAGTGATCGCCTCCAGCGTGAACTGGACCAGAATCGTCTGTTTTGACGCACCAATGGCTTTGCGCACACCGATCTCTCGAGTTCGCTCAGTCACGCTGACAAGCATGATGTTCATGACACCCACTCCGCCGACCAGCAGCGCCACGGTGGACAGCGCAAACAGCAGCAGAAACAACCCGCTCGTAATGTTGTCCCATAGTCGAGTCAGAGAGTCCGTTCCAAAGATCGCGAAGTTGTCTGGCGCTGCATTGGGTACCTTTCTGCGCCGCCGCAGCAACTCCGTCAGCTCGTCCTGCACCAGCGCCTTGTTCTTCTGGTCGTCGTACTTCAGGCTGATCCAGTAATCCAGTACCTCGGGATGGATCTTGTGGAACGTCGTCACGGGAAAAAACGCCTTATTGTCCTCCGGGTTCTTCCCGCCCCCAAACGCCTGTTTTTGTTTCTCCATCACACCCACCACGGTAAACACCATGCCCGCAATGGTCACGTCCTTGCCCACCGGACTCTCCGTGCCGAACAGATTGTCCGCCGTATCGTTCCCCAGCACGACAACGTTCGCCGAACGCTCCGTGTCGGCATCGGTGAAGAATCGGCCATCCTTCATGTCGAGGTCATACACATCCTTTACGCCCGCTGTGTCCCCCTCGAGGAGCGTCCCCTCCATCTTCTTAGTGCCATACTTCACCGCAACGGTGCCCTCGACCCCGCTATTGTCCCGATACTGCAATCCCGGAGTCACCGCTACCACATGCGGTAGGTCCTTCATCGCCATCGCATCGTCGTAGGTCATCTGCTTCCGCGTCAGCATCTCGGTCGTTGGCCGCACTCCGATTACTGGAAACCGGAACACCCACATCACATTGGTCCCCAGCGACTCCACCAGGCCTGCCACACTCGAGTTCAATCCATTGATCACCGACGAGATCACGATCACCGTCATCACGCCAATCACGATCCCGAGAATTGTGAGACCGCTGCGCAGCTTGTTCGCACGCAGCGTATCGAGCGCCATCGTTACCGTTTCTTTCGTATCGGCAATCTGCATCAACGGCCTCCTTGGCCCCTGCTCCCCGTCTTGATTAACTCAATCCGCCCGCAGCGCAACGATAGGATCTAGCATCGCTGCTTTCCGCGCCGGATAGACACCGAAGAAGATCCCTGTGCCGGTGGCCATCACCAGGCCGGCAAGCACACTCCACACCGCAACGGTCGAAGGAAATCCTGCCAGAATCGTAATCGCCTGCGCGACCAGGATCCCCCCAACCACGCCGAACACTCCGCCCACGAGGGCCATCGTGCCTGACTCGATCAGAAACTGCATTAGGATGTCCTTCGGCCGCGCGCCCAACGCCTTCCGTATTCCGATCTCGCGTGTCCGCTCAGTCACGCTCACCAGCATGATGTTCATGATCACAATGCCACCCACCACCAGTGAGATGAGCGCCACCGCCCCTGCCACGGCTCCAAACGACTGCGTCACCGTGCTGAAGAACCCCACCAGCGTGTTGTTCTCATCCAGCTCAAACGAATCTGCCATTCCCGGAGCGTCGTGGCGACTTGACCGCACCAATACCCTCACCTCGTCCGCCGCTGTCTCCAGCACCGGTCCAGCCTCGCCTGCCTTCACATAGATCGTCAGCGTCTTGGCCGTGCCATAGCTCTTCTGAAACGCCGTCAGCGGCACTGCGACCCAGTTGTCCTGACTTGCACCAAACGTGCTCCCCTGTTTCTCGCTGATCCCGATTACGGTGTATGGAGTGCCGTCTACTCGCAGCTCTTGTCCCAGCGGATCTATTCCCTCAAAAAGGTGGTCCTGGATATCGGTCCCGATGATTGCAACATGCGAGGCATGTTCTTCGTCCGCCTCCGTGAACCCGCGCCCCTGCATGATGTCCAGGTTCTGCAGCGCAGGCATCTGCCATGTATACCCCCGGATGCTGGTATCAGTTGTGGACTGTGTCCCCCGCACGATCTTTCCCGTCACCGCCTGCTGCGCGCCAATTCCGACGCAGTGCTTGCAGTTCGCCTCAACATACTTAAAATCGGGAAACAGGATGTTCTTCCGTTTCTGATACCTCTGATAGTCTTCGGGGCTGGTGATGATCTGCGGCATCTTCGATACCGTGAACACGTCCGCGCCATAGCGGGCGAACTTGGTCGTCACGTAGGTATTCGCGCCGTTCACCAGCGTCACCACCGCAATCACGCTGGCCACGCCGATGACGACTCCTAGCAGCGTCAGCACAGAACGCAGCTTGTTCGCCCACAGCGACTGCAGCGCGATCTTTACCGCCTCTTTGAATTCCATTGTCTATCTTTCCTGGATTCCTTGAGACTACCAGCCGGGGGCCTCCAAAGCGAGGTCAACCTGTTGTCTGATACGCAATTAGACGGTGTTTTGTTCGGTCCGTGAGATACACTAAAAGCTGCAGGCGGCTGGATGATCGCTGCCGCCCGGGCCGCGAGGCGTTGGGCGGGGGAGGAAAGTCCGAACTCCGCAGGGCAGTGTGCCGGATAACGTCCGGGACGGATGGTTTAAGCCATCTGGACGGCTAGTGCAACAGAGAACATACCGCCCTAAGTTGGTGATTTACTTCGGTAAATCCGTACGCGGCTTAGGGTAAGGGTGAAAAGGTGCGGTAAGAGCGCACCGCGCGGGCAGTAATGACCGCGGCAGGGTAAACCCCACACGGAGCAAGACCAAATAGGCAGGGATCTCGTCGCTACTCTCCAGGCGGCGATGAGCGTATCGGCCCGATGCGCCCAGGCGGAGAGACTCAGCTGTAGATTCAACAGCTTGGGGGCCAAAACCTGCGGGTAGGTTGCTAAAGCGCCGCAGTAATGCGTCGCGTAGAGGAATGATCGTCTAAAACAGAATTCGGCTTACGGGCCGTCTGCAAACCTATGGCCTCGAAATCGCTCAAACGGTTTCGAGGCCGTCTGATTTTCTGCACTTTTTTTTGGGTGTGGTGGAGGCGTGTTTTTGCTGGGGGTTTTGCGAATTTCGGTGTGCAGAACGTGGTTTTTTGATGGCTAGATCGTGGTGGATTTGTGGTGAAAACGTGGCTGAAAATGACACCAAATTGACCGCTCAGAATTTTCCACTTTTTTGAAGTTTATTTTTGTGGATTTCATTGCTTCGGTAGAGATGACGGGTCTTTGTTAGTTGGGAAAGAGAGCAGACAACAGCAAAGGCGAAATGCGGGATTCTTCCCCTTCGGGGAGCTCAGGGTCAGAATGACACGGGCGTCGGTGGCAGGTTTGTACTGGGAGAAGTCGTCCTGAGGTTAGCGGATGGCGGCCATGGCGGCGCGGAAGAGGGTCTCGAAGTCGCGGGCGGCGGCTGGGTCTTTGGCGATGGCGGTCTCGATGGCCTTTTGCGCTACGGTGCGGGGGTAGCCGAGATTGACCAGGGCAGAGAGAGCGTCGTCGCCGGCAGGGCCGTGATGGGTGCTTCCGGCGGTCGTGGGGATGGATACGGCGAGGTCGTCGAGTTTGTCTTTGAGCTCGAGGACGACTCGTTCGGCGGTCTTTCTGCCGATGCCAGGGATGCGGGTTAGGGTAGCGTGGTCGCCGGAGCGGATGGCGGTGACGAGACGGTTCGAGTCGATGCCGCTGAGGACCGTGATGGCGAGCTTGGGGCCGATGCCGCTGATGGTAAGGAGCTTTTCGAAGAGGCGTTTTTCCTGTGTCTCGGAGAAGCCGAAGAGGGCGATCTGGTCTTCGCGGACGTGGGTATGGATGTGCAGCGCGGCTTCTGTACCCTCGTTGGGAAGTGCGGAGAAGGTGGCGACGCTGATAGTGACGTCGTAGCCCACGCCAGCGCACTCGACGATGGCCTGGTTGGGGGTTTTAGAGAGGAGGCGTCCGCGGAGGTGGGCGATCATGCTTCTGGTGATTGTAGCGTGCGCTGACGGCTAGAGTTATTTCGCAATTCGTCGCGTAATTCATTGATCAATCGAATGTGACTGAAGTGGCATTCGGTTTGACTTCGAGGAGTCGAAAACCATTTCGATAACGAGAAGACCTGGAAGCAGGTTGACTTGCCGCACGAAGAAATAGTCCGGTAGCGCCCGCAAAGCCGGCCTATCGGAAACTCCGGTCGGGTTAGGCCAATTTGCCGAAACCCCGTTTTCGTGAATAACAACGCCAAGTCCGGAAAACTAGACCTGTGGCGCTTACGGGAGTCATTGGTGCCATGGCCGGTTTACGGCAACGCCTTACTTGGTTCTGCCCGGAATCCTGAGGGCCAGCGAGATGCCAAAGATTTCGTTTGTGTCCCAGCCGCTGGGCAGGTTAACCGACTGTAATAAGTAGTAAGGCCGAACGGAGAAAGAATCGGCGATGGGCAGTCGTACTCCCACCTGAAAGCGGTTCTGAGTGTAGCTGCTGCCACCGTTGGCGAAGGGGTTGTATCCGGGAACAATGAAGAACTCATTGCTCACCACGAGCACCGGAGGCCGCGCCACGCGAAGGGGCAAGGTGTAGTCGACGCCGGGGCGAAATCGAAGGCGTGCTGAAGCAGATTGGTTATCGACAAACCGTCCCTCGATGAGGGTGCGCAGGGTTGGCCGCCACGGGCCGTGGGAAGTGCTCAACGTGACATTGAATTGCAATCTGTTTTCGTAATTAATATTGGGATTTCCAGGAAAGCGCTGGTAACGATAAATCGGCATCAACGTGATCCAGGGCCGCACACGAAAGGCAACCCCGCCTTGGACGAAGTACTCATACAGGTTGGACCCTCCCTCGTCGAACCGCTCGTGGAATTCGAGATCCAGAGATTTATTCGCGGAAAGGCCGGTGGAAATTCCCTGATCGAGCCAGAGGCCAAACTGCTTCTCATTTTCAGGATCCTCGGGCTCCTGTTGTTGCGCCCTAGCCGCTGCTGTGAGCAGGCAGCAGCAGAGCGCTGCGGTCGCAAACGGGATTTGCAGTCCCACTAGCATTGGTCCGTTCCCACGAGGCCGAAGGTTTTCCCGTTTATTACTTGGCGCCTGCAGCCGGAACCCATACATTGTTCGGAGCTGCGATCTCAGAGTTTGACTTCTCCGTCCTGATGCGTACGCGCTGAAGACCAGGTTTATTCTTCGGATCAGCGAGAAAGACCAAATAGTACTGGTTATTCAAGTTCTTCTGCAGACGATCCAGATATGGTTTGAAGCTGACCAAGGGAGAAGTGCCAAGAGAGTAGCATTCGCCTCCTGTTTCGTCCGCGATTTTCGAGAGACCGCTCAGACCAAGATCGAGATCCCAGGCGCTTCGTGCGACCCTGCCAATGCCTGGCGAGTAAATGCTGTAGACGATGATGTTGTAACGCTGGCTGGTTTCACTTGCGGAGTCAGCGTCGACACTTATGGTGGGCATGCTGTGATAGACGGGTGGTCCCACGGGTCCTCCTCCGAACCTTGGTCCAAGTTGCGAGACTGTGGGCGTCTCGCCGCGAAGCCGGTCGATACCATCGGTGACCATCAGAACCACGCGGCGGATGTTTTGTTGAGGCCAGCCTTTTGCGAGGCTTATCAACGATAGGTAGGGACTATCCATCGACGAAAAGCTGCCACGCGGCAGACGGATTGCTTTGACTGCAAGTTCGTGATCGGTCGTGAATTGTTGGACGACGTTCACGCCGGCGTTGGCCATATAGCCTATGCCGATAGCTGCGGAGGGCGGCTGAGCGTTAATGAATTCCCGAATGTCATTCAAATTATTTCCGACAGCAGATGTATTAAGAGTGTCATCAATCAGGACCATCAATTGAAGCGACGCAGCCTGATCACGGGCAGGAAGTAACTGCGTCACGGTGAGCGTGTTCTTGCCTTGTTTTACGCTGATGTCTTCCTTACTGAGGCGAGGCAGTTCGGCATCATCCTGAACAGCCATATCTGTGATGACCACGTGGACCTGGGTACCACGCGGCCGATCAGTTTCCGGTTGCGCCTGTGAGTATTTAAAAGCTGGTGCAAGCAGGCAGAGAGTACCAAGAAGAGTAATCATCCCATTAGGTCTTTTCATCTGAATTCCTCCAGTAAACGTGTTGTTGAAATTATTTGGAGTGAACCAAAGATAAGTTGCTGAGCCTGTACGGATGTCCCTTCGCCTTCGCACGACTTTCGAGGTCACGGTGTTACGAATCGCTGGATAACACTTTTGAATTGCACCGCCATTTTAATTATTAGCTGACAAACTCCACCGCTCCATTTGTCAGATCGTACATCGCTCCGGCAATTTTGATGCTTCCCTTCTTTTCCAATTCCTCCAAGATTGGACTGCGTCGGCGAATCTCGGCAAGACCTAGTACGACATTCGTTCGCGCAACAGCATCAACATAACTGCCATTCTTGCTCGACTTCTCGCCATCAAACTTCGTTGCTGGTATCGCTGGTTTGATCCGCGCCAACAGTCCGGTAAGATTGCCCAGCACAACATCGTCGATAGCGCCTTTTACTGCCCCACAAGCCGAATGCCCTAAAACTAATACCAATTTTGCACCGGAAACCGCACACGCAAACTCCATGCTGCCTAGCATGTCGTCGTTTACCACGTTTCCCGCAACACGTCCGATGAAAATGTCTCCAATGCCTGCATCGAATACGATTTCGGCGGGCACTCGAGAATCGATGCATCCAAGTACCACGGCTGCCGGATACTGGTTCGCTGCGCTTGACCGTTTCTGAGCCAGGTAATTTGTAGGAACCATCTTCCCCGAACGAAATCGCTCATTTCCCTTCTTCAATTCATCGATGACCTGTGACGGTGTCATGCTGTCGCGTTGCTCTTTTGTCAAAGACACACTCAAGCTTGCCCCAAGCTGCATATGCGAAAAACCAAGCCGAGGACTGATGGCGCAGGCGCAAAGGGAAGCACTGAGAAACCTGCGACGGTCCACGGTTCCGTTACCCACGGATTCATAATGCGTTTTATTCATCGGACTTCCCTTTGATCGAAACTCATAGATTATGAAAAGGTGCTCCGCCCTGACAACTAGCAAAACTGCCAGCCCCCTCGAAGAAATCATCTGAGCATCAAGATTGCGCCCGCTTGACGTGTTATCCGGACACTTTCCCGTTGTGCCTGCAAGATCGGGTTGTCGGAAATTACGGGTTCGACGCGATTCGAGAATGCGATATTGGCACTGCGCCGCAAGTATCCTTCATGGGGAGCGAGGAAGCTTAGGGCGAGGCTAGAGCAGCTAGATTCGAGCGTGGAGTGGTCAGTGGACAATACCTTGGCGAACATCCTTCATCGAGCCGGCCTCACGAGTCCAAAGCGCAAGAAGCGACGCTTCGCCCTCAATTTTCCGTAACCCCGTTTTTCCGGAAATAGACTCGGAAGCAATTGGTGCTTCCTTGATTGTCTAACTAAAGGTAGACTCGCCGAGGCACAAAATTGCTCGGTTTATCCCCTCGGGAGTTCTTTGTACGATGCGCTTTTCTGCTTTGCTTTGTTTTCCCGCTTTGACCATATCTTTCTTCCTTATTTCTCTTTGCGCCATCGCTGGCGCCCAGAGCCCCGTCACCATCTCGCTCGCGCTCAACTCTCCCACCCAGCCCACTGCCACCCCCACCACTGCCACGGTCACTGTCGCTGACTCAGCCGGTCCCATTCGCTTCGGCATGGTCGATATCCTCGACGGCACCCAGAAAGTTCAGACCCTCCAGCTCGTTAGCACCTCCGGGTCCGGCTTCACGCCTGGGACAGCCATCCTGCGCCACATCTTTGCGCCCGGAAGCCACCAACTCACCGCTGCCTTTCACGCCACCACCGCGGACGCCGCCGCCAACAGTTCCCCCGTCGCGCTCACCGTCACCCCCGGGACCTACACCTCCACCAGCGCCCTTCGCTACGCCCAGACGATCGACTTCTCCGTCAACGGCCAGTACAATTCGCTCGCGGACGTCGTGGTCGCCGACTTCAACAACGACGGCATCCCCGACATCGCCAGCGTGCAAGCCTACCCCAATGCCCTGGCCGTCTCGCTCGCCGACAAACCCGGCCATTTCCTTCCCCCCACCAACTTGCCGATTACGTCTAACGTCGATAGCACCTTCATCCGCGTGCTCGCCGCCGATCTCGACTCCGACGGTCTTGTCGATCTCATCGTTACAGGCCCAGGCGACAACTATACCGCGTTCTTCCGTAACAATCCCGCGGCGCCCGGCACCTTTCTTGCGCCAACCGAGCTCATCCCTGGCAAAGGAACTCCCATCGTCATCGCAGACTTCAATCACGACGGCCTGCCCGACATAGCCTACATCCAGGGAAATGCA
>DATHQG010000035.1:0-3236 GCA_035483075.1 Edaphobacter sp. | reverse complement strand
TCGGTGATTTCGGCGCGGTAGAAGGTGCCGGGGACTAGTTCGTCGTGGGGGCCGAAGTCGTTGATGAGGACTTTGCCGTCGATCTCGGGGGCGTGGAGCGCGGTGCGGCCCTCCCAGAGGAGTTCGGTCTCTTCGGATTCGCCTTCGACGAGGAGGTCGATCTCGCGGCCTACCCAGGCGGCTTTGGATTTGGTGCTGATCTTTTGTTGCAGCTTCATCAGCTTGCGGCGGCGAGATTGGATGGTGCGGTTGGGGACTTTGAGTTCATCGGCTAGCTCGAAGGCCTTGGCGCCCTCTTCATCGGAGTACGTGAAGACGCCTAGCCAGTCGATTTTGGCGGCTTTGATGAAGGACTCGAGCTCGAGGTAGTCGGCTTCGGTTTCGCCGGGGAAGCCGACGATGAAGCTGGTGCGGATGACGATGCCGGGGACGATGCGGCGGGCCTTGGCGATAAGATCGAGGAAGATTTGGGCGTTGCCGCCGCGCTTCATGCGCTTGAGGACACTGGGGCTGGCGTGCTGGAGGGGCACGTCCAAGTATTTTGCGATGGTGTCATGCTTGGCCATCGTCTCGAGCAGGCGTGTTGTGACCTTGTTGGGGTAGGTGTAGAGGAAGCGCAGCCAGCGCAGGCCAGGGAGGACGGCGAGAGCGTCGAGGAGGGTGGCGAGGCCGTCGGTGAAGCCGAGGTCTTCGCCGTAGCAGGTGGTGTCCTGGCCGATGAGGGTGATCTCGCGGATCCCTTGTGCGATGAGGTTTTCGGCTTCGGCGATGATCGACGACATGCGGCGGGAGCGGAATTTGCCGCGAAGCTGGGGGATGATGCAGAAGCTGCAGGGATGGTCGCAGCCTTCGGCGATTTTGATGTAGGCGGAGGCGCGTGGGGTGGTGAGGATGCGTGGAGTGGCGTCGTTGTAGAGGTACTCGGGGAGGGCGGCGGTGGCTCCGTCCCATGAGGCTCGGGAGAAGCGGCCAGACCGTTCGCGCGCGTCGCCTTCGGGACGGGAGGGATGTAGCGTGGTGGAAACCCAGGTCCCAGAATCGGGACCCTTCGACAGGCTCAGGGCAGGCTCTGGGGCACCCGGATTTGTGGTGGTGTGAGTGATGTGGTTGCCGGTGTGGTGCAGAGGGCCGTCGCCGTGGGTAGTGCCGGTTTCGGCGAGGGACTGGACGATGCGGAGTTGCGGGGCGATCTCGCGGTCGTGCTCGGGGTCGGCTAATGGACGTGAGTGTTGGCTGACTGCGCTTGGGGCGCGGTCGATTAGTTGCGTGACCTCGCTGTTGGTTTCGACCATGCCGATGGCGTGGGTGTGGATCGTGGCTTCTGGCGTGCCTTGCGGGAGGATGTTGAAGGGGGAGTTATTGTTCGCGTGCCCAGTGGGGGTAAGGCCGGCGGCGGCGAGGATGGCTTCTAGTTCGCCGGTACCGACTACTGCGTCTACTTCGGGGATGTTTTTCTGGATCTCGTCGCGGTAGCGTTCGACGAGGCAGCCGGCGACGACGATGCGCTGGGCCTTACCGCCGTTCTGCTGCTTGTGCTGGACCATCTCTAGGATGGTGTTGACGGACTCCTGCTTGGCGGAGTCGATGAAGCTGCAGGTGTTGATGACGATGATCTCGGCGTCTTCGGCGCGGGGGGTGAGTTCGGCCCCGTTGTGATGGAGCAGGCCCATCATGACCTCGGAGTCGACGAGGTTTTTGGGGCAGCCGAGGGAGACGAAGCCTACTTTGGGGCGTACCAATGTGGTGGCTTCGACTACTTCAGCTTCGGTTGTTGCCGGAGGAGTCACAGCCTCTTAGTTTATCAGTTTTGCGGCGTCGAAGCCCTTATTGGGGGAGCATAAGACGGTCCGTGCGGCTTGGACTGGTCTTTGGTCTTCGGTCTTCATCTTTTCTTCACAGGGAACACAAATCAAGAAGCCACTTCAGGCATCTACTTTGATGATTGTCGCAATGTTTCGACAGACATGAAAGTGAGGGTAAAGGACATGGGAAAGCTGACAGGTAAGGTTGCCGTTGTCACGGGCGCGTCGAAGGGTATTGGCGCGGCCATTGCCACAGAGCTTGCTGCGCAGGGTGCAAAGGTCGTTGTGAACTACGCCTCCAGTAAGGAAGGGGCGGACAAGGTGGTCGCTGCGATCAGGAAGGCCGGCGGGGACGCGGTTGCGGTCGGGGGCAGCGTGGCGAAGGCGGCGGAGATCGATCACCTGTTTGCCGAGACGAAGAAGGCGTATGGCAGAGTCGATGTTTTGGTGAACAACGCAGGTGTGTATCAGTTTGCGCCGCTGGAGGCGATTACCGAGGAGAGCATTGCGCAGATGTACGGGACCAATGTCGCGGGTTTGCTGCTGGCGACGAAGGCGGGCGTTGCGCTGTTTCCTGCGGAGGGTGGCAGCGTGATCAACATTGGGTCGGTGTCGAGCGATCAGACGCCACCGATGTCGGTGATTTATAGCAGCACCAAGGGTGCAGTGGACGCGATTACGCGGGTCCTGGCGAAGGAACTTGGACCGAGGAAGATTCGCGTGAATTCGGTGAACCCCGGCCCGGTGGTGACGGACGGCTTCAAAAGCTCGGGGCTGGAGGGAAGCGAGTTCGAGAAGCAGATGCTGCAGAGCACGCCGCTTGGGCGTCTCGGGACTCCCGATGATATTGCGGAAGTCGTGGCTTTTCTCGCGTCGGACGATGCGCGCTGGGTCTCTGGTTCGTTGATTCAGGTGGCGGGCGGGATGCGGTAAGGCGGCTTATGCAGAGGAGTCTTCGGAGGCAGTCAGTGATTGTGCTGACTGCCCTTTGTTTTAGGCGAGGGCGTTGCGCGCGATGACCTCTTTGTAGAAGTGGGCGCTTAGTTTTGGCGTGCGTTTCTGGGTGGCGAAGTCGACGTAATGGATGCCGAAGCGGTAGGCGTAGCCGTCGGCCCATTCGTAGTTGTCGAGCAGGCTCCAGCAGAAGTAGCCGCGGACGGGGACGCCCTCGGAGACGGCACGGTGGAGCTGGGTGAGATAGTTGCGGAAGAACATGACGCGGTCGGAGTCGTAGACGTGGCCGTCGGGGGTGAGGACGTCGGCAGACGAGGCCCCGTTTTCGGTGATGTAGATCTCCTTGACGTTCCAGACTTCGGTGGCAAGCTTCGGTCCCCAGTAGAGGGCCTCGGGGCCGACGTGGAGCCAGTTGCTCATCATGTGAGGGAACGAGGCAGGAGCGGGGACAGTGGCGAATCCTAAGGGTGAGTCGTCGGC
>DATHQG010000034.1:0-7049 GCA_035483075.1 Edaphobacter sp. | reverse complement strand
CGGCATGCGCGTAGGCGGCAAGCGTCGCCTCTTCATTCCTTACCAACTCGCTTACGGCACGACCGCTCGTGGGGCGATTCCTCCTAAGTCAGAGCTGGTCTTCGACGTCGAACTGATTAGTCAGAGCGATGAGAAACCATTGTCCAAAACACCCCCGGCGCCCAAGGATTCAGCGACCCCAGCCAAACCAGCCACGCCGCCACCAGCAGATCCCAACGCCAAGCCCTCGACCCCACCACCTCCCGCAGATCCTACGAAGCCGGAGACAACGCCGCATCCTCAAAGCCTCTAACTTCATCTGATTCAAAGACCGACGACTCGTAAACGAATCGACATGCTCGACAAACTAAAACCGCTCACACCCTACCTCAGGCGTTACTGGAAACAGCTCGCCTGGGGCGGTATCTCTACCGTCCTCTACAACGTCATCAAAGTTCTTATCCCCCTCGTCATCGGCAACGCGATCGACGACATGCAGCGCGGCCTCACCGAGCAAAAGGTCCTTCGTCACGCGCTCATCCTGCTGCTCATCGCGGCCCTATCCGCCATCTTCCTCTACATCACCCGCCAGGTCATCATCGGCGCCTCGCGCGAGATCGAGTTCGACCTGCGCAATGACATCTTCGCCAACCTCGAACGCCAGTCGCCCAACTACTACCACACCCATCGCACCGGCGACATCATGGCCCGCACCACCAACGACCTCAACGCCGTCCGGATGCTCCTCGGGCCCGCAATCATGTACAGCGCCAACACCATCGTCTTCATGGCCGCCGCGCTGCCCTTCATGTACCGCATCAGCCCCAAGCTCACCTTCTTCGCCTTTGTTCCCATGCCTGCCGCCTCCGTGCTCGTCCAGTACTTCGGCAACCGCATCCATCGCCGTTTCGAGCGCATCCAGGCCATGTACTCCGACATCTCCGCCAAGGCCCAGGAAAACTTCTCCGGCGCCCGCCTCATCCGCGCCTTTGCCCAGGAAGACGCCGAGATCGCCTCCTTCGAAACCGCTAACCGGGAGTACATCAAGCGCAGCCTCTATCTCGTTCGCCTCATGGCCATGCTTTGGCCCACGCTTGAGTTCGTCCTCGGCCTCTCCCTCATGATTACCCTCCTGGTCGGCGGCCACGAGGTCGTCTCTCACCGCATCTCGGTCGGCCAGTTCACCGCCTTCAACGTCTACATGGTGCAACTCACCTGGCCCCTCATCGCGGTCGGCTGGGTCGTTAACCTCTTCCAGCGCGGCACCGCCTCCATCATCCGCATCGACGAGCTCCTCAAGCAGCAACCCGACATCGCCGACGCTCCCATGGCCACCGACTCACCCGTCACAGGCGACATCGAGCTCCGCAATCTCACCTTCGCCTATCCCGACGCCCCGCCCGTGCTCCACGACATCAACCTCCGTATTCCTGCGGGATCGAGCCTGGCCATCGTAGGCCCCACCGGCTCCGGAAAATCCACGCTGGTCGGTCTCATCCCCCGCCTCCACGACGCCGCTCCCGGGACCGTCCTGATCGACGGCCAGCCCGTCCGCAACTTCACCCTGTCTGCCCTCCGCAAGAGCATCGGCTTCGTCCCTCAGGAAACATTTCTCTTCTCCGAGACCATTCGCCAGAACATCGCCTTCGGCAAACCCGACGCCTCACCCGAACAGGTCGAGGAGGCCGCCACCATCGCCCACATCAGCACCGAAATTCAGGAGTTCCCCAAAGGCTTCGACACCGAGGTCGGAGAACGTGGGCTCACCCTCTCCGGCGGCCAGAAGCAGCGGACGGCCATCGCCCGCGCCGTAATCCGCGACCCCAAGGTCCTCATCCTCGACGACGCATTAGCCAGCGTCGACACCTACACCGAGGAGCGCATACTCAGCGGTCTGAAGCGAGTCATGGAAGGCCGCACCACCATCTTCATCTCACATCGCATCTCCACTGCCCGCAACGCCGACCAGATCGCCGTCCTCGTCGCCGGCCGCATCGCTGAACTCGGCACCCACGAGGAACTGATCGCCCGCAACGGATACTACACCAGCCTCTTCGAAAAACAACGTCTGGAAGAAGAGTTGGCCGTAGCGACCTAGGCTTCAAACCGCCTGAGCTAGGCTGACCACCGCGAAGCGCCTGCCTCGCCAGTCGTCGCAAGCACCTCCAGAGGAGGCAAAAACTTCTCCTCCCTCGTTCGCAGCTCCCGTGGCAATACTCTCCCGGCCTCAGGGTCCCGGGCCACTACTACCCATGCTTCGCGAACATTGCGAACAAAAGAAATCACCTCTTGAAACTGCTCCTTCGATTCAAGATGTGAAGCCTCGAGTGTCAACGTGAACATCGTCGAATAAAAATCAGCAAGCGAAGCAGCAACAGACCCATCAACATCAGGCCGCAACCGCGCCTGTAGATACATCAAAATATCCAGCACCTTCTTCACTGCAATGCGCCGTCCATGAACGTCGTTCTCCTCAACAGACTGCATCGCCCGATAAAGGAAACGAACAAGGCCGTCGTAAAGCGCCACAATCAACTCAACCCCGGTCGCTCCGGCAAGTGCCTGCTGTTGATAACTCATCTCATCCATCCGCTTATCCGTTCGGGTCCTGGTTGTAGCCAGTAATGGCGCTGTACATCTCGTTCACTTGGTTCAACTGGCTCGGAATCGACTGCAGGACCTGGTTCGCCGTATTCAGCTCGTCCGTCAGCTGGACCTTCTGCGCTGTCAGCAAAGTGTCTTCATTGCTGATGCTGGTCTTCAGCGCTGCCTCTTGCGCCGTGTTTTGCTGCTGCGCGAGATAGACCGCGCCATTCGGCGCCTGCGTTCCCAGGTTATTCAGCGAGGACGCCAATGTCTGGCCAAAGCTCCCCGAGTTCTGGAGGAACCCGGTCATGTCTGAGAAGTTGGAGTTGAGCGCTGAATTCAGCGTGTCCGCATCCAGCGTCAAGGTGCCATCGTCGTTCAACCCGATACCCAATTGCGTAATATTGCTGATCGCCCCGCTTGCGGCACCGCCAAAAAGAGACCCCGCAATCTGGCTCTGAATCAGGGCCAGCGTTGGGTTTCCGAATAGCGGCTCAGCGTTCCCACTTGAGTCGTCCTTCTCCTGGCCATTGATGTCATTGATCACTGCGTTATAAGCAGTCACAAACTTGCTCATTGCCGTTCCAATGTCCGTATTGTCGTTCGTAATCTCCACTTGGATCGGGGTTCCCGGCGCAGCACCTAGCAGTTGAAAGGTCACTCCGGGGATCGCATCGCTCACAGTATTCGAACTGCTCGTAATCGCCACGCCATCTACCGTCAAGCTCGCGTCCTTACCGTCCTGACTGCTTGAAAACGAGATTGATCCAGACGACGCACCTGAGATCGATCCAGAGACTGAAAGCTGTCCTGCCGTCCCACTGGTCCCGCTGACAAGAGAGAGCCGCGACCCAGTCGAATCTGTGATGACGTTTGCGTTCACGCCAATATCGGCAGAATTGATAGCGAAAGCCAACGATGCCAGCGTTGTGTCATTGTCCGCGCTATCTACACTGAAGGTGTGTCCTTGGATTGTAAGACTGCCGGAAAGCGTGTCGTTCGCGTCGGTAACCGCACTCGAGCTCTCCGAAGATGTCTGTGCCAGCGAATTGACGACGATGGTATGACTGCCAGCAGAGGCAGCCACACTGGCGGAGGTAAGACTCAGCAGATCGGTATTGGAACTCGATCCCTGCTTCTCCGAGAAGACACCGTCGAAGTCCGTCAGCGCCTGCAGGCTCGTCGTCAGCGTCGCAAGATCACTTCCAAGCGTAGACAGGACCGTGTCCTGGGCCTGCAACGCGGTCAGCTGGTTCTTCCACGGAGTCTCGATCGCCTGCTCCGACGCCTGGACTTGCGTCACGGTCGAAGCAACGTCAAACCCTTGGCCGCTCGTTGCTGATCCAAAGCTCAACCCGACTGTGCCCATTCTCGCCTTCCGGTTCTTGTTCGCCCTGACCGAAGCAATAGGCGAGCCAAACTTCACCGTCTGAAAATTAGAAGAAACTAAATACGGCGAAACTGAAACGACGGCGATCAGACCAACTGCACCTGGCCGCCGCCACTCCAATGCAGCTTATTGCAGCAGCTTCAGGATCTCCTGCTGCACACTGTTGGCCTGCGCCAGGGCGCTGATACCGGTCTGGCTCAGCACCTGGTACTTGGCCAGATCGCTGGTCGCCTGACCATAGTTGGTCGAACGGATCGCACTCTCTGCAGAGGAAAGATTGACCTCCTCCGAGCTGGCAACGTTGGCGGCCGCATTCAACTGGTTGATGTTGGCGCCGATCGCACCACGCTGGTTTGCAACATCGGCGATCGCGTCGGTAATGTTGCCCAAGGCAGTCGTCGCCGCAGTCGCACTCGTCAGCACCGAAGAAGACAGATCGACTCCCGCTCCGCCGCCGGTCGCAGTACCAATGCTCGCATTCGACAATGCTCCGGTGGTCGCAGCAATCGTTGTAGTTCCTCCAGCCGTTCCATCGCTGACAACAAAGTTTGTCGCCGTCGCCGAGAAAACGTTCGTGCTGTTGAAGTTCGTGGAGGTGCCGATGTTTCCAATCTCGGTCACGATACTCTGGAACTCAGTGTCGGCTGCGGTCGACTGCGCCGTCGTCAGACCGCCGTTGGCGGCCTCGGTGGCCAGCGTTACCGCGCGATCAAGGAGGTTCGTCACCTGCGACAACGCGCCATCGGCGGTCTGCAGCAAGCCAACGCCGTTCTGTGCGTTCTGCGCGGACTGCGTCAGTGCGGCCTCATTGGCATGAAGTCCGTCTGCAACCGAAAGGCCGGCCGCATCGTCCGCACCGCTGTTGATGCGCGAACCTGAAGATAGCTGTTGGAGAACAGTCTGGAGACTGCCCTGCGTCTGATTGAGATTGTTCTCTGCATAAGTTGCTGCAACGTTTGTAAGAATGCCCAAGGACATAAGGAAACGCTCCTGTACTGCTTGGTTTGAGTTGCCGCGACGCGCCCCGAGTGACCGCCCGGCAAACTCATATCGCTGACGCAGCAGCTCGTGAGATCCGATTCACCATGCGGAAGGCTCCGCGTTCCACCACCTCATCGGCCCCCCGCTCCGCGTACTTTAGAAGTGGTTCCTTTCCTCTCTACCTCATCGTCCACCGCGTCTGCTATTGCCAATGATTTCTCTGCCGATGAGAGAAGCGGAAGGAACTCCACACATGATCGAACTAACACGCCTCAACGGCAGCCGGCTCGCCATCAACTGCGACCTCATCAAGTACGCCGAGGCCGCGCCCGACACGGTGCTCACCCTGATCACCGGCGAGAAGCTCGTCGTTCTGGAGCCCTGTGCCGAGGTCTCTCAGCGCACCCTGGACTATCGAGCAGCGGTCCTGCGCAGAGCGTGGCCCGAGGCCGCATCTTCTCTTAGCGCAAAATCAGCTCACGACGCCGGCCAGCGTGTCCGCGATCGCGCCAACAACGCCTCCGGCGAATAATCAGCTTCACTCTGGAAGAGGAGACCCATGGATATCGCCAGCATCGGTGGAATCGCACTCGCCGTCCTCGGCATTCTCGCCGGCATGATGATCGAGGGCGGCAGCATCGCTCAGATCACCCAGCCCACCGCAGCCCTGATCGTCTTTGGTGGCACCATTGGGGCGGTCATGCTCCAGTTCCCCTTGAAGATCTTCGTCGCCGCGCTCAAAGCAATCACTAAGATCTTCCTGCACAAAAGCTCGAACGGCGAAGCCACCCTTGCGCAAATCGTCAGCTTCGCCAAC
This sequence comes from Edaphobacter sp., assembly GCA_035483075.1. Taxonomy (GTDB): domain Bacteria; phylum Acidobacteriota; class Terriglobia; order Terriglobales; family Acidobacteriaceae; genus Edaphobacter. The sequence continues at coordinate 1,296 of DATHQG010000034.1, read as the reverse complement.
AAGGCCCGCAGAAGCGGCATCGTCTCGCTCGACGCCGACCTCGCCACCATCGCCGACCCATTCCTCAGACAGGCCCTGATGCTCGCCGTCGACGGGACCGAACCCAGCGAGGTCCGCAAGATCATGCAACTCGAGCTCGACAACAAATCCGAGATCGAAGAAAAGATTCCCGCAGTGTTCGAAGCCGCCGGCGGCTACTCCCCGACCGTCGGCATCATTGGCGCCGTCCTGGGCCTCATCCAGGTGATGAAGAACCTCTCAAACATCGACGAGGTCGGCCGGGGCATCGCTGTCGCGTTCGTTGCCACGATCTACGGAGTCGCCCTCGCCAACCTCATCTGCCTGCCCGCGGCCGGCAAGCTCAAGTTTCGCCATCTCGAAGAACAGATGATCAAGGAGATGGTGCTCGAAGGCGTCATCTCCATACTCGAGGGCATGAACCCGCGCATGATCGAAACTAAACTCCGCACCTATCTCTTCGACTCCGAACCGGCGGGCTCCGCAAAGCACTCGGAGGTCAAGGTATGACCAAGAAAAAGCGCCCCGAGCATGTCAACCATGAGCGCTGGCTAGTCTCCTACGCCGATTTCATCACGCTTCTCTTCGCCTTTTTCGTCGTCCTCTTCGCCGCCAGCCAGACCGACAAGAAGAAGCAGATAAAACTCGCCGAAGCGATGCAATCTGCCTTCACGCCCCTCGGGACCTTCGACGCCCACTCAAAAAAACCACCACTCACCGACGCCAACGCGGCGGCTATCACCGACGCGACCCCTGCAGCTCTCACTCCGCCGCTCCCCACCACAAGCACAGAGACCCAGGAGCAAACCAAAGCGCGCCTCACCAAACTACTCGCCGAACAGGTTGCCGCCGGCCACATTCCTTCTGGTGGCATGACCATGCGCATCAACCCAGACGGTCTCGTCATCTCCTTGCACGAGGCGGGCTTCTTCCCCTCCGGATCAGCCGAGGTGCGCGCCGCAGCCGTCCCCATGCTGTCCATCCTCGCCACAACGCTGCCCGCCGGGCCGCTCCGTATCGAAGGCCACACCGACAACGTCCCCATCCACACCGCGCAGTTCGCCAGCAACTGGGAGCTGTCCACTGCGCGATCCACCGCCATCGCCCGTCTTCTCCTCGAGCGCGGGCCCATCAACCCCGCCAACCTCTCCGCCGCTGGCTACGCCGAGTTTCATCCCGTCGCCAGCAACGCCACCGAAGACGGACGCACCCAGAACCGCCGCGTCGACATCATCCTTTTGCGACACCCAGCAGCTTCACAATAACGCGCTTCGATCG